>CAZFRV010000124.1:0-8823 GCA_964521445.1 uncultured Acidobacteriaceae bacterium
CGCTGGTAATGACGCTTGGCGAGAGTCATGGCAGCATCGAAACGGATGATAGGAAAATTTCGCGCGACATGCAGGATGTTCTGAATGACCGCCTCGCGCACCTCGCTCTTCAAGTAGTTCAGTTGGGCAGTATCGTTCCAGGGGAAACTGGTGCCGTCATTGCCGTGGTAGATGTAACGGGTATCGCCGGTCAAGCGGTCCATCCGCCGGAAGACAACCGCGGCGTCCGTACGGTCAAAATAGTGATCTTCGATCTTGATTTCCACACGCTCATCGCCAGCGATATCGGGACCGTGAAAGCTATATGCGGGGAACGGACTGTAAGGCAATGAGAGGAACCAGTCAGGGTGCTCAATGACCCATCGTGAATCAATACCCATGTGGTTGGGCACCATGTCACTGGCCAGGCGGATGCCGCGGGCCCAGGCGCGGGCGCGAAGACTGGCGCAGGCTTGTTCGCCGCCAAGTTCGTCTGCGATCTTGTAGTCGTGGAGCGAGTAGGCGGACGCCGCAGCTTCCGGATTGCCGGACATCTGCTTGATCCGCTGCGAGGCGCGGCTTCGCTCCCATAATCCAATCAGCCACAATCCGTTGAAGCCGCGACGGGCGAGCAAGTCCAGTTCCTCATCGGGAATCTGATCAAGCCGGTGCACCGGGCGCCTGTAGGTCCGCGACAACTGGTCCAGCCACACGTACACGCTTTTGGCTACCATCACGGCGCGCGGCATCCACTCCTGGTCGGGCGTGAAGTGCTCGTACTCGTGTTCGCTGCTGCTGAACTGAGGGACCGCGGCGGCGCTGGAATCTCCCCGGGCCTGGCCGCCAACTCGATCGCCCGGAGGATGGAAACGCATCCAGATGGCAACTTCCTCTTCTTTCAACACGTCGAGCGCAGTGAGCAACCTGCTCGTCAGATCGCCCACCAGTCCGGCCCATTTTTGGCGAATGAAAGCCAGTTGTCCTTCGAGCGAGTCGGGCGCAGCCAGCGCCGGTGCGCGCAAAAAATCCATCAGGTTCTGATTTTCGTCGCCAAAGCGGGGACGCGTTTCGAAATACTCGTGCAACGCGGCTGTGAGCTCGGGATAAGAGCTGGCGGCGGCAAGCGGCTGATCATCGAACAACTCCTGGAACCTCTGAAACGCCGGATTGAGGTTGGCAAGCCAGAGCATGATCAGCTCTTCCAAGACCACAGCCCGATGCGGGATTCCCGCGGTGGAACCGGCCAGCCATTCAGACGCTGTTTGTCTGCCGCGATAAACGGCGACCGTGGGAAAGAGCTCGGTGAAAGTCAGCAGAGTACGGTCAAGCGCCTCGCCGCCCAATCGGGAGGCGAACCAGGTCAAGGCATCCAGCATCACCAGTGGATCGCGCTGACGGCGATATTCTTCTGCTGCCACGTGCAAGGCTTCGTCGATCAGGCCCATGGCATGCAGTGCGCCGGGCTGCACAGCGCGTTCCGGGTGCCGCTCGGCATCGCGGACAGAGTTCATTCTGTGGGCGAACTCTCGACTGGCAGCCAGGTTCGCAAAGACCACGTTGCCGTTCAGCCGGAACAGAGCGTCGGCAAAACCGCAACGGTCCCGCACAGTCCGTGATACGTGGAACTCGAACACGCTGATCGGCGCTTCCTTTCTTAACTCACTATACCAATGTTCACGAAGGACGGCAGCGAGGCCCACCCATGCCATGCCCTGCATCGTCATACGCTTGTCAGAAGGGGCGGAAGTCGACTTCCGGGCAGAGTCACTCTTCCCGGGAGAGTTTCGCTTCACCTCCAGGCCTGAGTTACCCAGATATGTCTCTGGCTAGTCGCTCCAGGTGTGCAGGCCGCGCCCAGGCGCTGCCCGGGGACACCTGCGTCAGAGTTTCCGTCTGGTCCCCGCACAAGCTTATCCACTCCAAACGTGAGCAGCAAATAAAGATGTGAGGGGGCAACTGCAAGATTTCACGATGGCATCCCCTTTGCAAGTCCAGAGATTCAATCTGACTCACGAAGGAGGTCTACGATATGGCCGCTTCTCAATTCTTGAGACCCGGAAGCCTCATGGAAGCAGTCAAAGGTTACCTGACGCCGGATACGGTACGCAGTGCGAGCACACTGGTGGGAGAGTCTGAATCCTCCACACAAAAGACGTTGAACGGTGCAGTGCCCAGCATCCTCAGCGGATTGACCAACATGGTTTCTTCCCGCGAAGGCATCAACAATCTCGGGGGGCTGATCCGCGACGGTGGTTTTGGATCCGCCGTGGACAATATTGGATCCCTCTTCAGCGGTGGAAGCACCACCAGCAGCATGTTGGGCTCCGGCCAGCAACTCCTGGGCAAGATCTTCCCAGGCAAGGCTTCATCGGTTTCTGACTTGCTCGCGCGCTCCGGCGGCGTGAGTTCGTCTTCGGCAACCTCACTATTGAGCCTTGCAGCTCCGCTGATTATGGGGGTTTTGGGCAAGCGCGCCGCCGCCCAAAGTCTTGACGCGAATGGCCTTGCCGTTAGCCTCTTGAACGAAAAATCTGACATCGCGGCCGCAGCTCCCTCCGGCTTGTCGCAGATTCTCACCGGCGGTCCGACGGTGGTGCCACGCACGCGAGACACTGCCACCCAGGCCCCACGTTACGACACGACAGATGTTCGCGATGTTCGCCGCGAGCCCTACGTTGATCGTTCGCACACGGAACCGACGCGCTCCGGGCTGGGACGCTGGCTTCCGCTCATCTTGATTGCTCTCGGTGCTCTGGCCCTGCTGATGTTTCTACGGCCGCGAACCCCGCGCGCAGGCGTGCCCGACCTCACATCACAGGCCACGAATGCCCTGGCTAAGCTTACATTGCCGGGGGGCTTCAACATTTCTGTCCCTACAGGATCCATCAACTACAATCTGGCCCAGTTCCTGGCTGATAACACGCAGGCTGCGCCCCGGACCTTCGTCTTCGATCACATGGGCTTTGCCACGGGCTCCACTCAGCTTACGCCGGGCTCGGAGCAGACGGTCAACAACCTGACTCAGGTCTTGAAGGCGTATCCGAACGCGCAAATCCAGTTGTCCGGCCATACCGACAATACCGGCTCGGCGGACGCTAACCAATCGCTATCACTCAACCGCGCCGACGCCATCAAGGCTTTGTTGGTTGGTCAAGGCATTTCGGCGCAAAGAATCTCGACCCAAGGGTTTGGTCAGGATCGCCCGGTGGCGTCCAATGATACGCAGGAAGGGCGAGCCCGGAACAGTCGCATCGAATTGACAGTGACCGCCAAGTAAGGCTGCAGCTTTAGGCCGTAACGTCATCCGCACGGCGCAAGCTCAAGTACAATGTGAAGTTTGCGCCATGCGATACGGATTTGTTATCGACCAGGACCGATGTATTGGCTGTCACGCCTGCACTGTGGCGTGCAAAGAAGAACACCGGGTACCGCTTGGCGTATTTCGCACGTGGGTCAAGTACATTGAGAAGGGCGAGTTTCCCAACACCAGCCGCCACTTCGGCGTGATGAGATGTAATCACTGCGACTCGGCCCCCTGCGCCACGATCTGTCCCACCAACGCCCTCTACCGACGCTCTGACGGAATCATCGATTTTGACAACCAACGCTGCATCGGCTGTAAAAGTTGCATGCAGGCCTGCCCTTATGACGCTCTCTATATTGACCCCAACAGCAACACTGCTGCCAAGTGCAACTTCTGCGCGCATCGCGTGGAGGCCAGCCTTGAGCCGGCGTGCGTGATCGTTTGCCCCACACAAGCGATTATCGCCGGCGACCTCGACGATCCCGCCGGCAAGGCCAGCCGCATTGTCGCGACACAGAAAGTATTCGTCCGCAAACCTGAGAAGGGTACGCAACCGAAACTGTATTACGTCGGCATGGAAGGCGATCTCCTCCAACCAACACGACTGTCGCATCAAAATGGCTACGCGTTTGCTGAGCAGCGCGATGAGGGCACGCAGGCACAAGCTTTTGATTATTCCGTCTCGCGCGAAGTTTACGATGTCGCCCATCCCGCGCCCTGGGGTTGGAAGATTGGCGCATATCTTTGGACCAAATCAATTGCGGCCGGCGTAATGCTGGTGGCGGCGCTCTTGCATGGTCGCGCGGCAGGACCGATCTCCACGATTCTGAGCCCGCTCATCGCGCTGGTCGCGCTGGGCTTCACCGGGCTCTTGCTCATCTTCGATCTCAAGCGGCCCGACCGTTTCTATTACCTACTGACCAAGCCCAACTTTCGCTCATGGTTGGTGATCGGCGCGTACATCCTGATGGCGTTCGGGGCGCTCTGCGTGCTGTGGCTGCTGAGCGGAATCGTTCTCGGCGAAGTGCCGGGGGTGCTGATGATCGCGACAGCGCTCTTGGCTGCTGCCAGCGCGTGTTACTCTGCGATCCTCTTCGCGCAAGCCAAAGGTCGCGATTTGTGGCAGTCTCCGCTCTTTTTCTGGCATCTGCTGGTGCAGGCCTTCATTGCCGGTTCGGCGATCTGGATGCTGGCAGCGTTATATTCCCGGCCACGCATCGGCTGGCCCGCACTCGTTCTCTTGCTGTTCTTTCTGACGCTTGGTTTATGCATGACCCTCGTCGAGCTGGCGCTTCCTCACGCCAGCGAAGACGTGCGGCTCGCGAAGCAACACTTGATCCGCGGGAATTTGAAATCGCGATTCTGGACGTTGGCGATCGGCGCCGGCTTGGTGTTGCCCATCCTGTTACTTTGGGCCTTCCCTGCCGTCCACATCATGGCCGCGGCTGCCGTACTCGCTTTGGCCGGAGTATGGTGGTTTGAAGACGTGTGGGTCAAGGCCGGACAATCAGTCCCTCTGAGTTGATAAGGAAACATGGACCCCAACCTCCCTCTCAATCCCGCCGCGCTCGAACTCGAAGCTCCCCAAGGGGGACTCTCCGGCTTCCCTCCAGCGAATCGCTGGGATGATTGGACGGAGTACGACGCATCCCAGTGGCCGCGCAAAGTCGAGCGACACTATTCACTGATACCCACCATCTGCTTCAATTGCGAGGCTGGTTGCGGACTGATGGCCTACGTCGATAAACAAAAGATGAACATTCAGAAGTTTGAAGGTAACCCCGCGCATCCAGGCAGCCGAGGTCGCAACTGCGCCAAAGGTCCGGCGACCATCAATCAGGTCACCGATCCGGAGCGGATCTTGTATCCGTTGCGGCGTTCGGGCAAGCGTGGTGATGGGAAATGGGAACGCGTGACCTGGGACCAGGTCCTGGATGACATCGGCGCGCGTATTCGCAAAGCGCTTCAGGAAGGCCGCAAGAATGAAATCATGTATCACGTTGGCCGTCCCGGGCATGAGTTGATCTACAACCAGCGGGTTCTCCATGCTTGGGGCATTGACGGTCACAACAGCCACACTAACGTCTGTTCCGCCGGGGCCCGCGCGGGGTACGCGTTCTGGCACGGACTGGACCGGCCTTCCCCGGACTATGCCAACGCTCGCTTCATTCTGCTGCTGAGCTCTCATCTCGAAGCCGGCCATTATTTCAATCCGCACGCGCAAAGAATAATCGACGGCAAGGCCCGGGGCGCCAAGATCTGCGTAGTGGATACGCGTCTCTCCAACACGGCTTCGAAGGCTGATTACTGGCTGTCGCCTTGGCCCGGCTCTGAGGCGGCCATGCTGCTGGCCATGTGCCGCGTACTGCTGGAAGAAAACCTTTACGATCGGGACTTCGTCCGCCGCTGGGTCAACTGGGAAGAGTATCTGCGCTGCGAGTTCCCTGCCGAGCCGCAGACGTTCGAACACTTTATTCAAGCGCTCAAGCGAACGTACGCGCTGTATACACCGGAATTCGCGGCCAAGGAATCTGGTGTTGACGCCGGCTTGATCGTGGAGGTCGCGCGTGAAGTCGGCCGCGCGGGCTCCGCGGTAGCCACGCACGTCTGGCGCAATGCGGCAGCCGGAAACCTGGGTGGATGGCAAGTCTCGCGCGCTTTGGAGTTTCTCACCGTCCTGGCAGGCGCCGTGGGCACGCCCGGTGGAACCACGCCCAGCGGATGGAACAAATTCATCCCTGCACCGCCCTTGATGCCGCCTTCACCGAATGCCTGGAACGAGATGATGTGGGCTCCCGAGTACCCCCTGGCATTTTTTGAAATGAGTTTTCTTCTGCCGCACTTCCTCAAGGAAGGCCGCGGCAAGCTGGCCATGTACTTCACGCGGGTGTACAACCCGGTTTGGACCAATCCCGACGGCATGAGCTGGATTGAGGCCCTGACCGATGAAAGCAAAGTCGAGTGCCATGCCTGCCTCTCGCCCACCTGGAGCGAAACCGCGTGGTTTTCCGATTACGTGCTGCCCATGGGTCATGCTTCTGAGCGCCATGACCTCATGAGCCAGGAAACCCATGCCGCGCGCTGGATCGGCTTTCGTCAACCGGTGTTGCGCGTTGCCTTGGAGAAGCAAGGCCAATACTTCGACCTCACGTATCAAGCGCACCACGCTGCCGGTTTGGGAGAGGTCTGGGAAGAAGACGAGTTCTGGATCGAGTTGTCGTGGCGCATTGATCCCGATGGGTCACTGGGAATCCGCAAGTACTTCGAGTCGCCTTACCGGCCCGGGGAGAAGCTAAAGATCGCTGAATACTATCGTTGGATCTTCGAGAACAGCGTCCCCGGGCTTCCAGAAGCCGCGCGGAAGGAGAATCTCACGCCTCTCGACTACATGCGCAAGTACGGCGCCTACCTGGTGGAAGAAAATGTGTATGGCACGCATGAACGACCGGTACCGGAAGCGCAACTCGCCAACGCCACAGTTGATCCCATCACCAGCGTTGTGTCCGCCAATGACGAAGCGGTCGGAGTGAGGATTGATGGCGCGGCTTACGCCGGCTTTCCTACTCCATCGCGCAAGCTGGAGTTTTATTCTAAGACGCTCAAAGAGTGGAAGTGGCCCGAATACACAATCCCTACCTATGTCAGGAGCCACGTTCATCGCGACAACATCGATCCTGGCAAGGGTGAAATGCTATTGCTGCCCACCTTCCGCCTGCCCACCTTGATCCATAGTCGCTCCGGCAATGCCAAGTGGCTTTATGAAATCTCGCACACCAATCCGGTGTGGATCCACCCACGGGACGCGGACCGTCTGGGCATCAGCACGGGAGGATTGGTGCGCCTGGAGACCGTCATCGGATATTTCATCGACCGCGTCTGGGTCACGGAAGGAATCAGGCCCGGCGTGGTTGCTTGCTCGCATCATCTGGGGCGCTGGCGCTTGCAAGAGAATTCGGGCGGCGAGCGCTGGTCCACCGCCCTGGTGGATCTGAAGCAAGTCAACCCAGGTCAATGGATGATGCGGCAGATTCATGGCGTTCGTCCATTTGCGAGCGACGATCCCGATTCCTCGCGCATTCCCTGGGAAGACGCGGGTGTTCACCAGAACCTGATTTTTCCCGTCCAGCCCGATCCTGTAAGCGGCCAGCATTGCTGGCACCAGAAAGTTGTCGTGGCCAAGGCCGGCGCCGATGACCGCTATGGCGACATCTTCGTTGACACCAACAAAGCGCACGAGCAGTACCGGCTTTGGTTGAGTATGACGCGTCCCGCGCCCGGTCCGGGTAACTTGCGCCGCCCCCTGTGGATACCCCGAGCCTACCGCCCCGCCCGTGAGGCATACTATACCGGGTCGAGTCATCCTTCGCGGCCTTGAGCTAGAGCAGACTACAACCTCTAGCGATACTGGAAGTAACATGCGCAAACCCTTGCGTTCTTGAGCACCCCACCCAAAACCACAACATTTTGTGGCTTGACCCGGCGATTGCCGGGGCTAACAATCGTAGCGAACAAAAAGCGAATATCTGCGTTGCCTCAAGCCCCGGATGTAAGCAGAGAGGAACCAACGGACGTGAGGATGAAAAGATGCTCAAGAACAAAAAGCCGGACACTCTCATACAGTTGCTGGCCGCATACCGGCATGCCCAGTTTCCAGTAAACCAGCCCAACACGCGAGACGTGGCTCGTCTTGCCACGACCATCCAGCGCAATTGTGCGCTAACAGTCCGCTTTGCCGACCGGAAACTCAGGAATCTTACCGAGGATGGCGAAGAAACGTTTACTCTCTTCGCACTGAAGGAAGAAGCAATGGAGTTGAAAGGAAGGTGTGAAGGGCTGGTCCGTGGCCGGCGTCGGAGAAATTTACAAGAGGAGGTTGCAAGTCTGCGGCGGCAGTATGATAATTTTACGGATTCAGTAAGCCACTTGTTTTACCTGTTCGATCGCGGCCTGGCTGGACGACTAGACGGAGTTCTCTAAACATAATGCCAAAAAAACACAGCGCCAAAGCTGGCGGAGTGCCCAGCATCGACCGGGCGATTCGCAACACCGAGGCACACGCGCGCCGGGAGCGCGACAAAGCCTACAGGTTCGTCCAGGCCATGGACAAATTTCTCGACGACCTGGACCGTGTGAAACTCTCCGCAGGACGTCCGGTGGAACCGCGCCAGCGCGACTCGGGACCGTTTCGCTATCTCGGCATGACCATGATTGAAGCCATTGAGACCTTCCTGAAGAAGGCGGGTTCCGCGCAGACTCGCGAGCAGATCATCGCCGAGATGAGAGATGGCGGCGCCGTCCTGGCCCAGAAGCGTCCCGAGGTCGAGGTCAACAAGTCCATCGACTACTGGCTGCTGACCGAAGCCGAAAAACGGCAGAAGTATAAAAAGCGGAAAATCAAGATTGTGCCGCCGCGGCTGAAGATGGTCGGCGAAAAGATCGGACGCTTGCCGTCATCGCATGAGAAGTAAGCGCGAAGCAGTGGAAGAATTCAACAAGGGCCGACCGAGTCGGCCCTTGTTTTTTTTGATTCAGGTGGTTCA
>CAZFRV010000125.1:0-5029 GCA_964521445.1 uncultured Acidobacteriaceae bacterium
CAGGGGACAGGAACTCCTGGCCAACTGCTTCGGCCTGGAATACATGAACACATGCAACCGGCTGCTCTCGCTGGACTGGCTGCACGCCGGCCGCGTCCACGACAACCTGGAAAAAAACTTCGGTGTGAAGCTTTAGAATAATCGGTGATCGGGAAGAGGAGATTCAGCCTTGGCAACCAGCTCCATCCAAGCAAACCAACAGCCCGCCCTCAACAGGTGGTGGCGGGTAGTGGGCGGACTGTCCATGAATCTGGCGCTGGGCACTCTTTACGGCTGGAGCGTCTTTGTGGCTCCGCTCGAAAAACAATTCGGGTGGAAGCGCGCTGACACCTCGATGGTCTTTACCATCGCGGTCGTCGTGTTCGCGCTTACCTTCGTCGTGGCCGGGCGTATCCAGGACCGGATCGGCCCCCTCTACTGTTCCCTGGCGGGCGGAATCCTGGTGAGCCTGGGTTTCTTTCTTTGCTCTTACACCACCAGTTTGACGTACCTCTTTATATGCTTCGGCGTGATCGGCGGTCTGGGGAACGGATTTGGCTATGCCACCCCCATTCCCGTTATGGCAAAGTGGTTCCCTGATAAACGAGGCTTGGCCGTGGGCCTGGCGGTCGGCGGTTACGGCGCCGGATCCGCAATCTTTGGTCCGCTGTCGCAATTAAAGCTGATCCCGAACTACGGCCTTCCGGCGACGTTTCAGATCCTGGGCGCGATTTTCTTCGTCATGACCGTGGCTGGAGCCTTTTTATTGAAGAACCCACCGGCGGGTTACCGGCCCGCGGGCTGGGCTCCTGCGGCCGCCTCTAAACACGCAGCCACATTGCGCGAGTTCAGCCCCAGCGAAATGCTCCGCACGCCGACGTTCTACTTGATGTGGGTGGGCTATGCGTTGGGTTGCTCGGCCGGTCTCATGGTCATCAGTCAGCTGGTCCCATTTGCCAGGAGCGTCGGGATTGCCGCCGCCGCGTTGTCAACCATGACGCTGGTGGTGGGCGCGCTCGGCAACGCCTCCGGCCGCATCCTGTCGGGTTGGATGTCGGACAAGCTGGGCCGCATCAACGTTCTGCGTACCATGATCGGAATCTCCATGATCGCCATGCCGGCGCTATACGCCGCCGGGAGCAATGTGGGCGCGTTGTATCTGGCGGTATTCGTCGTCTACTGGTGCTATGGCACGCAGCTTTCGGTGAACGGCGTGGCCGCCGCGGACTTCTGGGGCACAAAGAACGCCGGCATCAATTACGGTCTGCTATTCACGGCGTGGGGCGTTGCCGGCATCATCGGCCCGCGCATCGGCGGAGTCTTGTATGACCGGTATCACGATTACAAGGCCGCCTTTTATACGGCGGCCGCGCTCGCCGCGATAGCGCTGCTGTGCGAGTTGTTGGTAAAACGCCCATCCGCCGTCCCCATCCACACAACGGCTTCGGCTGTCGGAACCAAGCCCGCCTAGCGGCAAACCAGGCTTTCCTCTCCGGCTGTCTTTCGCCAGCGAGTTTCCGTAAAAAGTGATCGAAGTGTTTCTGGCTAAGGCACATCCAGAAAACAGTCAGTATCGTGGCGGCCCTTGCGATGCTATCTTTTGTGGGCCTTTACCAATGGCTATGTCAGGCGCATGATCAGGAGTTCCGCTTGCCCTCCGCTTGCGAGATTTTGGCCAACCGCCCTGGCTGCGCGACGTCGTCGAAACACGCGCCAGCCGGTCGGGTTAGGCATGGTAGAGGAATGAACTCTCGATGAGTTTAGCCTGGGCACCTCACGATGACGGCGACCCCTGTTCCAGCGGTAGTTGGGCCGGCCGGGTCGCTTGTCGTTGGCTCTTGCGCCGATGGGAAAACGGCGACGGGGATCTCATTTCGAAGTACTGCCTGGTGGCCGCGTGGATCTGCGGTTGGGCCGCGTGGGTAGTCCACTGATATCTTCTTCGGAAAAGGTTCATTTCGTTGCGGCCTGGGCTTAGTAGATGTATGTTATTGACCGGCATCCGTTCTTTCTCATATGTTCGGTAGTTTGCACGGACGTTTTTGCGACCTTTGAGGAGATTGGACACGATGCCGCACATTCAGCTTCCCGATGGATTGCCCGGAATTGTAGGACCGATGACCTATCGGCCGGAAACCGCGAAGCCGCTTAATGAGCTGGCCGAAGTCCTGCTCCGCGGTCCCAGTACGCTCACGCCTGGAGAGCGCGAGCTGATCGCCACCTACGTGTCGTCGCAAAATGACTGCTTCTTCTGCCAGACCATTCATGGGGCCGTGGCCGCCTATCACCTGGGAGGGAATGAGCAGCTCATCCTGGACGTCAAACAAAGTACTGAGCGCGCCGCCATCTCGGACAAGCTCAAGGCTCTGATGGCCGTTGCCGGCAAGGTGCAGCGTGGTGGCAAGAATGTGCAGTCCGAAGATATCGAACGCGCGCGGCAGCAGGGCGCTACAGATCAGGAAATTCACGACACCGTACTGATTGCCGCGGCGTTCTGTATGTACAATCGCTATGTGGACGGGCTCGCCACGTGGGCTCCCGAAGACCCTGCCGCATACCGCGAGTCGGGCGCACGGCTGGCTCGGGAGGGATATGTGGATTCAATCAAAGGAGTTGCTGCCGCTCCGCC
This sequence comes from uncultured Acidobacteriaceae bacterium, assembly GCA_964521445.1. Lineage (GTDB taxonomy): Bacteria > Acidobacteriota > Terriglobia > Terriglobales > Acidobacteriaceae > Angelobacter. Next base: position 2,609 of record CAZFRV010000125.1, read on the forward strand.
GGCCGGCATCTAGGAAACCAGACATGCCTCACATTCGACTTGCCGAGGGATTGCCCGGCATTCGCGGTCTCTTTGCGTTTCGCCCGGAAACGGCGCAGCCGCTTTGCGAGCTTGCCGAGATTCTGTTGCACGCGCCGGGCACGCTCTCTCCCGCCGAGCGTGAACTGATCGCCACTTACGTCTCGTCTCAGAATGATTGCTTCTACTGCCAGACCGCGCATGGCGCGATCGCCGCATACCACCTTGGGGGCGACGAGCAACTGGTTCTCGACGTCAAGAGCGACTTTTCGCAGGCGGAGGTTTCGGACAAGCTCAAAGCTCTGCTGGCCATCGCCGGAAAGGTGCAGCGCGGCGGTAAGAACGTGCAGCCGGAAGATGTCGAGCGCGCCCGGAAGGAAGGCGCGACCGACCAGGAAATTCACGACACCGTCTTGATTGCCGCTGCCTTCTGTATGTACAACCGCTATGTAGACGGCCTCGCCACATGGGCGCCGCCAGATCCGGCGGCTTACCGGGAGCGAGCCGGCAAAGTGGCGCGCGATGGCTATCTGGGCATTCCGGGCGATGTTCGGCCGGCTCAGGCTGGCCGGTAACATGAAAGTGGAGCCCATGTTTCTGCCGGACGTCGAAGGCGGTCCGCAGCCGAGCCCGGTGACGGACCTCATCCGCATCGCCCAGGCTGGCGAACAGGAATATCCGAAGATCTGGCACCTGTTCGCCTACCGGCCGCAGGCAACCGGACACCTCAGCGGGTTCACGCAAGAAATCATGCGCGGAGACTGCCCGCTGAGCTCCGGGATCCGCGAGTTGATCGCCGCCTTTACTTCGTACGGGAACGACTGTCCGTTTTGAACGAAATACCACGCCGCAGTTGCGGCGCACCTGCTGGGCAGCGAGGAGTTGGTGTGGGGCGCGCTTCGCGACCTGGAGAATTCATCGCTTCCCGAAAAGGAGAAGGCCCTGTTCCGTTTCATCCGCAAGGTGAACCATCAGGCGCCGAAAATCACCGCGGAAGACATGCAGCCGCTTCATGATGCGGGCTGGACCGACGAGGCCATTTATTACGCCATCACGGTCTGCGCGCTGTTCAACTTCTACAACCGGTGGATCGACGCCGCGGGCGTGCACGAGATGTCGGAAGAGGCGCACCGGCAGTATGCCGCGCGCACGGCGCAACACGGCTACATGCGGAAGTGAAGGTTACAGCTTCTTGCCGTAGATGGTGGTCTTAGGGTTATAGTTCCGCCAGTCGAACCAGTAATCCTTGAGCATCGGGATACGCTCCAGGCACACGCCTTTGACTTTCCCCGAGACCGCGCAGCCCTGAAAATTCCACTCGCTGCCGGTCGCTGCGTCCATCAGCAGCGCGTCCGCCTTTTTTGTCTCCAGGCGGTAGAAATCAGGCTCGCCCTCGACGCCTGATATGCGATCCCGGAACGCCCGTACGGATTGGTTATCCGGCCCAACCACCAGCAATACCGGTTCGGCGCCCACGCGGTCCTTGACCAGTTTCTCCTTGATCACCTGTTCGTACGGAAACGCCCGGCTCGCCCCGAAAGCCTGAATGCCCAGCATCAAGTCGCGGGCCTTCATACCGTGTTCCGCAAATTGAATAACCGTTGGCACGCGCTTCATGCGGACATCCCAATCCTTGGCTTCGTATTCCGACGCGTACTTCGGCACGTCCTTGAGCACCGTGCCTTGCGGCTCTTCGGTTTTCCAAGTCGCGAAAGTAAGCTCGTCGGAGTGTACCAGAGTCAGTTGCCGGCCCTTGAGCGGGCCCGAGACGGCCAGGCCGTTGATCTGCTGCCAATAGGTCCCGGTCTCTTCGTCGCGCATGATGAAGTTCTGGTTGTTGATGCCGGCCAGATGGAACGTCAGCCGCAGGCCTCCGACATCTCTCGTCCACACCAGACCGGTGTGACAGAGCGTTCAATACGTCGCGACGAGCGCCGTCCCCCCGACTACGTCATTGACGATGTGGTGGTAACCCATGGTGCGGATCGGATACGCACGTGCGCTACCGCCAATCTTCACCACGATCAGCTTGTCATCCTTGTCGAGCTTTACCTCAGCCGCCGCCGCGAACGCCGGATGGTCAACCGGGTGAAACATTAGCTCATAGATGTTCACGCGGGCCAGGAAAGCGAAAAGGCACACGAAACCCGCGCCGGCCACCACCAGGGCCCGCCACCATTTGCCGGCTTGGGCCCGCCAGTACCCCACCACCGCACCGAGCGCGGCCACGGCACAGACCGCGGCGACAAGCGCCCGGAAGCGGGAAACCACCAGGGCCGCCGCCAGTTCGCGCGCGCCTTGCGGCCGGAACGGCCGGATCACATATATCGGATAGATAACGCTGAACGCCGCCATAACCAGGCAGGCCAGCAGAAGCAGGGCAAACTTTCTTGAAGCGTGCCG
>CAZFRV010000126.1:0-4815 GCA_964521445.1 uncultured Acidobacteriaceae bacterium
GCTCTGCCGCTCAAGAGGTGGATCATACCTTCTCGACATTCGGCGCTTCGCGGAGCAGATCCCTCGCCTACGGCTCGGGATGACACGGTCGCTTGCTGACGAGTCTCTTTTGGCAAAGTCAGCCGTCGCACAATCTCCTCCTGCCACGCATCAAGGCGAGCGGCGATCTCCTGCGACGTCTGCCCGGAAAAGGTTTTTCGGAATTCACCTTGACATAGAGTACTCTATGTTATAGAGTATGGCAACTGGAGGTTTGCATGGACCAGGAACTCTTAGAGCGGATTGACCTCATCGAGCGCATGGTGTTGGAAGGACGCCGCAGCACGCAGTATTGGGGCTGGTGTCTGGCGCTCTGGGGCGTGGGCCAGTTGGTAGCGATCGGTTGGCAGCGCTACGGCGGGCGTCCAACGCTGGCATGGGGCGTCACAATGTCGATCTGCGGCATCCTTACGGGGCTTGGTGTAGTCCGCAAGCGCTTCCAGCAACGGACCGAAACCGCGCTTTCGCGAGCAGTCTGGTCCGTTTGGTTCAGTTTTGGGATGTCGATTACCTTGCTCGCCTTCCTGGGGAACCATGCCGGGATATTCAGTCCACGCTCCTTTGACGCCGTCTTTTTTTCGCTGATGGGGCTGAGCTTCGTGGCCACCGGCTTGATCCTTCGCTGGAAGGTGCAAATAGGCGTGGGCCTCCTGTGGTGGGCCGCCTCCATCTTCGCAATGTTCGGCCCGGGCTGGATGGTGGGGTGGACATTCATCATCATGGTGTTTTTGGCGGAGGTTGTTTTTGGTTTGTATCTGATGGCTAAGGAGAAAGCGGATCTGCGCCATGCCCGAACTGCCTGAACTCGATCAAGTTGTCCACGGACCGTTGCGGCTGGCCGTACTCTCGATCCTGAGTTCGCTGGAGAAGGCGGATTTTACCTACCTTCGTGACCGAACTTCGAGCACCGACGGCAATATCGCGGCTCATCTGCTGAAGTTGGAGCAGGCTGGGTACATTCGCGTTGAAAAGAGTTTCTTGAACCGAAAACCGATCAGCGTCTATCGCATTACGGAAACGGGACGATCCGCGCTGACGAGTTACATTCGCAATCTGAAAAAGCTCTTGGGAGGCGAATTCAACAAAGCGAAGTAAAAGTTTTTCAACACTTACTCTATAAAACAGAGTACTTGTAAAAGGAGGCTGAAATGAAAGCTCGAATTCTTGTTGCTGCGATTCTGGGATGCTGGCTCCTGGTTTTTGCCCAGGAGCGCTTCGACTTGCAGGTACGCACCTACTTCTTTACCGGATTCCAGGGCAATCAGGCCGCCCTGGACAAGGGCATGAAGATCGCGGAAGACGCCCTGGCTGCCGATCCTCAGAACGCGGAAGCGCTGGTCTGGCATGGAGCCGGCGTGAGTTACAAGTCGTCCCAGGCCTTTGCCACCGGCGACGCGCAGAAAGGAATGGAGCTGTGGCGGCAGGGCATGTCGGAAATGGACAAAGCGGTGGCCATGGCTCCCGACAACGTTGGGGTACGCATCCCGCGCGGCTCGACCTTGCTGACCATGACTCGCTACATTCCGGATCCCGCGATCTCCAAACCTCTGATTGCGAAAGGCGTGTCCGACTTCGAAAAGGCTTACGAGCTGCAGAAGGACCACTTCAACCAACTCGGAGTCCATGCCCGCGGGGAGTTGATGCTGGGCTTGGCCGACGGCTACAGCCGGCTGGGCGAGAACGAAAAAGCGCAGCCTTGGTTTGAACGCATCCGCACCGAGTTGAAAGGCTCTCTTTACGAAGACTCCGCGAACGTATGGCTGAAGACCAAATCTCTTTCGCCAAGAGAAGCGGGGTGCCTGGGATGCCATACGGGCAACTGAGCAGGTTCCAGCGCGCCTGGGCAAGCAGCGGTATTCAGCCGCGGCCAGGCGCACGGGGGTGCTTTAGCCCGGCTAGGGAGCAGATGGATGAAAGTCGGCGCGCATCAACTCATAGCGAATGGTCCGCATGCCATCCTCGATGGGACCGTCGCCGGCGAAGACGAATCCGCACTTTTCCATCACACGGATGGATGGCATGAATTCCGGCAACGTGTGGGCGATTACCAGTTTCACTTCGGGATGCGTGAAGGCCCAGCCGATCAGGGTGCGCACCGCCTCGGTGCAGTAGCCGTTACGCTGATGGGCTTCGAGCATGCTGTAGCCGATTTCCACTATGCCGTCCCTGGGCCTGCCTTTGAACCCGGCGCTTCCGGCCAATTCGCGCGGCTCGCGGCGGATGCAGTACCAGAGGTTCCAGCCGGCGTCATCCGGCCGGGCATTTTCGAGCGATGCCAGGAAGTAACGCTGCGAATTTTCATCATTCAGAGGCGGAGGCCAGATTTGCGGCTCTGGAACCCGCAGTAATCCGGCGAACGACGGCAAGTCGTGCATTTCAGAGCGCGCCAGTTCCACAGTGCCGGCCACCAACTCGAGGCGGGTTGTGATCAGGCACAATCCGGGCATCGGAAGCTGGTCCGCGATTCGAGGGATCGTCACTTTGCCGTCAGCCGTCGCACGATCTCTTCCGCCACGGCATCCGCTCGCGCGGCGATCTGCTGCGGTGTCTGGTCCTGAATGGGATGAGGAACGTAAACGGCGTCGAAGCCGGCGCGTCCCAGGGCTCCGGCCTGAATGCGCGCGGGCGGCATGAACTCCGTAGTGGCTACGGGAACCGCGGGAATGCCCAGATTCTCCAACCGGATGGTATCGTGCAAACTGCACGTGGTGCACGATCCTCAATCGGCCAGGGCTTCGATGACGGCGTCCATGCTGCGCAACTGGTCAATGACTGCCGGCGGCGCGTTCTTGGCGAAGGTTGGCTTGCGCGCGCGGAGGACTTCAGCAACACCGTAGCGCTCGCGCAGGATTTTCTCAAGACGGTCGAGGAAGAAACTGCCGCCGGGTTTGCTGATGTCCAGCAGGCCGATCTTTTTGCCGGAGAGCGAAGCCAACCGGGCCGGCGGCACAGCCGCCTGGGGCACGCTTTCATTTCCGGGGTGAACAAGGGTCACGGGCATGACGAGTCTCTCCTTAGTTTATTTGTCGGGGATCGGATACGTCACCATCTGGCTACCTGAGGGGCCTGTGCTCCAGCTCCCCAGCACAGCGGAAAACTTTCCCGCAGTGCCTCCGGCCACGAGAATCTGGATTGCTTCCGGGGCGCGGAATTTCTGGTAGCACGGCTCGCCCTGAACCGTGATCTCACGGTATTGCGAAACCATTTGCGTTCCCTCGCCATTGTCCTGATTCGCGTAATAACGCAAAGGGATGCCGGTGTTTTCAAACAGAAACTGCCGGACCTGCTGCTTGGTGAAGCCGTCGCGATGGATGGTCTTCACGTGCTCCGGACCCAAGACCACCACCGCTTCATTCCGGCCGCACATGCGGTAACTCCAGACTGTAGCCAGCGCGTGGCAAACTGCGCGCAAGACCGTCTCACCGTTCTGAGCTGAGTGCTCGCTCACGCCGCGCGGCGGCTCGGCGGCAAACAACGAGAGCGCGCTCTGCTCGCGACGCAACCCGCGCTCCACGTGCAAGGGCTCCCACGGGCTCTCTTCTTCGTTCTCGGCGATACAGAACGAAAACTTTCCCGAATTGCCGAGGGCCGACATATCAATCCCGTCGGGCCGGGCGCCGCCGATGTTGAGCAGCAGCAACTGCAATGCGCGTCCCAGGGTGCTGTTGGCGCGGGCTACGTTGCTGAAGACGTTCTGCTTCGACCAGAAGCCCAACTCCTGGCGCACTGGGCCATTGATCATGATCAGCGGCGCGGCAAAATGCGTGGTGGCCTGGACACCGTGGGCGTTGAAGCGCTCGTCGCATACCGCGCGCACCAGGGGTAGCAGGACGCGCATCATCTCGGGCAAGCATCCGGCCATTACTGCATTGGCGGCGATCTTTTCGACCGTGGCTTCGCCATAGCACGGCGCAACGCGCGCGACAACGCTCTCGGGCGCCAGAGGGCAGGCCTTGAGCATGGACGCCACTCGCTCGGCAGTCGGCGGGACCACCGGTAGCGCGTCGCCAAAGTGACGGAAGCAGAACTCGACGGGATCTTCTTCATCTTGGACGGTGATCCGGCTGGCGGGTTCGGCGATTCGGCGCAGAAGCTGGCCGCCGACAGCGGCGTCTTCTCCGTTATCGCCTGACGTAGAGCTATCTTGCACATGCGGCTCCAAATGGCGGGAGCTGCAACCGGGCTTCCATGCGGGCGCGCCGTCATCGTCGGGAGCGATGGGCGCGTGTCCCACACACCCGGCGAGATCGTTGAGCCCTGCCTTGTCAAAGCCCACCAGTGTCTTCTGCACGCGACCGGCCTCGTCGAGAAGAAACAGCGTGGGCACGGATTGCGGATCATAAGCGCGCGAGAGCGTGAGTCCCTGGTCCATGTGAACGCTGAAGGAAATCCCCATCTGCCGGATAAATTCACGCGTCGGTCTGTCCCCATCCTGGGAGATGCCAATCACCTGGACGGAATTCGCGGCCAACGCGTTCAAGTAGGGCAGGGCAAGCTGGCAGGTAGGACAGTCAGTCTCGAAAAAAACCAGCAGCGCTTTCTTGCCCGGCTGATACCCGGGAATGGGCGGCGGGGTTTCGAGTTGCGGCATGAGGATAAGGATAGAAGGAGCTGTGGGTTAGTACAACATGTTGAAATCCGGAAAGAGTAGGACTTTGCGCCTGTCATGTTGAGCGAAGTCCGCCTGAGCGCGGCGACGAAGGACGAGTCGAAACATCCCGACAGCGCATCCTCTGCCATTTCGCCGCGAGGAGTTCTCTCGAAGCCGTTTCGTGA
>CAZFRV010000127.1:0-6229 GCA_964521445.1 uncultured Acidobacteriaceae bacterium
CCACGGTTTCTCGCGGGGCCCGGACCGTGATGGCATTCCGGCTTGCCTCAACGCTGACGATTCTCATCTCGAAGATGTTGCGCAGCACGTTGGCCAGGTCGGTGACGTCGCTGGGGGTGGTGGCGTTGCCAAGATAAAACGTGCGCAAGGAGAGGCGCTCATACTGGCGCCGCAACTCCGGCGTGTCGGTCGCGACAATGATCTGGCGGCTGGAAACCGGCGCCCAGAAAGTCTTGGTCATTTTGCCGGCCAGCTGCATGGCGGTGTAGAAGTCAACATCGTCAAGATCGAACCGCACGGACCTTGCCGTCAGCGCGTCGTCGAACGAAACGGCAAGATTGAAGGCCTGTCCAATCTGGGTGTACACAGCGCGCGTGTCGCCCCGCACGTGGATGCTCTTGTTGCCGGGCGCCGGCGTGATGTTGATCTGGTCCACCGAGGCCAGCAACTGCAGGGTGTGCTGGCGGTCCTCGTCTTCCGGAGGGGAAACGTCGCGCAGTCGCTGTTGCAGGTAGGCGTTCTCGGGGTCCAGGGACAATGCTTCCCGGAACTGCACTGCGGCTCCAGCCTTGTCACCGACTTGGGCCATTCGGTCGCCCCGGGTCAGGTAGCCGCCTACAAGCTGTTGCCGCAGCATTTCGCGCGCGGTGAGGTATTCAATATTGCCGGGAAAAAGTTCGACCGCGTGGACCATCGCCTGAAAGGCATCCTCCACGTGGCCCGATTTTTGCAGCTCCATGGCGCGGGAGAATTCTTTTGCCGCCATCTGGCGGTCCTTCTTGGATATGTGGTCGGAGGGCTTGTCCGCTGCGGTACCTGTCAGGCAGACGCATCCAACGAGAATGAACAGCCAAAATCGCATGGGATTAATCATTCTACTTGAGATAGAACGATCGATGGCGGAATGCTTGCATGCCGTGCGAAAAAGTTTCAATGACCCTTCGCGGAAGCTAAGATAGACCTTGGAAGCGAGGGCCGGATCCCGTGTTTACCATAGCGTTAACTCTGGGTTTGGGCGTGGCGCTGATGGGGCTCGTCCAGTGGGTCTGTGCCCGGATCGATGAGCGAAAATTCCCTCCGCCGGGAAGGCTGGTGGACATCGGCGGCGCGCGCATGCATGTGCGCCAGAGCGGCGAAGGCCATCCCGCGGTGGTGCTGGAAGCGGGGATCGCTGCCTCTTCTTTGAGCTGGGCCCTGACCCAGCCGCTGCTTGCGGCCTTCACCACGACCTACAGCTATGACCGCGCCGGTTTCGGCTGGAGCACCTCAGAGAAATCCGCATGCTCGCTCAAGCGGATGGCAGACGATCTTCACTTCCTGCTCGCACGACTGGAAGTGCGGGCGCCGTATATCCTGGTGGCGCATTCTTTCGGCAGTTACATTGTTACCGCGTATTCGCAGCGTTACGCGGACGAACTGGCTGGCGTGGTGCTGGTGGATCCACTTACGCCGGAAGAGTGGGTTGAGCCAAGCCGCGCCCAGCGTTGGGTTCTCCATCGTGGTGTCTGGTTCTCGCGCGCCGGTGGAGTGCTGGCCTCGGTGGGTGCGTTGCGCGCCTGCTTGTGGCTGCTGCAGCGCGGCAATCGGGAGGCGCCACGCAGCGTCTTGCGATTGTTCGGGAGCCAGGCCACGGAGACCGTGGAACGCATCTTGCGTGAGCTGGCTAAGTTGCCGCCGGAGGTAGTTCGCTTGATCCGGGCCCGCTGGAGCATTTCAAAATTCTTCTGGACGATGGCCGAATACATCCAGGCTGTGCCGCGATGCGCTGCCGAAATCCACGGGTGCAGGATCCCCGCCCGAGTTCCGGTCACGGTGCTTTCCGGCGTGCACCAGCCGGAGGTCCGCTTGCAAGAACACGCTGCCATTGCCGCCCGTTCGGCCCATGGCCGGCACGTGATGGCCGGCAAGAGCGCGCATTGGATCCACCTGGACCAGCCCGAGCTGGTGGCGCAAGCGGTGCGGGAAATGACGGAGGCTCTCCATTTACAATGCAACACGGAGTCACTCATTCATGAAGAAGGTCGTCGAGCGTGAGCGGAACAAGGACTACTATCGCGTACTGCACGTTCCCATCTGGATCTGGGCGTTCTGGATTCTGCCCGGCCATCTTACCGCCGACCTCTACGCGCATGGTCCGGACCGTCGGCACTGGATCTGGCTGGCGATTGTCACCGCGGTTTGTGCCTGGCGTGCTTTCGCCGGCCGCTTGCCCGGCGCCGAGCCTCGTCCCTACATTACGCATTACGGGGAAGAGAAGCCGAACTTGTGGTATCGCGTGGTGTGCTACACCACGGCCTGGATCGCGCTGCTGGTCCCGTTCACGGTCAACCTGATCGGCTTGATCGCAAATTTCCTGACCGGACGGTGGGTTATCAACGCTCTGTATGCGAAGCTTTACTACGTGCTCGCGGCGGCGGTAGTCCTGGCGACGGTTCTTGACCTCACGCCGCGCGCCCGCCGCTCGACCCGCGGCGAAGGCGCGGAAAAGGGCTGGTTCTATGTGGCCGTGTGGACGGTGGTGCCCACACAACTCGCCAGCTGGGCCATGTGGCGGCTGGGACGCTTCTTCGATCTCTCCACTACGAGCCTGGGCCATCTGCGCCTGGCGACTTTTCTCATCGTTGCCGGCGCATTCTTCATTCTGGGATATCTGGGCAAGCTGCCGCGGACGGAGCGTTATCACATCCCGGTGGGCACCATCTCCGATATGGAAGTTTCCGCCGGTGCGTAACTGCGCTGTTGGCAGCTAAAAGAGCCTACAATAGAAACATATAGAAACATTAGGGAACGGAACCTGCTGGCCGACAGGAGGAAGTACTATGAACCTGATCTCGGCGGCTCTGGTTTTTTCTGTTGCGTTTTTGACGATGCCCGTTGGGGCGCAAAGCAGTTCTCATCCATCGCCCCGGCATATCCAATGGGTTCAACGAGAAGTTACACATAAAATCCTAATGCTCCCTTACTATGGCGTGTTCGACGCCATTGGCTTCAAGGTCGAAGACTACACAGTGACCCTATTCGGCAAAGTGACACGGCCTTCGCTCAAGGATGACGCAGAACGAGCCGTGAAGGAGATCGAAGGAGTCGAACGAGTCAACAACCAGATCGAAGTGCTGCCGGCCTCGTTTTTCGACGACGACATACGCAGGCGGACATTCCGCGCCATCTACGGCTATGCCCCTCTGCAGAGATATGCCTTGCCGCCGATTAAGCCCATCCGGATCATCGTTGACCGGGGCCATGTGACGCTGGAAGGCGTTGTGGATAGCAACGGCGACAGGAACATGGCTTACATCCGGGCCAATGGCGTTCCCGGCGCGTTCTCCGTAGTGAACCATCTAGCTGTGGCCTCGGCGAAGTCTGTCGCGAAGCAAAAATGAAACGATAGCGCAGACTGCACGCAGGAATTGCCTGCCGATCAACGTTTTGCACGCTTCTTGCCGACGGGAAGCAGGCAAAACGCCACAATCGTGCTTCCACGCACGCCGCTGGTTTTTTCGGTTTCCTCGACCAGAGATTCCTCCAGATTTTCCGGATCGGGCGTCATCTCACAGGCGGCAATCTCCGCATCGCTGGCGCCGTGGTAGCAGAGTTCGCATACTCCCAAGGCGCCTTCCGGACCGGAGCGCACCGGGGGGCCAAACGTCCGGCAGGTCATGGGTCGCGCGGCGTACAGATCGCACATGCCGGTTACGGGATCGAGAGCGGGGCAAGGTTCATCGTTGGCAAAATCGGCAAAACGGGCCTCCGCCTCCTCATCTTCTGCGAGGATTCCCGTGGATGCATTGCCGGGGAAGCTTTGAGAAAGACGCGCGACCGAATCGGAAGCACGATTGCGAACGCGGGCAGCGCGCACGGGATCGCTCAAGTCAAGCTGGGTTAGACCATGGCGAAGGCGCGCGGCATCGAGCTGGTTGATGGGGAACGGGCCGATACAACATTGCGTGCATCCCGGACGGCAGACCAGCCACGATCCGCTTTTCTGCGCGGCGTCAGCCAAAGCCGCGTCCACGATCTGGACGAGTCGCTGATCGGCTGCGGGAACATGTGCACGCATCATGCAAGGATAGCGCACAAATCCGGCACAGGTCAGAATGGCTCCTGAAGTGTCATTCGCCTTGCCGCCTGATTCAGGTTTTCAGTTTCTCGGCAAACTTCTGCTGGAACTTCTTGACCTTGGGTGAGATCACCATCTGGCAATAGGGCTGGTAAGAATTGTTGGCGTAATATTCCTGGTGATAGTCCTCGGCGGCGAAGAACTTCCCAGCGGGTTCCAGAGCTGTGACCACCGGGTTGGGCCAGGCGCGCGCGGCGTTGAGCTCGGCGATGGCCTTCTCAGCCTGTTGGCGCTGAGCTTCCGATTGGTAGAAGATCACGGAGCGATACTGGGCCCCCACGTCATCGCCCTGGCGGTTCGGGGTAGTGGGATCGTGGATGGCGAAAAAAACTTCCAGCAAGTCGGTGAAAGAGATTTCCTGTGGATCAAAAGTGACGCGTACAACTTCAACGTGGCCGGTGTCACCGCCGCAAACCTGGCGATACGTGGGATTCTCGACATGGCCGCCCATGTAGCCTGACTCCACAGCTTTAACACCCTGCAGGCGGTCAAACACGGCTTCCAGGCACCAAAAGCAGCCTCCGCCAAGGATCGCAGTTTCATGATTTGACATAGCGGTTAGATGCGCGAACGTGAAAGAAGTTCCCGGCCGGCAGCTCGGTCGCGAGCACGAATTCTGACAACCTCCGGCCTGCGACCATGTTTCTTACACGTCAGCAATAACAATAATTGTATATGCCACATCACATTTGCCACAGAGCGAGTGCGCTGCTGACGACAGCGCTGTCGTTTTTCGCGGTCTGGACCGTCACGCTGATGGCCTTGCCCCACGCCAGCCAGGCGCAAGTGACCATCGTCCAGCTCAGCGATACTCACATCGGTCTGTCTTCGGCGCCGCAAGCCACGCCCAACCTGCGCCAGGCCGTACAGATGATCAACGCGCTGCATCCGGACGCGGTGGTGGTGAGCGGCGACATCGGCGAGAACCCGGCAGACTGGCAGCTGGCTCGGAGCATCCTGAGCGGACTCACGGTCCCGGTGTTTTACGCTCCCGGCAACCACGATGTGCACACCCACAACGTCAATCAATATCGCGGCGTCTTCGGTGCGGATTACTACCGGTTTGACGTCAGGGGAATCACCTTCCTGGTCATCGACTCCCAGCTCCTGGGCAACTTTGACAACTACAACGCGAAGTCCCCGCCGGCGCTGCCGCCGGACACGCAAGCGGAGTCCAACAAGATGATGGCATGGTTATCAGGTCAGGCGTCTTCCATTCCCAAAGGCGCGGTCGTGATCGGTATTCAGCACATACCGGTGTTCCGCAACGGCAGCTTCCCCAACGATTCCCGGCCCTACTGGATCATCAGTGAGCCTTTCCGTTCACGAGAGATGGCGGCGCTGCAGAAGATCGGCGTGAAACACATGCTGGTGGGGCACTGGCACCACTTCATGGTGTTTTCGAGCGATGGGATCACCTGGCATGAAGGAGCGGCCACCAGTTGGCTTCCCCAGGGCGGACAACTGGGCTTTGCCGTGCATACGATCAGCTCGTCGGGCGATGTAAGCAGCCACTTTGTCCTGCTGCCCGGCGCCAAGCCATAGCCGCTTGGCGCGCTGGCCCGTCACGGAGGGCCGTGGAGTCACCCCCGCGTCATTTTTTGACTGTTTTGCGAGGCTTGGGGGCCGTCTGCGTATCCATCGCTTCGTTCAGCTTATCGATCATCTCCCGCACTAGCTGGGCGTGCTCCCCGAAGGGCGAGAGCTCCAGGTATTTGTTGAGGGCGACGCGGGCTTCCTCAGGGGGCGCATATTTGCCTGCGGCCAGCGTGCCTTTGCCAAAGAGAGAAACCGCCTTGATGTAGTAGGCTTCCGCCATGGTGGGATCAGAGACGATAGCCTGATCGCATGCGGTCACCGCCTCCTCAAGACGCTTGGAATCGTAGTAAATCGCGCACAGGTTGAAGTAAGGAAGCGCCGCATAAGATGACATCTTCGCGGATTCGGCAAAGGCCGCGATTGCCTGGTCGTACTTGTTCTGTTGCGCGTAGATGTTGCCTTCAGCGCTGAGCATCTGCCCCAGGCCGTTCTTGACGATCGGAGAGTCCGGTTTTGCAGCCAGTTCTGTCCGTGCCACTTGCTCGCCCTTTGCGTACGTCGCGATGGCATCTG
>CAZFRV010000128.1:0-6960 GCA_964521445.1 uncultured Acidobacteriaceae bacterium
GACGAATCGCACTATGCGGCGCTGCGGAAGTTCGGGAACACGCTGCGATTGCGGGAAGAGATCCACCAGGCCTGGGGTTGGAATTGGATCGACAACTTGGGCCGCGACCTCAAGTACGGACTTCGCCGCCTGCGTAACAGTCCCGGGTTCACGGCGGTGGCCGTGCTCACACTGGCTCTCGGCATCGGCGCCAATACGGCAATCTTCACGCTGATTCAGCAAGTCATGTTCAAGCCCTTGCCGGTGGCGCGACCGCATGAGCTCTACAGTCTCGGCGACGACAAGATCGGTTGCTGCTGGGGAGGGTTGGTCGGCGATTTCAGCGTCTATTCTTATCCTCTCTACCAATACTTGCGCGACAACACACCGGAATTCTCCGAGATTGCTGCGTTTTCTTCCGGCGACGAAGTCCTGGGCGTACGCCGCAACGGTGACCACAATGCCGTCCAGCCTTTTCGTGGAGAATCGGTCTCCGGAAACTACTTCCACATGCTGGGAGTGAGCGCGGATGCGGGAAGACTGATCGAGCCCCAGGACGATCAGCCCAACGCCCAGCCGGTGGCGGTCCTGAGTTACCGCGCCTGGCATGACAAGTTTGCCGCCGACCGGGGACTGATCGGCGGGACGCTGGTGATCAAAGGGCTGCCGGTCACCGTGGTGGGGATTGCGCCGTCGGAGTTTTTCGGCGAGACCCTGCGCAGCGATCCGCCGGACATCTATATGCCGCTGGCCATGGAGGCGATCCTGCATCCGGAAGTCTCTTTGCTGAACCACTGGAATGAATATTGGCTGTTTGCCATCGGCCGCCTGCGGCCCGGCGTGCAGCCCGCACAAGTCCAGGCCCATGTGACCGCGGAGTTGCGGCAGTGGCTCACCGACAACTATGTCGCCGATCGCTACAGCTCCGATTCTTACCTGGCTGAACGATACACAATGGAGATCCCCAAGCAGTACATCGTGGTGATGCCGGCTGCGGGTGGCGTCGCCAGCTCGCGCGACCAAAAAAAGGAGCGCTGGCGTTACTGATGGCTTTGTCTTCCCTGGTGCTTCTGCTGGCCTGCGCTAACATCGCTAACCTGCTGCTGGCGCGAGGTACCGCCGGTCGCCAGCAAACCGCGGTGCGACTGGCTCTTGGGGCCTCCCGCTCGCGGATCCTCCGGCAGACGATGACGGAAGGACTGCTGCTCGCCCTCCTGGGAGGGGCCGCGGGCTTGTGGATGTCCATGGCGACCACGCGCGGCATTCTCTCGCTGGAGTTTCCCGATGCGCACTACGTTCCCATTCACACCATGCCATCGCTGCCGGTTCTCGGATTCGCCTTCACGATTTCCTTGTTGACTGGAGTTATCTTCAGTGCCGGGCCGGCGTGGCTGGCCTCACGTACGCAACCCGCGGGCCCGATGCGCGGCGCCGGCCGATCCACCTCAGACCACTCGCTGCTTCCGCAGAAATCACTGGTTGTGCTGCAAGCGGCCGTTTCCCTGGTACTCCTGGTTGGAACCGGACTGCTGACGGAGAGTTTGCGCCGGTTGGAAACACAAAAAGCGTCCGGAGTTGAGACTCAGGGCCGGTTGATGGCCTGGATCAGCCTGCCGCGAAATCAATTTCCTTCCCAGCGCCTGGAAAGCTTTTACCAGCGATTGCAGCAACAGCTCTCGCAAATCCCCGGCGTGCTGAGTTCGAGTTTTTCCAATTCCACTCCCATTTCTTTTGGGACCATGGTCGAGCCCATCTCCATCGAGGGAAAGCCGCCGGTTCCGTCGATCGAACATGGCCGATGGCCCGGCGAGAACCGAGTCAGCGCCCACTACTTTGAGACAGTAGGCACTCGCCTGCTACGCGGCCGCGTAATCGACGAGCATGACACGCCCGGCTCGCAGCACGTGGCGGTGATTGACCAGGCATTTGCCCGCTTCTTCTTCCCCGGCGAAGACCCAATCGGCAAGCATTTCGGCATTCAGACGACACAGCACAACCACGACTACGAGATCGTGGGCATGGTCCAGAATGCCCAGTACACGGATCCCAGGATCGCGGCCTATCCCACATTCTTCCTGCCTCTCTTGCAAGAAGAGAAATATGAGGACACAGCCGAGGACCTGGAACAATTTGACTCCAGGTACGTCAATAGCATTCAGCTCCGCGTGGTGGGCGATCCGAAAGCGTTTGCTGCGCCTCTGCGTCAAGCCTTGGCCGCGCTTGATCCAAACGTCGCATTCGTGCGCACCCGAACCTTTACGGAGCAGATCGGCCGCAACTTCGATCAGGAACATTTGGTGGTGTGGCTGACCGCGGTTTACGGACTGCTGGCGCTGATTCTGGCATCCGTCGGACTTTACGGAGTTGCGTCGTATTCGGTGACCCGCCGCACCAATGAGATCGGCATCCGTATGGCCCTGGGCGCGGATCGCGGGAACGTGATTGGCTTGATGCTGCGTGGCGCCATGGCCTTGATCGCGGTGGGTCTGGCCATCGGCATTCCTGTCGGCCTGGCCGTGGCGCAGGCCATCGCCAGCCGGCTCTATGGCGTGAAGAGCTACGATCCGCTGATTTTCGCGGGCGCTGCTGCTGTGCTGACCTTGTGCGCTCTAGTCGCCGCCTGGGTTCCCGCGCGCCGGGCGGCGTCGATCGATCCTATGGAGGCATTGCGGGCCGAGTAGGAGCCTGTGCGTTGACGGCATTCGGGTGGCGAATGTTTTCCGGGGGCGGCGCCAACGAAGCCGCAATAGGGCGGCCACCCGAGCTCCGTAAGACGAAATCAGTTACTCAGAGTCGACGCCCCTGCCGGGGCTCGACTCTGCAGAATCAAAGGCAGATGTTAGCAAGAATGTGGTGACCCGGTGATCCGGTGATCTGAAAACCGGGCCGACGTACAATAAAGAGCGTGCCAGCGCCAACCGACAACAAATCCATCGCCAGCATCTTTTGGGAAACGGCCGACCTGATGGAGGTCGCGGCCGAGGACTCGTTCCGCATCCGCTCCTACCGCCGGGCCGCCGAGGCCATTGAGTCGCTTGACCAGCCGGTAGCGGAGATCTACCAGGACCAGAAGGCGCTGCTGGCCATCCCCGGGATCGGCAAAAGCATGGCCGGGCATATCCGCGACATCTTTGTCACCGGCAAACTTCCCGCTCATGAAGAGCTGCTGAAGAAATACCACCCGTCCATGCTGGAGCTACTCAAGATCCAGGGTTTGGGGCCGAAGACCATTGCACTGATCTGGGACGCCTTCCATATCTGCGATCTCGAGGGCGTCGCCAAGCTGGCCCGTGAAGGCAAACTGCGCGAGTTGCCCCGCCTCAGCGAAAAGACCGAGCAGAAACTCCTGAAGGCCATCGAGAGCTATCGCCAGATGACGGGACGCTTTCCCCTGGACGCCGCCGCTGAAGTCGCCCAAAAAATGGCCGAGATGCTCGAAGGCCTGCCCGGCGTGGACAAGGTCACGCCCGCCGGTTCCCTGCGCCGCGGCCGCGAAACCGTGGGCGATCTCGATCTGCTGCTTACGGGAAAGTGCTGTTCGAACGTCAAACAGCGCGACAAGGTGATCGAGCAGATCCTGAAGTTCCCGGGGATCCTGGAGGTCCTGGCCAAGGGCGAGAACAAGGTCAGCTTCAAGCTGCGCAGCGGACTGCAAGTGGATGTGCGCCTGCTTCTGCCGGACTCTTTCGGCGCGGCGCTCTTGTACTTTACCGGCTCCAAGAGCCACAACATTACTCTGCGCCAGCGCGCACTCCGCCTGGGTTATACCCTCAACGAATACGAGCTGGCGCGCACCGATGACAACAAGCGCGTTGCCGCCAAGACCGAAGAAGAGATCTACAAGAAGCTGGGTCTTGGGTACATACCGCCGGAGTTGCGGGAGAACACGGGCGAGATAGAGGCGGCCGAGGAAGGGAAGCTGCCGCACCTGATCGCGGAAAGCGATATCCGCGGCGACGTGCACATGCACACCGTGGAAACCGACGGCAAATGCACCATCGAAGAGATGGCGCTGGCCGCCCGCGCTCACGGCTACCAGTACATGGCCATCACCGACCACTCCAAGAACCTGGCCTTCGCCAACGGCCTGGATGACAAGCGCGCTGAAGCGCACATCCGGCGCATTCGCAACGCGGCCAAAAAGATCGAAGGAATCACCATGTTTGCCGGCATCGAGGTGGACATCCTGGGCGAAGGCGACCTCGACCTCTCTGACTCGGTGCTGGAGCAGATGGACATCGTGATCGCCAGCGTCCACTCGCACTTCAATCAGGACTCAGCGCAGATGACCGACCGCCTGCTCAAGGCCATCGCCAACCCCAACACTTCGTTGATCGGCCATCCCACGGGGCGGGTGCTGCTGCGCCGCGAAGGCTATAGCTTCGACTATGACCGCGTGTTTGCCGCGGCGGCCAAGGCCGGTGTGGCCATGGAGCACAACGCCTATCCTGACCGCCTCGACCTCCGTGACCAGCTCTTACGCATGGCCAAGGCCAAGGGCGTGAAGTTCGTGGTCAACACCGATTCGCACCACACCTCACACCTTGAAAAAATGCGCTACGGCGTGCTGCAACTGCGCCGTGCCTGGCTCACGAAAGACGATGTGCTGAACACCCTCCCGCCGGCCCAGTTTGCCAAGGCCGTGCGCCGGGGGCGTTTGGTGCTGGCCGATCTGAAACTAGCTGGACATGCGGCCAACAAGGGCGCGCATCTGGTGCAGTAGCCCAGCGACGCCCTCTGTGGGTGAAGGCCGCGCATTTCAATCAAGGAACAGAGCCCTGGAGGGGCGACATCATTCCATGCGGGTGTGCCGCGCCTCCGGCGCTGTTCGTCTAAACCCCGGCAACATGGATCGCCTCGAACTCGTTTACAGCTGATTTCTTGCATGTGTCGTAACGCCGGCAGCACGGTAGATTGCGGCATGATCACGGTTACGCGCTTTTCAGCATCTTACGGGAGTATCCTTGGTTCGAGGAGACCGCCATGCCAGACACTCCGAACCCCACCCCCCAGACCAAACCCACGCCCCCGGCAAGCTCCCCGGCCGATGCGGGGCACGTGCCGATGTCAGAAGAATTCGACCGCGCCAAGTGGACCTTACCGCCGGTAGTGCCGGTGCTGATCGCCGCAGCGGCCATTGCGATTGTGGTTGCGGTGGTGTCGCTCTCCACCCGCGCCAAGCCGGCGGCGGGCGGCGCCATCACCAAGGTCGCCAGCGTTGACCAGCAGGGCACCACCATGGTGGCCGTCCAGGTGAAGCTGGAAAACAAAATCGAGAAACAGATCTGGATCAAAGACATCAGCTCGGAGCTGGAAACGACTGACGGCAGAAAGTACACCGACCATGCCGCGGCCGCCGTGGACGCCAGCCGCTACCTGCAGGCATTTCCGGCGTTGCGGGAAGCCCAGGCCGATCCCTTGCGGGACGAGCTGAAGATTCCTTCCGGGACTTCCTTCACCGGTTTCACGGTCTTCTCTTATCCCGTGAACAAAGAAGTCTTTGACGCGCGCAAGTCACTGACCGTGCGCATTGAGTTGTACGATCAGGCCGCGCTGGTGCTGAGACAGTAGGGGTTTCCCCCGGGCTGAAGCCCGGCATTTAAGTAGTTCCCCGCAGACCTGAAGGCCTGCTCCACCCTCGTCAATCTGCAGCCGAAAGAAGCTTCGATATTGAAAGATATTTCTTGACATTGACCCAGCGCTGTGGAAAAGTGCCGCGCTAAGAGATTTGACGGACTGTCAGGTGTTGCGCGATTTGTCGAACGAACGTTCGTCAGAATGCAGCTTGGGAGGGATTTATGGCGCCTCGTTCCTTTGTGAGTCTTTTGTGCGTATTTTGCCTGCTCTTCTTCAGCATCTCAGCTCTCGCGCAAGTATCCACCGCCGAAGCCCAGCTGAACGGCTCGGTCCATGACCAGACCGGCGGGGTGATCGCCAAGGCATCTGTCAGCGTGCGCAACGTGGACACCAACCATGTCTATCAGGCCGCCTCCACCGGGGTAGGCTTTTATATTTTGACCAACCTGCCGCCGGGAAACTATGAACTCACGGTGGAGTCCGCGGGTTTCGCCAAGTACTCGCAGACCGGGATCGTCCTGCGCGTGGGGCAGGTGGCCACGATTGATGTCGCCATGAAGGTCGCGACGGCCACGGAGACGGTGGTGGTCAAGACCGAGGCGCCGGTCATCGAGCCCACGCGAAGCGAGGTGAGCCAGGTGATCGCGACGCAGCAAATCGATTCGCTGCCCATCAGTGGCCGCCTGTTCACCGATTTTGCCCTCCTGACTCCGGGCGTGACCACTGGACGCATCGGCCTGCAATCCACATTTACCGATCCCACGGTCACGCGCATCTCCTTCGGCGGACAGCGCGACCTCAACAACAGCGTCACCGTGGATGGCGCCGACAACATCAGCACCGCCACCGGGTCGCAGCGGGCCACGCCCTCGCAGGAAGCAGTCAACGAGTTTCGCGTAGTCAACAACAGTTTTGGCGCCGAGTACGGACGGGCGCTGGGCGGCATCGTGAACATCGTCACCAAGTCGGGTACCAACGATTACCACGGCTCGGTGTACGAGTACCTGATGAACAACGCCCTCAATGCCACCTCCATCCTGACTTTGCCGGGTTTTGACACCTTCCGCCAGAACCAGTTCGGAGGCACCCTCGGCGGACCGATCCAGAAGAACAAGGCATTCTTCTTCTTCAACTACGAAGGCCAGCGGCGGGCAACGTCTCCGACGTATCCGGCGCTCCTGGCGTCAAATCTCACGGCCATCAACGCGGTGAAGGCGAGTTACGGGCTGGCGCCGGAAAACCTGAACGTGTTAAAGACCGCGAACGTTGACAACGTATTCGGCAAGCTCGACTACCAGTTAAATGAGAAGAATCGCCTGTCTGCCCGGTATTCCCTGCAGCGCGGCACCGACCTCAACATGCTGGTGGGTGAGACGCTCGATGGCGGCGGCATCGGCGCGCCCA
>CAZFRV010000129.1:0-18750 GCA_964521445.1 uncultured Acidobacteriaceae bacterium
CATCGTAGAACGCCTTGGTCGCGCCGGCTTCGCGATAGACGATCATCAGATCGTCGTGCAGGATCGCCGGACGCCCGTTGGCGGGAGGATACTCCGCATGGTTCTTGCGCACCAAGACCTGTCCTCCAAGGCCGGACGCAAGTGTGAAGGAGCCCTTGCTGGCCTGACCGGGAACACCGCTGCTCTCCCCGGCGGTCCACTCGCCCAGAAGGAACTTCCAATCGGCCCATGGATCCGGCGACGCTTTCTGGGCAAGGGCCGCGAGCGGCAACAACAGGGCGATCATCCGAAGCAGAGTCTTCACCAGCCAACTTCCTCAAGCGATTCGGGGAAATTCTACATGAGATCTCTCAGCCGGCCAGTTCCCATCCTGGCGAGTGAGACGTTATACTCATCTCATGTCGATCCTTCGCGATATCGCCGGCATTGCCAAGGGAATGTCCGTTACGTTCCGGGAGATGTTCAAACCCACCATCGTGGAAAACTATCCCGACGGCAAAGGCCCCATGCGCGGCGCCGTGTTCCAGGAACGTTTCCGCGGGTTGCATGTGTTGCAGCGCGACGAAAACGGCCTGGAAAAATGTGTCGCCTGTTTCCTCTGCGCCGCTGCCTGTCCTTCCAACTGCATCTACATCGAAGCCGCCGAGAATACGGCCGAAAACCGCATCAGCGGCGCCGAGCGTTACGCCAAGGTTTATAACATCGACTACAACCGCTGCATTTTTTGCGGCTACTGCGTCGAGGCCTGTCCCACAGACGCCATCACCCACGGCCACGGCTTCGAGCTCGCCGCTTACAATGCCAGCAACCTGGTCTATCGCAAAGAGGCCCTGTTGGCGCCGCTCCCCAGCCCGGAAACAGCGAAAGTCTAGCTTCGGCTCCAGCTTCGCCATCCCCGCTCGTGGCTGACCGCTCCCCCCTTTGATATTTTTCGGGAGCTTCTTGGGGCTCTCCGGTGTCTGTTACTCTCACGGACTGGTGTTGCTCATATCTGGACCATGTCGCGGCTCCTCCGGCTCACGGTTTTTGCGTGGGACGCAGGATGATCTCACTGGCAAAGCTCTGCGGGGACTGCGTCACCAGCATGGCCACGGCATGGGCCACGTCGTCGGGCTGCAGCATCCGGTCCGCGGCTTTTCCGGTGTGGGGGGAAAACTCGGTATGCGTGGAGCCGGGACAGATGACCGAGACGCGAATGTTGTGGCCGCGCAGCTCCTCGGCCACAGAGTACGAGAGGCCGTTCAAGCCCCACTTGGACGCAGCGTAAGCGGCCGCATTGGGCAAGGCATTCTTGCCCGCGAGGGAGGAGATATTGATGATGTGTCCTCCTCCACCGGCGATCATCATGGGCGCGAAAGCATGAATCGCGTGGAAGACGCCGCGCAGGTTGGTGTTGAAAATGGCGTCCCATTTTTCCTCGGGCATGGTGTGAAGCGGTCCGCTGAACCCGCCGACTCCAGCGTTGTTCACCAGCACATCCACCCGTCCGAAGGTCTGCTGGACGCGGGCGGCCAGGGCGGCCACGGACTTGCCGTCCGCCACGTCACAGGCAATGGCTTCGCACTGCCGCCCGGCGGACCTGATCTGGGCGCAGGTTTCCTCGAGCGAAGCGCGGTGGCGTCCGCAGATAATGACAGTCGCGCCAAGCGAAGCCAGCTTGCGGGCAATGCCCGCGCCGATGCCGCGACCCCCTCCTGTAATAACCGCGATTTTTTGCGAAAGTTCCTGGTTTGTCACCGGTTTAGCTCCGAAGAACGTGGCCGTAGCCGCCGTCGGTACGGGCCGGCGGCCGCCCTGGATAACGAACAGGAGAGACTTTGCATCTCACCAGTAAACTGCCATTTTAATGCTGTCGCTTGCCTAAGTGAGGGGTGTCTCTTTTATAATCCGTGGCTCAGGTTCTCATCCAAGTGGCAGGCTCGGAGTTCGGGTTGATATAGGCGAAGTATCGTCCGGCGCGCCGGACTACATTTTGGCAGTTCAACGAAGGAGCGAAATCTCAATGAGAAAAGTGCTTGTCACTTTCGTGCTTGCCGTAAGCGTGGCAACTCTAGCGCTGGCGCCCACCCTCTTGTCGGCGCAGGCGGCGTCACCGGACCAGTCCCAACCCGCAGGGGCGGGGACGAAGGTGATCAAGGATCCGGCCGAGTTCAATGCCTACATGACTGCCTACAACATGACGGATCCTGCGCAGAAGGCCGCGGCTATGGAGGCTTTTGTCAAGCAGTATCCGCAGAGCATCGTGCTGTCGGAGGCTCTGGACGCCGCCATGGCGGCCTACCTCCAGGTCGGCAACCAGGCTAAAGTTGAGGAGATAGCCAAGCACATACTGTCGCTGAATCCAAACAGCGTGCGCGCGTTGGCCATCGTCACCAGCATCGACCGTGGCCCGGCCACAGGCGGGAATGCGGCAGCGTTGAAAGAGAGCTGCGCTTATGCGCAAACGGGCTTGCAGCAATTGGCCAACTGGCAGAAACCGGAGGGCGTCGACGACGCGTCATTTGCAAAAATGCGCGACCAGGTCACTGACATCTTCAACGGCATGGCCGGCTTTTGCGCCCTTCAAGCAAAGGACAATGCCAAAGCGCGCGAGTACTACCTGAAGGCCTTGAAGATCGATCCCACTAATTTTTTGGACGTGTATGGGCTCGCGGTTGCCAGTCTGGAAACCAACCCGATCGACAAGACGGGCCTTTGGTACATCGCCAAGGCTTACAATTTGTCCGCTGCCGCGAACAAGCCGGGGATAGCCGCTTACGGCAAGTCCAAGTACAAGAAATATCATGGCGGCGAAGATGGATGGAACGAACTGCTTGCATCCTCCGCCACGCAGACCACGATTCCCGCGGATTTTGACGTGAAGCCCGCGGCCACGCCGCAGGAACTGGCGTGCAAGGCCGTCCAGGACAATGATCCGGCAACGCTCTCCTTCTCCGACTGGGAGTACATCCTGCAATACCGCGATGCCGGCCCCCAGTGCAACAAAGATGCCGCCGAGAAAGTGTGGCAAGCGATCGTGAATAAACAAAAAGATCCCAAAGGCGATCCTGCCAAGCTGAAGATTCCTGTGTTGGTGGTTGCCGCGGCCCCAGCCGGCGATTCCCTGGATGTCGCCATTACCGACGAAAACCAACAGGCCAAGCCTCCGAAGGCCGACTTGCACGTGGTGATGGAGAAGCCCTTAACCAAGCCTCCCGCCGTGGGTTCGACGATCGATGTTATCGGCACCATTTCCGCGTACACACCCAGCCCGTTCATGTTTACCATGACCGATGCCGAACTGCCGGCGGCGGCCAAGCCTCCGGTGCATAAGCCAACGCCGGCGCATCGTCCGGGCGGAGCGCACCAAAAATAGATTTTCAAAGAACGCAACTCAAGGCAGCCCCTGAGGGCTGCCTTTCTTATTCTCCGAGCATGAGCCGGTCAATGGACTTTGCTCGCCCGGTGTTCTCGTCGCACTCAATGAGCACGGCGCAAAAACGAGGATCGCCCTTGGCGGCTTCAAATCGTCCGGGAAGCCCGGTGAGAAAGCGGTGCAAGACCTGTTCTTTCTGTACGCCGATCACGCTGTCATACGGGCCGGTCATGCCGACGTCCGTCTGGTAAGCGGTGCCGCCGGGCAGGATGCGCGTGTCGGCGGTGGGGACGTGGGTGTGCGTGCCCAGCACGGCGGTCACGCGGCCGTCCAGATACCAGCCCATGGCAATCTTTTCGGAAGTCGCCTCGGCGTGGAAGTCCACGATCACCACTTTGCTCGAGACTTCCTGCAAGAGCGTGTCAGCCTTGCGAAAGGGATCATCCGTGTCCGGCATAAAGACGCGGCCTTGCAGGTTGATCACCGCAAAGCTCTGGCCCTTCGAGGTTACGCCCTCATACAGACCGATGCCGGGAACGCCCTCCGCATAATTGGCCGGACGCAGCACCCGTCGCGCGCGTCCGCTGGAGTCACCGTTCATGGAGTTGAAGTAATCGATGATTTCACGCTTGTCCCAGACGTGATTGCCGGTGGTCAGCACCTGGCAGCCCAGGTCGAACAACTCGCCGGCGATGGCCGGCGTCAGGCCGAAGCCTCCGGCTGCGTTCTCCGCGTTGGCGATCACCAGGTCCACCTGGTTGGTTTCCACCACGTGGCGCAGATGGTCGTGGACGATCTTCCGTCCCGGACTGCCGAAAATATCGCCGATGAAGAGTACTTGCATAGCGTCAGCTTTCGATAGTAACACCCTGCGGCGGGCGATTCGTCTGCACTTCGCCGCTCATCGCACAAGCTCCGCAGTGTTCAGAAACTGGTAGTCGGCCGATACACCTAATTGCACATCGCGCATGCGTGAGGAATGTACCAGCACGTTGTCCATGTACCAGAGATCGATGTAAGGCAGATCGCGGGCCAGAATGCGCTGCACCTCCGCATAAATCCGCTTGCGCTCCTGCTGATCCAGGGTGCGGCGGCCCTGCTCCACCAGCCGGTCGAGTTCCGGATTGGAGTAATAGCCGCGGTTGGCGCGCTTCGGCGCGAAACTCGAGGAGTGAAAGGCATCTTCAAAGATGTCCGGATCCTGGTTGGCGTAGCCGAGCCAGCGCAAAGAATAGAGCTGAAACGAGCCCTTGGTCACGTCAGAGTAAAACGTGGCGAACTCAAAGCTGCGGATGTCCAGGGCGATTCCGGCCTGCCGCAACTGTTGCTGCAGGACCGCTGCCAGCAGGCGTGTGGTCTCTTGGTCGGAGGTCTTCATGGTGAGATGAAAGCGTATGCCGTCCTTGCCGCGCGGGTATCCGGCCGCATCCAGCAGGGCGTTGGCCTTGGCAGGGTCATGCGGATATTGGGCCACGTCAGGGTTGTACGCCCAGTGTTCGGGCGGGAGCACGTTCGCGGCCAGACGGCCTGAATCATCCAGCAGGTAATGCAGGATCGTCTGCCGGTCGATCGCAAAGGCCACGGCCTGCCGCACGCGAACGTCTTTGAGAATAGGATCGCGAAGATTGAAGGCCAGATAGGCCAGAGACGTTCCCGGATGCCGCTGCACGGCAATGTTTCGCTCACGCTCCAGAGCCCGCACCATATCCGGCGGCAGGGAATTGACCGCGACCAGATCGGCGCTGCCTTTGCGCAGCTCCAGCGCGCGGGTGGTGGCGTCCGGAACCACGGCGAAGCGTATGCGCTGGAGCCGCGCGTGCTCGCCCCAGTATTGATCATTGCGCTCGACCACCACCTGGCTGTCAGGATCCGCGCGCACAAAGCGGAAAGGGCCTGATCCGATGGGATTGCTCTTGAAGTCTTTTCCGCTGCCGTAGGGCACAATGCCAAAGGCGCCTTCGCTCAGGTTCCACAACAGCGGCGCAAAGGGCTCGGTCAGATGCACCACCAGAGTGAAATCGTCCGGGGCCTCTACCCGGTCGACCAGCTTGTAGGTTGCGCCCTTGATGGTGCGAAGCGATCCGTCGCGCATGGTGTCCAGGGTCCACTTGACGTCTTTCGAGGTCAGCGGCCGGCCATTGTGAAAACGAATTCCCTGGCGCAGATGAAAGACGTAAGTCTGCGGATCGGGAATCTCCCAGCGCTCCGCGACGCCGGGAACAAGTTTGAAGTTCTGGTCCTTGCGCACCAGCGAGTCGAAAAGCAGCTCATCGATGAATTCGGATTGCGCGTCCGTGCCGATCCGGGGATCCAGGTTGGTGGGGCTGAACTCAATCGCCATCACCAGCGTGTTGGGTGAGGGCCGGCCGGAGCAGGAGACGGCAAGAAGACAAAGAGCCACAGCCAGAACGAGAACTAATGCCACAAACTTGTCATTCCGAGCCGCAGGCGAGGAGTCTGCTTTCAGCCGAATGAAGGGAGAGCAGATTCCTCGGCGCGACGCCTCGGAATGACAAGGGTGTTGGCATCTAAACATAGGAGACTTTCCCCAGCACCGCCGGCCGACTGGCGCCCGTCGCCGAAGGGATGTTACCGGGTTGGATGGTCCAGGTTTGATAGGCCAGCACGGCAAAGGCTACTGCTTCCTTCGACTGGCTGGGAATGCCGAAATCATCAGAATGGCGCAGCTTGAGCTCCAGTTGCGAGGCTTCATCGGCAAGCATCCGCATCAGTGTCTTGTTTTTGCTGCCGCCGCCGGAGACGATGTAATCGCTGTACTTGTTCTCAGGCAGGACAAAGGTCCTGAGTGCCCGGCCGATCGACTGAGCGGTCAGCGCCGTGGCTGTAGCCAACAGGTCCGCCGGCCGAACGCGGCCGCGACGGCGCAACCAGGCATCTGCGTATTCGCGCCCGAACTCCTCACGTCCTGCAGTTTTGGGCGGCTGGCGCTTGAAATATGGCGCACGCAACATTTCTTCAAGTAATGGTTGAAGTACTGTTCCGCGGGCTGCCACTTGGCCATTGCGGTCAAAGGGCTTGTGGAACAGGGCCTGCATGAGTTGGTCCAGCAGCATGTTGCCGGGGCCGGTATCGAACGCCATGACGTCTTCGGGCGTCGCTCCGGCAGGGATCGCGCTGAGATTCGCAATCCCGCCGATGTTCTGCACAATCCGGCCAACGCGGCGGTCGCGGAAAACCAGGTAGTCCAGGAAGGGAACCAGCGGAGCGCCTTTCCCGCCGGCGGCCACGTCGGCCGGGCGAAAATCCGATACCACCGGCACACCCAGCCGAGCGGCGATCACCGCTCCTTCGCCGATCTGCCAGGTGCAGGCGGTCTTTCTTCCCAGATAAGCTGCCGGCTCGCCTTGATGGTAGATGGTCTGGCCGTGGCAGCCGACCAGGTGCAGTTGCTTGATGCCTGCGCTCGCCTGGGCTTTGCGGACAGCGACAGCGTAGAGCTCGCCGAGAAGAAAATTGAGGCGCGAAAGATCGGCCACACCGGCGCGTCCGGCATTCATGGCCTGGAGCACCGCGTGGCGCACGGCCTTGGGGTAACTCACGTGCTTGTGGCCCAGCAACTCAAAGCGTAGCTGGAAATCACGGCCAGCCTTGGTGTGGCGCACGCGCACCAGGGCGGTATCTATGCCGTCCGCCGCCGTCCCGCTCATTACGCCGGCCACAATCACGGGCGCACCTCCGAAGTCGCGACCAGTTCGGAGAAGGTTTCAACGATCCGTTTGAGCTTTTCGACCACCTTGGCTTTGGGCTCGGCGGCGAATCCCCGCAGGGCGGCGGAGCGCTTTTTGAAAGCCAGCACCCGTTTGGCGGCCTGGGAGACCCGCGCGGCGAACCTGCGGTCGCGTTCGGCTTCGCGAAGAACGGCTTCATAGGCGCGCCACACCAACTCCTGGTTATGGCAAACCAGGAACATGTCCGCTCCGGCCCGCAAAGTCCCGACAGCGACATCTTCGATGGATCCGGCGGCAAGCACGCCGCCCATTTCCAGATCGTCGGAGACGATCAGCCCGCGATAGCCGATCTTGCGACGGAGAACGTCTTTCATCCAGTGGCGGGAGAGCGAAGCGGGCAGAGCGTCTTTTGTCGCGGCGGGATATGCCGCGTGGGCCACCATCACGAAGGGAAGCCGGGCGTGGAGTGCGCGGTAGGGCAGCAGGTCTTCCGCCCAGAGTTTCTTCCATGGCTTGGCGATGGAAGGCAACTCGTGGTGGGTATCCAAGTTCGCTTCGCCCAAGCCGGGAAAGTGCTTGCCGCAGCCGAGAACGTGGGCGGCTTTCAGACCGCGCAGAAACTCGCTGGCGTAGGCGATGGTCTCTTGCGGATCCTGCGAGGCCGTCCGTGAAGTCAAGACCGTGCGCGAGGCCGGAAAGCCCAGGTCCAGCACCGGGGCGAAGTCCGTGTTGAAGCCCAGGGCCCGCGATTCCAATCCCAGGATGTTGCCATGCATGCGAAAGAGCTTGGGCTGGCCGGTAGAGAACACGTCTTTGACGGAAGGCGCCGGAGCGATGACCTTCTTCAACCGGTCCACCGTGCCGCCCTCGAGATCGACGCACAGGAACATGGGGACCGCAGTCGTAGCCTGGCAGTCGCGCAGCAGCTTCCACGTCTGGCGGGGGGTTTCTATATTGCGGGCAAACAGGATCACCCCACCCGGTTGCAGAGCGGCCAGGCTGGCGCTCAGAGGCCCGTCCGCCGCGAGTCCATCGAAGCCCAGGATCAGCAGTTGTCCGACTTGTCGCTGGAGATCCTTCATTCTTGGGTTATCAAACTTCAGATCGGTCTCGATTGCCGGCGCCGCATGAGCACCTTGATTTTCCATCTACGATATCGTTACCGGACATGTACTGTTTCGCAGTATCGTAGTACCTTGCCATTGGCCGCTGTGTTCTTACGTCCCAATCTGCGTTTCAGCAGCAAGTCCTTCGCAAAGTTTCCTTTACATCATAAGGTAAAGACGATATGGCACCAGGAGTTTCGCCTCTTTCGCCCCCCTGCCCCCATTATGAGGTCATCACAACAAACAAAGAATTTAGCCGAAACATCACATGTGACATCACAATAGGCGTGTCCCCAGGGACATGTCCCCCCCTAAAAAACAAAAGGCAACGGTAAGACCGTTGCGCCGTTACGGTTCAACACTTCAAGTGACACCTTCGTGCCATCTCTCAGCGAATGTACAGGGAAAAAGCTGTGGAAATCAAGCGTGAAGTTTGACAGGAAGCGCTAGTGTTCGTAGGTGGCCCATCCCTTCGCGTGTTGCGAAAGGTGGATGCTGTGGACCTTGCTCATCAGCCGTTCAACGGGCATGCCCGCCGTTCCTAGTCTTGTGTGCGACGGCCGGTTTCGCCGGCTTGGGGTGAGCGACTGCTTCCATTTCATTTGCGATCTTGATGGTCAAACCGCCCTGATACAGATCGAAGTGAGTGCGTCCTTCGATGTAGGTAAACTGCGCGCGAATCCCCAACTCCCGCAAGGTCTGATCGAGGAGCCGAGCTGGCTCATCCAGGTGAAACGTATCGGCCGTTCCCACGGTGAGATGAATGTGATTCTGCAGCTTGGGACCGAGCGTTTTGGCATGGCGGCGAATCACTTCGGCAATATCGTACTTCTCCCAAGCGTCGGCGACCACAGGATTGACGGCGCCGGTGTCGCGATCGAAAAGCTGCTGCGGCCTGCCGTCCTCACCGCGCGGGCTGAACACCCATTCGAACGAGGCAATCTGTCCGCTGTAGTCGCCCAGGACGCGTTCCTGCTTGGCGAACTGCTCGAAGGACTCGACGTCCTTGCCGCCGATTCGCACCAGCATCCAGGGAGAGCCGTCCGACTTGCGATACATGTTGTCCACCGGTCTCGCCCGAAGATTTGGGCCGGTGAAACTGCGAAAGTCCGACGGATCAGGCGCGGTCGGCCACGTTCCTCCGAAGACGTCCGGATACGTGACGCCCAGCCACAGCGCCGCCCAGCCGCCCGAGGAGTGGCCTGTGACGAAACGCCCTTGCGGCCGAGCCATCATTCGATAGTGCCTTTCCAGATGCGGGATGAGTTCTTTGGTCAGCGCCGTGCCCCACGGGCCGTTATTGACGGAGTCGGCAAACTCATGTGTTCCGGTGGGACTGCTCTCATCCAGAAGCACATAAAGCATCGGCGGGATCTGGTGGTCGTTCAGCAGAGAGGAGAATTGCTGCGCGACGCGAGTTTCAATACCTCGTTCATCGCCGCCAAAACCGTGCGTCCAGTACACGGTGGGATACCGGATCGTCGTCTTCGCGTAATCCGGCGGCAGTACCATCACCCCGCGCATGTGGATAGGCCGGTTCCAGAAAGCGGAGAGCGCGGGACTGACGAAATCGAACCGCTCAGCGTTCTCCGGAAGCTTCGCTGGGGGCGGCGCAGTGATGCGCTCGCTGAGAGTAAGTTCGAGTTGCGGATTCTTTGCAGGATCGAACCCTTTGACAGGTACGACTTTCGAGTAAACGTCGCCGGGAGAGGTGAAATGATATGCGGCGTTGTGGTCGACGTCGAGCAGCGCCATCGCGTAGTAATCGCCGGCAGGCGCGGTGGAGAGCGGAGCCGGAAACGCCAGCGTATCGCCGTTTACCACTACACTGGTTCCGGGCTCCAGATTCTGGAACTCCTGCGCCGCCAGCCAGATGAACGCACCTCCCTCGCCGGTCGGATCAAGAATGGCGCCGTTTGGTGGCTTGGAGCTCAGCAGCACGATCATGCGGCCTGAGATGCTGTGGTCAGCGGCTTCGCGCGCCAGATTGATGCGGAACGTCAGCGGATGATGAGCGGGAGGATTTTGTGCGCCGAGAACGGCGAACGAGAGTGATACCAGAGCAATACGCCAGAGCTTGTGCTTGAGCATGGTGTCCATTCTGAGAAAGTGTACAGGGCGAACTCGTCTGATCGCCCTGTACTGATGCAAAACCAGTGCATGGGAAGAGCACGCCTCGCACCGAACATACGACTCCGGACGGCTCGCGGTTCCAAAAAAATCGATAGACGAATCTAATTCGTTGACGCAGCCCTCGTCAGTTGGCAGGCGAGACGTGGGGTTCGAAAGCGATAGGGTTGAGCTCGTAACCTGAGAGCCAAAAATTTGTCGGGGCGAGAGAATTTGAACTCTTCCGTATAGGTGCGGTCCTGTCCTTTGCAACGGGCTATTCGGAAGTCAATGGTCGAAATCAAGCGATTCCACTCAGAACCGGCGTTGTGAGCGTAAAGGCGAAGGGCTACAGATCGAATGCCGTGGGATGCTTTGGCTGGTAGAGTCCGATCTCGCCGCCGCTGGGCAGCTTGAAAGTGGTCCTGATGCCCCAGCGCTCCTCTTGAATCTCCGTACACTGGACCTTTTTGGATTCCAGGAGTTTGATCTGTGCGCGCAGGTCGTCACACATGAAGTAGAGTACAGCGCCCAGCTGGCGGTGTCCGACTTGTCGGGTGTTGTCGTCGGTGGGATGGAGGGCGGCCTCGGCGGCAGGGAGTTTGAAGATCAGCCAGCCTTGGCCGGCGTCGACGGAAGGGAAGTTCAAGACGTCCCGAAAGAAGGCGCGATCGGCTTCCGGGTTTTCGCTGTAGAGCAGGATGTGCGCGCCGATGATCATCGGGAAGAGTCTAGCAGGCCGTAACGCTTTTGCGCGAAGACCTGCCGGCGGCACGCTATTCGGTCCATCTTTCTTGCTTACATTTCGGCTGGTGGTAGAGTCTTAGCCATTATGAGAATCCGATTCGCGCTCGTTCTCTTGCTTGCGGCAGCATGCGCCTGGCCGCAGGCTCCCGCCATCCCGGACACGCCTGCCGGACACACCCTGCAAGCCTGGCTCGAGGCTTTCAACAGCGGCGATCGTGGGCGCATCCAGGCTTATGTAGAGAAATACGATCCTACCGGATCGGCGGATCGCACTGCGGCCTTTCGTGCGCAGACCGGAGGATTCGACCTGGTTGCCATCGACAAGAGTGAGCGGCTGCACCTGGAATTCACCGTCAAGGAAAAGGCCAGCACGACCACCGTAGCAGGATCGCTGGACGTGAAGGATGCGAACCCTGCTGCCGTCTCCCATTTCAGCTTGCGCGCCATCCCTCCCGGCATGGCTGCCGGCGACATGCACTTGAAGATCGATGCGGCGACCCGAGCGCGAGTGATCGACGGAGCTGTGGCCAGCCTGAACGAGTTTTACGTCTATCCGGATACCGCCAAGAAGATGGAAGAGGCCTTGCGCGCACATCAGAAGAAGGGCGATTACGACAAGGTGGATGACGCCGAAGCCTTTGCCATGTTGCTGACGGACAACCTGCAGGCTGTCAGCCACGACAGACACCTGCACGTGAACTTTTCCCCGCGCGTGCTGCCCCAGGGTGATCCTGATGCCGATCCGGCGGAAGAAGCACGGATGCGCGCCCAGATGGAGCGCAACAACTGCTTCTTTGAAAAGGCGGAACGGCTGCCCTCCAACATCGGCTATTTGAAGTTCAACCTTTTTCCCGATCCCGCGGTGTGCGGTCCCACGGCGATCGCGGCCATGAATTTCCTGGGCAACGTGGACGCCATCATCTTCGATCTGCGGGACAACGGCGGCGGCGATCCCGACATGATCGCTCTGATTTCCACCTATCTGTTCGCGGAGCCTACCCATCTGAACGATCTTTACGATCGCAAGGAAGACTCGACCTCCCAGCACTGGACTCTGCCCTATGTGCCTGGAAAGCGGCTCGTGGGCAAACCCGTCTACGTGCTGACCGCGAAGCGGACGTTTTCCGGCGCTGAAGAGTTTACCTACAATCTCAAGAACTTGAAGCGGGCGACGATCATCGGCGAGACCACCGGAGGCGGCGCGCATCCTGTCTCCGGCCATCGCATTGACGACCACTTCATGATCGGTGTGCCCTTCGCGCGGGCGGTAAGCCCGGTCACCAAGACCAACTGGGAGGGAACCGGCGTAGAACCCGACGTCAAAGTTCCTGCGAACCAGGCCTTGGATGTAGCCAAGAAGATGGCTGCGGAGCAGATTCAGAAAGACCAGGCCAAGAAGGACTAGGCGCGTGGCGACTCCGCCGCCGATCCCTGCATCCTGCGTGCTGCCGGCTTGGTTACACCGCCGAAGCTTGAAGCCCTGTCAAAAATTTCCGCTGATTCTGTAACGCCGTTCAAGCGAACGCAGGCTGGACCTTACATTCATGCGCCCGAGTGCAAGCGGGCCGGTATGCTGGATTTGGAGGTCGAAACCACCATGATGAGACGAATCTTGCACACGCTCGCGCTACTGACGGTGTTCAGCCTGGTCTTGGCTGGAGCCCTGGCTGCGGCCCAGCAATCTCCATCGCAGCAAAATCCGCCGGCTCAGGCGCAGCAGCCCCAGGAGGCTCCGCCGCACGTGGATGCGCAGACGAATCCCGAAGACAGAAAGACTGAGAGCGCTATTCAGGACGCGCTGAAGCAGGATCCGCACATGGCGTATGCGCGAGTCCAGGTGCAGGCAACCGACACGGAAGTTATCCTGACCGGGGTGGTCTTGACGGCCACAGCCAAAGACCAAGCCGAAAAAATTGCCGGCGAAAATGCCGGCGGACGGAAGGTTACCAATAAGATTCGAGTCAATCCCAACGTTCATCCGGGCCCGGGACTTTGATGAACGAGGATTCCTAGCCGCCACAGGTAGCGAGGAACATCGTCGTGGCTGCGTTCAGGAGGGACGTGTGTCGCCCCTCCGGGGCTCGTCGTTCCTTCTCTTTTACCCAAGCCTCGCGGCCTGGGCTACCATTGTTCCGCGCCTGTCGGCGCTGGGCTCCGCCTCAGACTCGAACTCGCATCCCCCGGAATCGTCCTAAAGCATCCCCTTCTTCAACTCATTCAACAAATTCAACGCTTCCAGCGGCGTGAGGTTATTGAGATCGGCTTCTCTCAGCCGGTCCACGATCTTCTGCGAAAGCGGTGTGAACATGGTGAGTTGGACGGAAGAGCCGTCGTCATTAGCTTGCGCCCCCGGCGAGAGATGCGCGGTGGTCTGGTGCTCAGCGTTTTCGTGCTCGTGCAGTACCTCGCGGGCGCGACCGATGACCTCCGGCGGCAGGCCGGCCAGTTTGGCGACTTCGATGCCGTAGCTGCGATCGGCGGGGCCAGGCTCGACTTTGCGGAGAAAGATAATCCCTCCGGCGTTGGCGTTTTCCTTCGCCGAAACGTGGAAATTCTTCACGCTCTCCAGGCGATCGAGCTCGGTCAGTTCATGATAGTGCGTGGCGAAGAGTGTCTTGGCGCGGCTGGTGGAGTGTATGTATTCGACTACCGCCCAGGCGATGGCCAAACCATCGTAGGTCGCAGTGCCGCGTCCGATTTCGTCAAGGAGGATGAGCGACCGCGGCGTGGCCGTGTTGAGGATCGCCGCGGTTTCCGTCATCTCCACCATGAAGGTCGAGCGGCCGCGGGCCAGGTTGTCGCTGGCGCCAATGCGGGTGAAGACGCGGTCCACCACCGGCAGCCGTGCCGAACGCGCCGGAACAAAGCCGCCCATCTGCGCCATGAGCACGATCAGCGCGGTCTGGCGCAGATACGTGGACTTGCCCCCCATGTTGGGGCCGGTCAATAGCAGGATGCTGTGGCCTGCCGAATCCATGTAGAGGTCGTTGGGAACAAAACGGTCGTTGGAGCCGGTGAGCTCGCCGAGTTCGAGCACGGGATGGCGGCCTTCGATGATCTCCAGCGCGTCCTTTGTGTCGCTATCGGCGTCAGCGACCGTAAACTGCGGCCGGCAATATGCCCGGTTCTGAGCGATGAAGGCCAATGAAGCCAGCACATCAACTTCCGCCAAAGCCAGTGACGTCTGGCGGATGCGCCTGGCCTCGCCGGCAATGGCGGCGCGCAGCTCGGCGAAGAGGCGGCGCTCGATCTCGACGATTTTCTCCTGCGCGTCCAGGACCTTAGCTTCGTATTCCTTGAGCTCGGGCGTAGTGAAGCGCTCGGCGTTGACCAGGGTCTGCTTGCGCTCGTAGTCGGTGGGCGCGTGATGAAGGTTGGCCTTGCTGATCTCGATGTAATAACCGAAAACAGAATTGAACTTGACCTTGAGCGAGCCGATGCCGGTTCGCTTCCGTTCGCGCTCTTCAATCTGCGCGATGTACTGCTTGGAGTTGCGGCTTAGGTTGCGCAGGACGTCGAGTTCGGGATCGATGCCGGGCTGAATCACTCCGCCGTCGGCCAGGGTGAGGGGCGGCTCGGGCACGATGGTTTTTTCCATCCGCTCGCGGAGGTCAGAGAGATCGTCGAGAAGCGCGTGCAATTCCTTGAGGCGCGCAGATTGCAGGCGTGAGAGCGCGGCTTTGATCTGCGGCGTGCGATTGAGGCTGCCGTTGAGGGCGAGCACGTCGCGCGGGTTGGCGGCCTCGAGCGTGACACGGCTGAGCAGGCGTTCGATGTCGAGCACGCCGCCGAGCGCCCGCCGCAATTCTTCGCGAGCGACGAAATCTTTGACGCCGGCTTCCACCGCGTCCAGCCGCCGGGTGATTTCGTCCACATGAACCGATGGGCGCAGCATCCAGGAGCGGAGCAGGCGTTTGCCCATAGGCGTGAGCGTAGCATCGAGCGCGCGGAAAAGCGTGACCTCATTCCCGGTGTTGGCGAACAGCGGCTCGACCAACTCCAGGTTGCGGACGGTGACCGCGTCGAGAACCAGATATTCCTGGCGATCGTAAAAACCAATGCGGTCCACGTGTTGCAACGTGCCCCGCTGCGTGGAGCGGACGTAATGCAAGATCGCTCCGGCTGCTGTGGCCGCCGCGGGTTTGCCTTGCAAGCCGAAGCCTTCAAGCGATAGCACGCCGAGCTGGTTTTCGAGCAGAGGCACGGCGTAGTCAGCGGAGAAAACCCAGTCTTCGAGCGGTGTTTCGGTGAAGCGGGTGCGTTCCCCAGCTTGCTGTAGGGCGATCGCGGGCATCCCAGATTTGCTGGCCGGGGCGCCCGCCGGCGATTCCGCCGGCTCAAGCGATGCTGCCATCGGGGTCCGGTCAAACAGCGGCAGGGAACTGGGATATAGGACTTCTCTCGGCCGAAGCTGCTGCAGCTCTTCAACCACGCGGCGCTCGGCGTCCGGGCTGCGAAATTCCGTAGCACGAAATTCCCCGGTAGAGAGATCGAGCGCGGCCAGACCAACTGCTCCTGAAGCTCGCGCCAGCGCTGCCAGAAAGTTGTTCTCTTCCGATCCGATGGAGCCGTCGAGAGCGGTCCCCGGCGTCAGCACGCGCGTGACCTCGCGGCGGACGAGCTTCTTGGCGAAACGGGGATCCTCCATCTGGTCGCAGATGGCGACCTTGAAGCCCTTGCGCAGCAGCTTGGAGAGATAGTTCTCGGCCGCATGGTAGGGCACGCCGCACATGGGAATCGCCTGGTCTTTTTCCTTGTTACGCGAGGTCAGCGTGATCTGCAATTCGCGAGCGGCAACCACCGCGTCGTCGAAGAAAAGCTCGTAGAAGTCGCCCAGGCGGAAGAAAAGCAGGGCGTTGGGATGCTGCTTCTTGATGGCGGCGTACTGCCGCATCAGCGGAGTAGAGGGCTCGGTCATGCGGTGAGTGGATTATAGAGCGTCTGCGCGAGGAAAACAGTTCCGGCGAATCCGTGCCGCCCCGCTGGGGCTCGGGTCATTCTCTACGCCTACCCAGGGCTCACGCCATGTCGGGGTGGACTCGATGACAAGAACCCGTGCGATCGCCGATAGCAGTAAGCTTACGTAATGCGACCTCTTCGATATTCCATCAATGTCACATTGGACGGGTGCTGTGATCATCGTGCAATCGTCCCGGACGAAGACTTGCATCGTCACGCGGTCGAGAACCTCAACCAGGCCGATGCCCTCCTCTTTGGCCGGGTGACTTACGAAATGATGGAGGCAGCGTTCCGGCCGCCGGGGGAGACGGGAGCGAGGCCTGATTGGATGGAACCCTTCGCCCGGACGATCGACGCGGCCAAGAAGTACGTCGTCTCGAGCACCCTGAATAAAGACCGGGTCGATTGGAATGCGGAGCTCGTGCGCGGGGATCTGGGAAAGGCCGTTCAGCAGCTCAAGCGGGAGGCGGGCAAGGGACTGCTCGTGGGAGGCGTAAAGCTCCCGCTGGCGTTGGCGGAGCTGGGATTGATCGATGAGTACGAGTTCGTTGTGCACCCGAGGCTAGTGGGCCATGGGCCGACGTTGTTCGCGGGGCTGTCGAAGCGTGTCGACCTGAAGCTCGTGAGCCGGCTGGAGTTCGGCTCGGGCGCCGTGGCGATGCGGTATGAGCCTAGAAGGTAGCCATCGGGTTTGTTAGCCCGAGTCAGCCGGCATCATGGAGCAACTCGGGCCAGGCCTTCCAAGGTCTCGACCAACCTGATCATCGCCACTAAAGTTTGCCGCGCGGAGCCTTCCCGGGGGAATCGCTTGCGTGACATCGGCCAACAGGGACCGGCCGCTTCTGCATTTGAAAACATGGGAGGGGTTTTTGGGGCTGGGAGGTCTCATGCTTTCCAGACGCTGGCTGAATTATCTTCTTTCCTGCGACCAGCAACAGCAGCTATGATCCATCACGTGACGCACGCGGAGAATCGGCAGCCTGATTCCGTGGCGAAGGAACACGAGCCGCGCGGGGTACGATCGGTATTCAAGTTCTTGACCAACAAAGCACCGCTTCGGCCCCTCCAGCGCATCGGATTGCTGCTGTTGAACGGGATTCCTCTTCTTGCCCTGATCTTCTTTTTTGGGCGCGTAATTTCCATGTTCAAGGACGCCCCCATCGCAGCTCTGTGTTTGCTTGTGCCAATACTCTTGTTATGGACCCTGATTACGTTAGCTGCGGGCCGCTTGGTCTGGGTCGCGCTCTCCGCACCCTCGCAAAGGGATGATAACGGTTCGGCAAATCGTTGACATGCACCGCTTTGCGGATCGCCAGACCCGACGGGCGCATTTTTTCACACACGCAATACACACGCGAGAGATTCTGTCGAAGCGTAGATTTGGTCGGCTAGTTCGATGATTCTCAGGTAGCGCATCCGCACACATTCAGATCATGCGGGAGAGTGCGCAACGAGAACAAGAATCTTGACCGTATTTTCACGCAAAGTCTTCACTGAAGCTCAACGCTTGCTCTTATCGAGGGGCACCCTCAAGTGTCGTGAGGGATAGAACAGAAAAGGAAGAACCAACCCTGGGCCACCCGCTAGACCATCCGCCAGGCCACCCAACCCGCAGTACATGCGGTAAACTTATGGACTACCCAAAGGAGAATTGAAACTGAACCTCCCCGTAATGATCTCGGTGTTATGTGGCCGAGAGCGCGATGGCTGGATCAATCCCGGTCTCGCGGGTCGCCTATTCCAAGCCATCGCTGACGGCGCTGCATCCCGGCGCATCGTCGCTGTGGACTTGATCGAGGGAGTGTACCCCGTCGAAAACGCCCGCAATCAGGCAGTGCTGAACTTTCTGCGGAGTCCGTTTCAGTGGCTCCTCATGATGGACAACGACGTTATCCCGCCGCCGAACTTCTTAAAGATCATCACCGAGGCGGAAGGCGAGGGCAAATTTCTTTTTGGAGTGCCAACGCCGATGATCGGCGACGCCGGACCCCAGTGGAACGTCGCGCACCGGGAGGATGAACTGCACTGCGCCTTTCACAAGACGCTACCGGAGGGATGGCATCGATGCGACTTTTTAGGTGGTGCGTTCCTAGCGGCGCGCCGCCCTGTGTTCGAGACGATCAAGAATAATTGGTTCGAATCGTATGACCAACAAGTCGGAAGATTTCTCGTTCTGCCAGCGAGCGCAGGACGCGGGATTCCAACCCTGGTTCAATGGCGACCATCAGTGTGACCACATCCACTCCAGGAGTCTCCGCGAGCTGATGGTCCGCATGAAACCGGATCCCGTGTGCACAACTTTACCAGCGGGTGCTGATGTGGCGCCATGACCTGAAGGGATCGGCCACTCTTTCGCCCGATGTTAGCGAAGAGTTGCTAGGGATCCCTCGATGCGCTTCGGGATTTCAGAAGGAAGTTGGTCGAGGCGGTGGGAGTTGAATTTGAAACGCGTATTGCAAACACGTAACTTATTGGATTTGATGGCCGTTCAAAACGCTGGAAGCTCGGAATACGAGGTTTTTGAGTACGTGCGAGGTACGCCTGGGTTTAAACATTTCTTGTTGCTTTTGTTTAGAACCAGAGTGCATACTTGTATCGGACAGGAACCGCCTGTCAGGAGGTGCTTTCTTGAAGGCACTTTTGATAGGTCCTGTTGCCAGGGCGTGCAGGTAGCTCTCGGGACTTCGTTGTAGCGAGCTTGGCGACGTAAAGGCTTTGAGCTTCCTCTCGTGGTGGTGCACAACCGCGCGTCTCCGGCAAGTGAGACCCACTCCTTGCTGACAAA
>CAZFRV010000130.1:0-5696 GCA_964521445.1 uncultured Acidobacteriaceae bacterium
CTGGCCAACTATCTTGCCCTGGCCGCCGCCACCGAACCCGGCGACGAGGTTCTGGTGGAACAGCCGACGTATGATCCCCTCCTGAGCGTGGCCCGCTACCTGGGACTCGACATCAAGCGTTTCCAGCGCCGACCGGAACAGGATTTCGCAGTCGACCTCGCCGATCTCGAAGACAACTTGAGCCGGCGTACACGCGTCATCGTACTCTGCAATCTCCATAACCCCAGCGGAGCGCTCGCGCCTGACCCAACTCTGCGCGAGATCGCCGCGCTGGCGGGCGAGGTCGGAGCGTATGTCCTGGTGGACGAGGTGTATCGGGAAATGCTGTTCCAGGCCGAGCCACAAACCGCCTTTCATCTTGACCCCGAGCGCTTTCTGGTCACCAACAGTCTGACCAAGGCCTACGGTTTGAGCGGACTGCGCTGTGGATGGGTATTGGCGCCGCCGGAACTGGCAGCGCGTATGTGGCGCCTCCACGATATCCATAGCGGGACGTATTCTCATCCGGCGGAATTGCTTAGCGTGCTCGCCTTCGCAAAACTGGCGCAAATATCCGCGCGAATGAAAGCGATGCTCGACGAAAACCGCAGACTGCTCCGTGAGTTCCTGAATCGCCGGGACGACCTCGATTGTTTTTGGCCTGAGTACGGGACCGTGATTTTCCCGCGCCTTAAAAGCGGCAGCGTGGACGCGCTTTGTGACCTGCTGCGCAACGAATTTGAAACCACCGTTGTGCCCGGCCGTTTCTTCGAGTCGCCGGACCGGGTCCGCATTGGGGTGGGCATGGCCACTGAATCCGTCGACGCGTCATTGCAACAGTTGGGCAGCGGCCTGGACCGTTATCGGGCAACCGTGCGCGCGGCCGCTCCCGGATGAGAGGACCTCAGGAATCAACTTCTGTCCACGCCAAACTTTCCGGCGCCGTGACAGGCGATGTAAAAAAACAGGAAGCAATAAACAACGGCCAGCTCGCCTTGATTCACGATGGGAAAGAAATGCTGGCCCCATCCGCCATGGGCCCGGAAGTAAGCAAAAGCCATTTCCCCGCTGGCGATGAACGCGGCCACGCGCGTGAACAAACCGAGGAGAATGAGTGTGCCGCACCCGAATTCGATAATGCCGGCGGCCAGCATCAGGGGAACGTGGAGCATAGCGTGGCCCCCGAACGCACCGAAAAGTTTCTGCGCGCCATGACACAAAAAGAGAAATCCGGAAACAATGCGCAGTGCAGCGAAAGCATAGGGTTCCAGGCCCTTGAGAAATTTCATCGTGTCGAGTCTCTCCCTTTGAATGAATCGTGGCCGCTGAGTCTAAATGGCCGCCGCGCATCTGTCGAGAGAGTTAGTGGGTCTCCAGACTAAGGCATGGCGCAGATCACGCATGCGCGGTGGATGATGGAAGCCGCACCGATGGCAGCCTGGATTCACCGCAAAAAAACCGCCGGGATGACCCGGCGGTTTGGAGAGGAAGGAGAAACGCGAAGGCTAAAATCTGAAAACGCCTCCGAAGATGAGTCGGCGGCTTGCCGAGTTGGGGAAATTGATGGTGCCAGGCACGGTATTGCTGACCTGGGGATTGCCAAAGCCGTTGAACGGCCCGAAGTTGCCGGCATCTTCCACGAACGGATCGATGCTGGAGAAGTTGGGGTGATTGAGAACGTTGACGCAGCTCGCCCTGAACTCGAACGACGCCCGCTCCCTGATCTTGAAATTCTTGGAGACGGACACGTTGGCAATGTTGGTTCTGGCGTCCTGCACAATGTTCCTGGCCATGTTGCCAAAGGGGGTGCCGAAGATGCTTTGCGCAGTACCGCCGTTGATGATGAAACGCACCTGATTTTTGGAGACAGGTACGGGTGTGCCACTGGTGCCAGTAGTATTGATATTGTTGTTGATCGCGTTGACGCTGATCAACTGATTCGCAATGGCCGGATTGCAGATCGGTTCTGTTCCGGTGACGCCGAATATGAAGCAAGCGTCGCCGGCGAAAGCACCCATGCTGGTCACGGGGGCACTTGAGTTCCCCAAGAAGGGCCGGGCGGTATCGGAACCGACAAAAGCAGCAATAAAGGCACTGTCATAGAAGTTTCCGGCAGCGGTGAGGTTAGCTACCTCGCTGATCTGGGCCGGCGTGTAGCGTTGGCCGGTCTGGAAAAGGTAGTTGGCGGCGATACCCCATCCGCCAAAGATATGGCCAGCCCAGCCATGCTGGTCCCGGAAGAACGGTAGCTGTTCGGTAACCAGCGCGTAGAACGTGTTCGGATAGTCCAGCCCGGAGAACGAATACTCGCCATGGACCGGTTGGACTGGGTTTTGCGGGAACGCAATGGTGTTCCCGGCAACGCCGGTGGAAAAGATCTCGCTCACGTTGTCCGAGGTCTTGCTGTAGGTGTACCCGGCGCGCATGGTCAACTGTTGGTACAAGCCATTGGCGCGGATCTCGGCTTGCACGCCGTTGTAGTGGGAATAACCGCTGTTCGAGCGCTGGCGGAGAACACCGGGGCCACAGGCGACACGGCCCACATCGGTGCCGGCGCCGGGCCCGATCTGTGTTGTTCCCGGGCACGGGGTCAGGCCAGGAGGAACAAACTGCGGGAAAGCAGGCTGCAGGTCGGCGATAAAGGGGTTGCCGTCCACGCTCTGAAAAAGATGCAGGGCATGGTTGCCGACATATCGCACTTCAACTACAGAGCTCTTGCTGACTTCCCGCTGGATACCGAAACTCCAGGAACTGACCTGGTCAGGCTTGAAGTTAGGAACGATAGTAGTCTGGCTGAACGTTTGCGGATCAAAAACCCCTCTCGTGATGAAGGGAGCCAATTGTGTGCGGACGTTGGGACCGGTGGGCACCGCCAGCAAGGGGAGGCCGGCCGCGGTGGGCCCGGTGATGGTCTGCAGAAACACCTGGGGAGCCGAGGTGGCAACGTTGAGGTAAATGTTGTAGTACGGCGGATCATACGACAAGCGGTAGCCGCCGCGGATCACAGTCTTGCCTCTGCCGGTGAGCATGCCCCCGCCCTGCGGCGCCCAGGCAAAGCCTGCGCTGGGACCAAAACTGTTGTAGACGCCGGGAATGCCCGGGTTGGTGCTGACGGATAGCGGAAGAGTCGGAGGCGCGATCCAGAGCGCTGTGGCTGGATTGAGTTGTTGTTGGACCGTGATCTGGTTCAGGAGATCTGCCGGTTTGCCGTAATAGGTCCAGGTCAGGCCCAGATTCAAAGTCAAATTCCGGTTGACCTTCCAGTCGTCGCCAACGTAGGCGAAAGTGTCGTACTCCTTGAAGCCGAGCTCTGATACTCCGTTGGCTACGCGTAACCGGTTGGGCGTATTGGCGAAGAAGCTATCCCAGTCGGTAAACCGAGTTTGTCCATTGATGAAGGGCAGGAAGGTGTTGGGCGACTGCTGGTAAGTCCAGTTCACGCCCAGCTTGAGAGTATGTTTGCCCATCACATAGTTGAAGTTGTCCTGTGCCTGGTAGGTATTGACGAAGCGTCCTTGGGGCAAGTTGGTGGCCGGACCGAAGCCCAGATTCACAGCACTGTTCTGGAATATAAGGTTGGTCACCGCACTGGATAGCTGGCCCGCGTTCGGCACCGTGTTGCCGATGCCGTTGCCGCCGAATTCAACATTCAAGCGGCCATAAGCTACCCGCAGTTCGTTGACCATGCGTGCGCCGAAGTTGTGCGTCCAGCTAGCCAAGGTCGCCTGGCTCAAAGCCGGTTCGTTGAAAGGGTATCCGTCGGCGGCGCCTTGGAGTCCGTCGTCCAGGTTGAAGAAGTTGCTGCGGTTGTAAATGTAGCGCGCCACAAACGTGTCATGCGTCAAGGTCACATCGGCTCGGGTGTAAAAATTGTAGAAGTGGGCGGGTGTAGAGAGGTTGCGGACCACAGTACCGAATTCCGCGGCCGGACAAGCGGTGACTACACCGGTGGTCACGTTCTGCGCCACAGGATTGCCGCCTTTCACCCCGAAGGGACCGAACGTGCTCAGCGCGCTCACGGCCTGAGCACCCGCGCCGGTCGGAAAACACGAAGCTAATGTCACGAGGCCGGCCGGAGTGGGTGTGATGCCCGAGCTGGCAAATGGTGTGTTGGTGCTCGTGATCTCCTGGTTGAACCCGCCAGACAGGAAGAACTTGTTCTTGACCCAAGGACCACCGAGGGTTACTCCCGCGAATTCGTCGTTCAGACGGGGCGGCTTGGTAAGCGGGTTGCCATTGACGTCCGTATCGAAGTTCTTCTGGAAGTTGGTCATGGCGTTGAGGACGGAGTTGTTCTCGTAACCGTAGATACTGCCATGCCACTGATTGCCGCCTTGCTTGGTAAGGACGTTGACCACAGAGCCGGCATTGCGTCCGTATTCCGGGCCGAAGTTGTCGGTGATTAAAACGTATTGGCTAGCCCACTCCGGATCGGTCACAAACAGGCTGGGCCCGGCTACGCTGTTGTCATTGTTGTTCTGGCCATCAATCTGCTGGTCATTGTTGCGGCCGCGGATCCCGTTCACAGAGAATCCCTGGCCGCCGTTGAAGTTGGAAAAGTTGTTGTCGCGCGAGGAACTCACGCCTGGCACGAACAGTGCGGCGTTGTCTAGACCTTCGTTAGCCTGCACGCCGGGCATTGCGCTCAGCGTCTGGCCGGAGAAAGTGTTGGTGACCTGCGCCTGCGTGGACTCGATCAGAGGCGTAGCGGCCGTGACTTCGACGGTCGTGCTGATGTCGCCGACCTCGAGTTTAAGAGCCCCTAGACCCGTGTCGTTGCTTGCGACCACCGTCACATGGGTCTGCTTCATGGTCTTAAACCCTGCGGCCGAGACTTCAACCGTGTAGTCGCCCGCGGGAATCAAGTTGAAGCGGAACTGACCAGCGCTGTCTGTTGCGGCTGTGAGCTCGTTCAATGTGGCCGTATTCGTTGTCTTTACTTTCGCGTCTTTGATCACTGCGCCCTGCGGATCGGTAACTGTCCCCGAAATGGAGCCTTTCAGAACCTGCCCCACCGCAGCAGCGCACAGGATCAGCGCCAAACCGAGCACGACAAGTACCG
Organism: uncultured Acidobacteriaceae bacterium; assembly: GCA_964521445.1. Lineage (GTDB taxonomy): Bacteria > Acidobacteriota > Terriglobia > Terriglobales > Acidobacteriaceae > Angelobacter. Next base: position 5,042 of record CAZFRV010000130.1, read on the forward strand.
TGAGCCTGTGAAACCGTGTTGACATTCTCTTATCTCCATCACATCAGAATAAAAAGCCCTGCAGGCGCCAGCCGGGAAACAGTCCTGCGTCGCATTGCCGACTGGACAGAATGCAAGTGGACTGCCACAAGCTTCAGAGAGAGCTTCACCTGGTTCTTCCGCAATTTTGAACATTCTGAGTTGGCGGATTCCGTTTCTTGGAACCTGAGTTGCCGCTCTGCAAACTCTTTCACTTTTGCAGATTGCTTCACACTCAGCCGGAAATCCGGGCTCTCGGCGACGGCAAAACTGGAGCGCATGACACAAATCAGAGTCCTTCGCCTCCCAGGAAGCCTTTGGTCGAGAAAACTCTTGGCACAAAAAAACCGCCGGGACTCGCCCGGCGGTTGAGAGAGGAAGGAGAAACGTATCGGAAGCTAGAATCTGAAAATGCCTCCGAAGATGAGTCGGCGGCTTGCCGAGTTAGGAAAGTTGATGGTCCCAGGAACGGTATCGCTGACCTGGGGATTGCCAAAGCCATTGAACGGCGCGAAGTTGCCGGCATCCTCCACAAACGGATCAATGCTCTGGAAATTCGGATGATTGAGGACGTTGATGCAGCTCGCCCTGAATTCGAACGATGCCCGCTCTTTGATCTTGAAGTTCTTGGAGACGG
>CAZFRV010000131.1:0-7553 GCA_964521445.1 uncultured Acidobacteriaceae bacterium
CATTCCCGAACCGAAATTGATCCCGGTAGGTCCGAGCACAGCCACCACGCCGCCGGTCATGTATTCGCATCCGTGCTCGCCCACGCCTTCCGCCACCGCCAGCGCTCCGCTGTTGCGGACCGCGAAACGCTCACCAGCTACGCCGGCAATGTACAACTCGCCGGAGGTTGCGCCGTAGAGCACAGTATTGCCGGCAAGAACATCACCGCGCAGCGACGCTTCATGCCCAGCATGGATGGCAATGACGCCCCCGCTGAGCCCCTTACCAACGTAGTCGTTCGCCTCACCCGAAAGATGGAAAGAGATCCCATTGGTCAGGAAAGCGCCGAAACTCGGGCCCGCGGCGCCGTGGAATTCCAGGTCGATAGGCGCCCACTCCAGCGCCGTCTGGCCGAATCTGCGCAGGACTTCACCGCTCAGACGGGCACCGATGCTGCGGTCTGCATTCATGATGGGAAAAGTTCCTTGCAGGGGAACGGTTCCGTGGTTGAGCAAATGCGTGAGCTCACGAGCAAGCCCATGGCTGGCGCGCACCGGCCCCGGGCCGTTCTGGGATTTGGATGGCTGACGCAACAAATCTTCCAACCAAGCGGAGTTATCCGGATAGCGCGGGCGCAAGAATGAGGTCTCACCGATGATCTCTTCCAGCGAAAGCGCATTCAGCTGTGCCAGAAGCGCGCGCACCTCTGCAACCATCGCCTGAAAGAACGCTACTACCATCTCCGGCTTGCCGGTAAAGCGGGCGCGGAGCGTTTCATCCTGGGTAGCGATACCCACGGGACAGGTGTTGAGATGGCATTGCCGCGCCATGACGCAGCCGATGGCCAGCAGAGCGGCGGTGCCAAAACCAAATTCGTCGGCACCGAGCAGCGCGGCGATCACCACGTCGCGGGCGAATTTCAGCCCTCCGTCCACGCGCAAGCGGACTTGGCGGCGCAATCCCGCTTCCACCAGGGTGCGATGCGCGTCGCGCAAGCCAAATTCCCAAGGCAGGCCGGTATTCTTGATCGAACTCAGAGGTGAAGCGCCGGTGCCTCCGTCGTGGCCACTGATGGTGATCGCGTCCGCGCCGGCCTTGGCCACGCCCGCGGCAATGATGCCCACGCCTGCGCCTGCCACGAGCTTGACTCCGATGCGCGCGTCGGGATTCACCTCGCGCAGATCGTGGATGAGCTGCTCCAGATCTTCGATGCTGTAGATATCGTGATGCGGCGGCGGCGAGATCAACGCCATGCCCGGGACCGCGCGACGAAGCTTCGCGATATAAGGCGTCACCTTCACGGCGGGAAGCTGGCCGCCCTCCCCGGGCTTCGATCCCTGGGCCATTTTGATTTCGATTTCCCGCGCATGCACCAGGTATTCGGCGGTTACGCCAAAACGTCCCGAGGCCACCTGTTTGATCCTGCAGGCAGCCTCGGGTTCCTTGGAGTACAGCTCCGGGTCTTCGCCGCCTTCCCCAGTATTGCTGCGCGCGTCAAGCTGATTCATGGCCAGCGCAAGCGTGCGATGCACCTCAGGGCTTACCGCGCCCACGGACATCGCCTGGGTGCTGAAGCGGCGAAGTAATTCCGATTCGGGCTCCACGTTGTTGATATCGCTGCGCCCGGTAAAGGCGATGCTCAGCAGGTCGCGGACCGCCACCGGCTCGCGGCTGGAGGCCATCTCCTGGTAATGGCCGTGGCTATCTCCGCTGTTCTTCACCGACGCATGCAGTTTGCGCAGAAGCTCGGGTGACGTGCCATGAAGCTCGCCCTCCTTGCGATAGCGGAAGTAGCCCGCGTCGCGGAGACGATGATTGCCGTCGGCGAAGGCGAGCGCGTGGTTGTGGAGGTAGTCCTCAAGCAGGTTCTCCAATGACGCAGATTCGGCGAAGTGAGAGGCATCTTGAAAGAACTCGCGGCAAAGCCGCCCATCAAGGCCTACGACTTCAAAGAGCTGCGCGTTGCGATAACTGGAGAGGGTGGAAATCCCCATGCGTGAAAGAACTTTTCTCAGGCCGGCGTTGATTGCGCCGGAGTAGCTGGCGGCTCTGCCGGCATTTTTGGCTTCGACCAGCTGAAGGGCCAGGAACGGACATACAGCAGTAGCGCCTGCGGCCAGAAGCAGGGCGACGTGGTGTGTGTCGAAGGCCTGAGCCGTTTCCACCACCAGCGGAACCTGGAAATCGCCGGCGCTGGCCATTTCTTGCCAGACGGCCGAGACGGCCAACAGGATCGGAAGAGCGGCGCGCTCAGCGTTGATTGCGCGATCGCTCAATACCACGAGGCGCGGGGCTTGGCCACTCTTCCATCGTGTCTGGGTGCGGATGCGTTCGAAAGCCTGATACGCGCCGGAAACGCCTCGCGATCGGTCAAAAGTGGCGTCAATCCTGCAGCAAGGATCGAGCCGGTTCTGCAAGAAGAAAAGCTGCCGTTCGCTCAACACCGGCGACTCCGAATAGATTTCCGATCCGAGGCAGGTCTTCAGCGACATGACGTGAGCTTCACGCAGAGGGTCGATGGGGGGGTTAGTGACCTGGGCAAAGCGTTGCTTGCAATAGTCCCAAACGGGACGCCGCAGCGGCATCTTGGACATGAAGGCTGGCGGCGCGTCGTCGCCCATGCTCCAGATGGCTTCCTTGCCATCGGCGAGTGGCTGCAGGAGAATGCGGACCTGGTCTTCGCTCCAGCCCACAGCTGCTGCCATTCGTTCCGGTTCAGAGATTGCAATCTCGGCGCCCCAGAGTGCGGGAACAGGTTCAAAGCGCCGGTCGCGGATCGGCGCCGCCTGAGCCGCTATCTGAGGCAGGAGCTCGCCGTTCCGGGAGACGGCGCCGGAGCCGATTTCCACGATCAACATCTCACCGGGGCCGAGACGTCCACGTTCTACGATTTTCTTCGGCTCGAAGTCGGCGATACCGGCTTCCGAACCAGCGACCATCCACCCGTCCGACGTTCGCGTGTAGCGCAGAGGACGAAGGCCGTTGCGATCGAGTTTGGCGCCCACGACGCGACCGTCGCTGAAGACCAACGCTGCCGGGCCATCCCAAGGTTCAAAGTCCACGGCCGCGGATTCAAGATACTTGCGGACCTGCGGCTCCATCTGATGGTTGGCCTCAAACACTGGAGGGACGAGCGTGAGCAGCGCAGCTTCTGGGGTGCGGCCCTGGCGAACCAGGATTTCCATGGCGTTATCCAGGCTGGCGGAATCGCTGACGTTATCTTCCAGGCAGCGAAACCATTCACCGGTCTGGAGCGCGGAGCGAATGCCGCGTTCGCGAGCCCGCATCCAGCGCCGATTTCCGACGATCGTGTTGATCTCGCCGTTATGAGCCAGAAAACGGAACGGCTGCGCCAACGGCCATGCGGGGCGCGTGTTGGTGGAGAAGCGTTGATGAAAGATCGCAAACGGGCTCGAAAACTCTTGAGCCAACAGGTCCGGATAAAAGAGCGGCAATTGCCAGGGCGAGAGCAGCCCTTTGTATACCACCGTACGCGAAGACATCGAGGCAAAGTAAACGCCCTCGCGTAGCTCGGCTTCGGTGCGCTTGCGCAGCAGGAACAGCCGTGTCTCCAGATCACCGGGAACGCTCGCGGCAAAGAAAGCTTGCCAGATGGCAGGCAAGGTCTCCGCCGCGCGCGAGCCCGGCACGGAGGTGTTCACCGGCACCTCGCGCCATCCCAGCACTTGCAGATGAAATTCCGGAGCAAGTTTCTCAATCGTGCGCCGCACACGGGCTTCTTCTTGAGCCGGCAAAAACAACATGCCCAGGCCGAAGTCGTGGGGAAGAGTCAGATGCAATTCTTCGGCCGCGCGACGAAAGAACCGGTGCGGGATGGCCGTGAGCAGGCCGGCGCCGTCGCCGCTGGAGCCGTCAGCATCCACGCCTCCGCGATGGGCCAGCTTCTGCAGCGCCGATAGCGCGCGCTCCACCACTTCGTGCGAAGCGGGTTCGCCCAAACGGATGACGAAGCCGGTTCCGCACGCGTCGTGGTCGGGATGCCCCTGTGCAGAGTACGAGCGCATGATATGGCTTTGATAAACGCTCGCCGCGAAGAAGGGAAATAGGGAATTTGGATTCGGGGTATTTGAAATTCTGTGGTTGGGCCAAACCTTACCACGGAGACACGGAGACACGGTTGGTGCATCTGGTCATCGGTTCATCTGTTGTTTTCCGATCACCCGATGATCCGATCACCCGATTTTTATGTGCCGAATCTCTCCGCCGCGCGCGCTTTCGCTTTGGCTGCTTCTTCTTCGCGATTTCTGGGCGCGGCATTGGTTTGCAGCGACCGCAGTAGACGCGTTGAAGCTTCAGCCACCTTGTCAATGGCAGTCAGAAACGCGGCTTCATTCGCGTGCGAAGGCTTGTTGAATCCGCTGATCTTTCGCACGAACTGCAGGGAAGCAGCCCGAATCTCCTCGTCGGTAACCGGCGGATCGAAATTGAAAAGGATCTTGATATTTCTGCACATGTGCTACTCCTCGCGTACCAGGTTACGGCGACAATTCACGGCGCGCCAAATCCACGAACGACGATGCCACCAGAGGCAGGCTGCGGTCTTTGCGATACACCAGCGCCAACTCCCGCCATAAATCCAGGCCTTCAATCTTGAGTAACTTAGCCTCGCCGGTGCGGACGCGGTCGCGGGCAAAGCTGGCGCAGATCAGGGACACGCCAAGTCCCGAAGCCACAAAACGTTTGATCATGACCACGCTGGTCAGCTCCATGGTGATGTTCAGGTCCTCGCGGTAAGGCCGCAGGTTCTTTTCGATCAGCCGCCGGATGGAGCCGGTTTTGGGCACGATCAGGGGCTGCTGCGCGAACTCTTCCAGCGTGACCGACGTGCGCGTGAACAGCGGGCTGCCTTTGCCCACCATCAGCAAAATGCGGTCGCGGAACACAGGCGCCGCCTCCAAGCTGGGTGATTTGACAGGCAGAGTGACAACACCCAGGTCGACCGCGCCCTCCTCCACCTTTTCCGTGACCTTGTGGGTGAAGCTGCGGTATACGCTGATGCGGACCTTGGGAAACTTGCGATGATACTTGGCAAAGACCGTGGGCAGCACATATAGGAACGTGCCTTCATTGGCGCCGATGGATAGCGTTCCCGCGGGCGTGCCATCGCGGTCGGAGACGGCGTGCAGGGAGTTGCTGCGCAGGGCCAGGATCTGTTGGGCGTAATCGCGCACCACTTCACCTGCCGGCGTAAGGCGCACGCGTTTAGCGCTGCGGTCAAAAAGCTTTTGTCCGTACTCCTGCTCCAACTGCCGGATCTGCGCACTCACGGCCGGCTGCGAACGCAGAACTTTTTCCGCAGCCCGGGAAAAATTTCCGAGCTTGGCGACTTCGAGAAACGTGTTGAGTTGGTCAAAGTCCATAGGATGTGTCGAAGGGTCCGCTTATTCAGCCTAACCTGAAAACTGATTTTTGGGAATTATGGATTGCGGGTCTGCGAAAACCGGACGTCAACCAGGACTGGTTCGCGTGGAAGACTTAATCAGAAAAAAACTCGAGCAGGCGAAAATGCCTGCCCGAGCTGTGGTTTCGGAAACTATCTCTATTTGGGCCTGCCGCCGGACGCGCCGGAAGAAGAGGAGGAAGACGACGACCCTGAGGAGGACGATCCTCCCGAGTAGGAACCTCCACCGCCGCCGGAAGAATGTGACGATCCGGATGATCCAGATGACCCCCCCGAGTACGAAGAGGAACCACCTCCGGATGAATGTGAAGATCCACTGTACGATCCGCCTCCGCCAGACGATGAATGGGAAGATCCGCTGTAGGATCCCCCGCCGCCACCGTTGTGGCTGTGACCCGTCGAGGCGGTTGAACCACCACTGCTGGAGCCCGCATTCGCGTGCGAGTTCTTGTCGCCCGAGTGGTCACTGCCTTTGGCCGGCTTGTCACTCGAAGCCGACTTACCCCCATTTGTGGGAACCGGTGGGTGACGCGGGTGTCTGGGATGGGGATCGGGGACCTTGCGGGCTTTGGGGTTGTTGTCCGGGTATTGATCGTTGTCTGGGTAGTGATTGTCTGCTTGGTTGTAGTAGGTGTTGTTCTGGTCGGTGTGGAGAGTGGTCGCGGTCAAAGAACGGCTCCCGCGGCACCCGTTCATTTGTGCGCTGCGGTCGTCGCGCATTGCGCGCAGCGATTGCTGTTGCTGGTCTTTCAGGCTGAGGCAGGCGGCGGCACCCCGGCCATTTCCTTGTTCGCACTGCCGTAGTTCGCCTTTTTGTTGGGCTTTCAGATTATCGATCTGCCGGTCAAGAGTGTGCTGCATCCATTTGCATGGATCCATTATCTGAGCCGCCGCGGTTGTTGAAATACACGCCAGAAGGGAGAGGGTGGCGATGAAACAAGAGGCCCGCTGCTTACTCATATCAAGTGCCTCCTTGACACGAATACATTTCACTCCGGATCAAGCATGGCTGGCGATGTTGTTTTGTGAAGTTTGATTTAGAAGTTAATGATCAGCTCGGCTTGAGCAGTAGCTGGTTTGCCTCTAGCTGACGGCTAGAATGACCGATAGTAAACCTAGTTGAATGCGGCGATATACCGGTAGAGTTCTGGCCGGCACTGCTGGTCAGCATTTTGAGAATCGATGTTCACCGTTCAATGCATAGCGATTGTTTGCGGGAATCCGGGGAGTCCAGAGCAGCAACAAAAACAGGCTGACTGAATAAAACATCAAGGCTCGCCAAAAGGCGCCGGCCAGAACTGCGCGAATCACCACCCCATACACCAGAAGCGTGTGCCCGTCCGGCATCCACTGCACCGGCTCGCCCATGACGGCGTTGATCTTAATACCCTCGTAGGGGCTCGCCTTCGCTTCCGCCGCATTGCCGATCCAAAGCTCGGTGCCATTTCCAGTGGCGTTTGTGAAGGCGAACTGAGTCCCGTCGGGCGACCACTCCGGCGCACTCAGATAAGCATTTGCAGGAAGCCCGCTAACCTTCCGCGTCTTGCCGGTGGCGACATCCACCAGGCTCAGGCCAACGACGCGTGGAGGATGATGGCGGCCGTTGGTCACGGGATTGATACGCAGCCCAGCCAGGCGAAGCATGGGTTGGGCCAGATCAGCGATGGGCGGATACTGCAAACGGTCCGCCACCAGAAGATAGTCTGCCTTGGGGCTGACCAGCACCAGCGGCGTGGGCGCGGCGTTCAGGATGTCATGAATCGGCTGCGGCGCCTGCTGGTAACCATGAAAACCTGCCGGTTCGGTTTGTGCGACCAAGTGACAAACGGAGATCACAGCAAGAAAGACGAAAGACAATAGGCGACGAATCATCCGGTGCATGGCATTTGCCTCAAGGCAGGATTTTTTCGAAGAGAAGTGTAACGGATTCGTGGCGGCTCGGATAGGGCTTTACGGGTCGTTGCCCCGTTCCGCGGCCGGCACTTGACCCTTGGTGATGTGGCGCCAGGAACGTGCTTCCTTTGGCGTCGTAATTTAACTTACACTTCCAACCCATATGAGCTTTTTGAGGACGGGCGTGTGGTTCGCGATTGTTGCTTTATCGACTGTCCAAGTCTTCGCGCAGGGCCCATTCCTGGGTTCTTGTGCGGA
>CAZFRV010000132.1:0-14575 GCA_964521445.1 uncultured Acidobacteriaceae bacterium
AGTTGGCCCGATTTGTCAGAATTGCGATGGGATCGGCGAGTGAGCTCGACTATCACCTGCTGCTGTGTCGGGACCTGGGCCTTCTGAAGGCCGCCGAGTTTCAACGTTCAGAGAGAAATCTCACGGAAGTGCGCAAGATGATGACTTCATTTCTGAGCAGCGTTGAAGAGCAAATAGAACTCAAAGCCAAGGGGGCCGCGGGGGCAGCATCCAGCTAAGTACTAATTACTAAGTACTAACGACTCGCGAAGGATTATTTGTCGCGCGAGTCAATTCATGTTACGAATATCTGAGCGGAAACGAAATTGCCCAAATCTCTCGTCATCGTCGAATCGCCGGTCAAGGCTAAGACCATCAACAAGTACCTGGGAAAGGACTATGAGGTCGAGGCCTCGCTGGGCCACATCAAAGATCTGCCCAAAAGCAAGTTGGGCGTGGATCTTGAGGGCGACTTCGAGACGGAATACATCGTCATTCCCGGGAAAGAGAAGGTCGTCGCCAAGTTGAAGAAGATGGCCAAAGACGCCGTTGCCATCTACCTGGCGCCCGACCCGGACCGCGAAGGCGAGGCCATTGCCTCGCACCTGGCCGAAGAACTCACCGACGGCTTCAGCAAGAAGAAAAAGAGCGGAACGCCGGTGCATCGCGTCACTTTTAACGAGATCACCAAAAAGGCCGTGCAGGAGGCCTTCCAGCATCCGCGCGAGATCGACCGCAACCTGGTGGACGCGCAGCAGACCCGCCGCGTCCTGGACCGGATCGTCGGCTACCAGGTCTCGCCGCTGCTGTGGGACAAGGTCCGCCGCGGTCTTTCTGCGGGACGGGTGCAGACCGTCGCCCTGCGCCTGATTGTGGAGCGCGAGCGCGAGATCAAGGCGTTCGACAAGAAAGAGTATTGGACCATCGACGCGCATCTGGCCGCGGCCAAGCCGCCCGCGTTCGACGCCCGCTTTGTGGGCCGCGGGGACGAGAAGACCGAGGTTCCCAACGAAGAGGAATCCAAGAAGATCGTTGCCGCGCTGGAGCAGGCGGAGTGGTCGGTGCGCAACGTGGAGAAGAAGGAGCGCCGCCGCAGTCCCGCGCCGCCCTTCACCACCAGCAAGCTGCAACAGGATGCCTCGCGCAAGCTGCGTTTCAGCGTGAAGCGCGCCATGATCATCGCCCAGCGTCTGTATGAAGGCGTGGAACTGGGTGACGAGGGCTCTGTCGGGTTGATCACCTACATGCGCACGGATTCGGTGCAGGTGTCGAACGACGCCGTCGCCGAAGTGCGCGCGATGATCGATTCGTCCTTTGGCAAGGACTTCCTGCCCGAGCAGCCGAACACCTACAAGTCCAGGAAGGCTGCGCAGGAAGCGCACGAGGCCATCCGGCCATCGTCTGTAGCTCGCCACCCCGACGAGATCAAGCAGTATCTCCAGGAAGACGAGTACAAGGTTTACAAGCTGATCTGGCAGCGCTTTGTCGCTTCGCAGATGACGCCCGCGGTCTTTGACCAGACCGGCGTCGACATTGAAGCCAAAGCCGCAGCCGAGTCGTTTACCTTCCGCGTGACCGGATCGGTGCTGAAATTCGAGGGCTTCCTGAAAGTGTACGAGGAATCCAAGGAAGGCAAGGACGAAGAAGACGAGGCCCTTAAGCACAAACTGCCGCCTCTGGAAGCCGGACAGAAACTCACGTTGCGTGAACTGAAGCCGGAGCAGCACTTCACCGAGCCGCCGCCGCGATACAACGAAGCGTCGCTGGTGAAGGAGCTGGAAGAGCGCGGTATCGGACGGCCGTCCACCTACGCGACGATTCTTTCCACCATCCTGGAGCGCCAGTACGTGACCAAGACCGGCGGCAAGTTCCTGCCCACGGAAATCGGCCTGGTCGTGACCGATCTGCTGGTCGAGAATTTTGCCGATATTTTCGATCCTGCGTACACCGCTCGCCTGGAAGAAGAGTTGGACGAGATCGAAGAAGGCAAGGAGAAGTGGACGGATGCGCTGGGCGAGTTCTACAAGAAGTTCGCAAAAGACCTCCGCTATGCCCAGAAGCACATGGAAAACATCAAGCGGATGGAGAAGCCCACGGAGGAAAAGTGCGAACGTTGCGGCTCTCCGCTGGTGCTCAAGTGGGGCAAGCACGGGTCCTTCTTCGCCTGCAGTTCGTATCAGAAAGACGATCCGAACAGTTGCACCTTCACCAAAGAAAATCCCATCAACCTTCCCGACCTGGATACGGCGGAGATGCCGGAGACGTCGCAGGAAGAGTACTGCGAGAATTGCGGCCGGGTGATGGTGCTGAAGCGCGGGCGTTTCGGCCAGTTCATGGCCTGCACCGGCTATCCGGATTGCAAGACCACGCGCCGCCTGGACCAGGCCAAACGCGTGCCGGACGTCCCCCTCGACGAGCTCTGCCCCCAGTGCGGACGAAACATGATTCTTCGCCATGGACGCTATGGCGAGTTCATCTCCTGCAGCGGCTATCCGACCTGCAAATACATCAAGCAGAACTTCATCGGCGTGAAATGCCCGGAATGCAAAGAGGGCGAACTCGTCGAGAAAAAAGCCCGCAAGCGCGGCAACATCTTCTATGGATGTTCCAACTATCCCAAGTGCGAATTTACGTCGGCCTATAAGCCGGTGGCCGAAGCCTGCCCCCAATGTGGCAGCCCGTATCTGTTGGAGAAGCACCTGAAATCCGGGTCGGTGCTGACTTGTCCCAACAACAAAGGCCGTGCGTCGGACGAAGAAGAGCAGCCTAAGGTTCGGCGCAAGAAGAAGGCTGCAGCCGCTGAGACCGCGGCGGCCCCGGCGGTCAAATGCGATTACTCGCGAGCTATCCCCCCACCGGAAGCGGTTGCGTAATGCCAGTGGTTTTGCGATGTCGAAACCGTCGACATTTTCGAATACCGGGGTGGATGGGAGAAGCACCCGCCCACTTTCAGAAAAGCTCGATTTGGATGAGCTTTACAAAATCGATCCTCGGCGCAAAATGATCTGATGTGTAGTCCCGCGAAGCGTCCCCTCCGGGGACTAAGGGCAGGCCGCTTTCTCAGACAAAGGTGTGCTGATGCCAACGACTGCTAAAATAATTGGTCCAGTTCATAAGGAGCCCTCATGGCCAAAGGAAAGAAAGCAACCGCCCACGACGCCCAGGTATTAATGCAGCTTTACGATCTTCGCCGCGAACCGGTCATGCGCGCGGCGCGCAAGTTCATGGTCTCAGAATTCTGGCCACAGAATTACGACGAGTTCAAAGCTCTGATGTTCGAATACGGCACGGAGCGCAACGCCTTCGCCCGCCAATGCCTGACTTATTGGGACATGGCGGCGGCCATGGTTGTGCAAGGGGCCATCCACGAAGATCTTTTCTACGCCGCCAACAACGAGCCCTATTTCCTGTTCGCGAAGTACGGACAATACCTGCCGCAGTTGCGCAAGGAATACATTGCCCCGAAGTTCTTGGAGAACTTCGAGCAACTGGCCAACCGCCCCAAGGGGAAGGAGCGGGTCAAGCACATACAGAACCAACTGGCGGCGCGCCGCGCAGCCGCAGCAGCCGCCAAGGCGGCCAAGCAACCGTAGCAGAGAGGTTATGGCAACCAAGAAGGATCCATTTCACGGCCCCGACCATCACGATGCCGACATCCTGCTCAAGCTCTATGATCTGCGGCGCGAGCCGGAGTTGCGCAAGGCGCGCGACTGGTGCACGCTCGAGTTCCGTCCTGCCTCCGCGAACGATGTGCTGGCGGTTATGCGGGAAACCGGGAAGACCGATCACAGCCGCTGGCTACGCCAGTTCATTAGCTACTACGAAATGGTGGCGTCGCTGGTGCATCGCGGCATCCTCGATCGCGACCTGCTGGAAGACTCGGTGCACGAGTATGTGGGCTTCTACGCGATGCTCAAGCCTTTCTTAAAAGAGATTCGCGAAACCATGGGGTTTCCCGCGTATATGAAGCAGATCGAGCGCCTGGTGGAGGAGAGCAAACGCGGCCGGGAGCATCTCGCCGCGGTTGAAAGATGGCTTTCCGCGGGGCGGAACACTGCGAAGACATAGTGTAGGGCTCAACCTGCAGGATCGCCGCAAAGTTCGTCCGAGTGTTTCATTCCAGGTAGCCGGAAAAGACTACAGTGCACGAGGGCTGGTCGGCGGTAAGGCCGTAGCTGAGCTGGGAGCCGGGCTCGGCGAAGATCAGGGTCTTTTGCGCGGACACAAACTCGGTGGCGTTGAGAAATGGCATGGGACGTCGTGCTGTTCACGAACTTCCGCAAATAAACCTGGTCCGTTGAGAATCAGGAGATATATTCCCGGATATAAAGATCCTGGACCTGCCCGAGTTCCGTGGCGGTGCCATCGAAGATCACTTTGCCATCGCGCAGGATCATGAAGCTGGTATGGACGTCCCGCATGGGTTTGCCGTCCACTGGTTGCATGTGATTGGTGGTCGGATCGTAGTAATGGCTGGCCAGCGTGAAGCCGTCCTGCAGGCGATGACTCACCAGCAAAGCGCTGGTCTTATAGACGTCGCGCTGCTTCATGATCAGCTCGATGATGGTGGTGGAGGTTATGGGGTCCAGGCCTCCGGTAGGCGAATCGTACAGCAGCACTTCGGGGTGAGTGATGATGGCGCGGGCGATGCCGACACGCCGCCGCATACCGCCGGAAAGCTCGGAAGGCAGTTTGTCGATCGCCTCTTCCAGTTCCACGAAGCTGAGGGCCTCGCGCACACGTTTTTCGATCTCGTCCTCAGGCAGATGTTCTTCCAGCAGCCGGAAGGCCACGTTCTCGCGCACCGTCAACGAGTCAAACAGCGCGCTCTCCTGGAAGACGATGCCCAGGTGGCTGCGCAGGTCAAACAGCTCTTCTTCTGACATTGCGGTTACATCGTGTCCCATCACGTAAATGTGCCCGGAGTCCGGCTTGAGCAATCCCAGGCAGAGCTTCAGGATCGTGCTCTTGCCGGAGCCGGCGATTCCCAGAACAATTTTGGTTTCGCCGCGTCTCAATTCGAAGGAGATGCCGTCGAGCACCGTGAGATCTTCAAAGCCCAGAGAGACGTTCTCAAAGATGATGGTCTTGTGAATGGTGTCAATCGGCTGGTTGGCAAGGGCGGCCATGGCGAAATCATCTCAACAGGAGCAGGAGTTGGGCCAGGATGGCGTCCACGGCCAGGATGAGCACCGAGGATGTAACCATGGCCTGCGTGGTCGATCGGCCCACGCCTTGCGTGCCGCCGCTGGTGGTCATGCCGTAGTAGCAGCCAACGGTGGCGATGATGAAACCGAAGAATACGGGTTTGATCAAGCCGGTGAGCACGTCGTTGTACGTCAGCGTCTGGTAAGCACTGTTCCAGTATTGGTAGGTATCCAGACGAAGGACCGCCCAAGAATAGAAGTAACCCCCGACCAGGCCAACGAAGTCGGAGACAATGGTCAGAAAGAAAAGCATGAAGACCGTGGCTATCACGCGCGGCGTCACCAGCTTCTTCGTAGGATCGGTGCCCAGGGCGCGCATGGCGTCAATCTGCTCCGTGACTTTCATGGAGCCCAGTTCGCTGGCCATACCCGTGGCATTGCGGCCGGCCATCATCAGGCTGGTAATCACCGGGCCCAACTCCCGCACCATGGAGAGCGAGACCAGTTGTCCGGTGAGCGTGAGCGAACCGAAGCGTTCCAGCGTTGGAGAATAGTTGAGGGCCAGCACCAGGCCGGTGAAGCCTCCGGCCATCATGACAATGGGCAATGATCCCACGCCGATCAAGTCGGCCTGCTGAACGGTGTCCGCTACATAGCGAGGATGACGGAAGACGTTGCCGATGGACTGGAGGGACAGCAGCGTATATTCCTGCACGGCCCACACCGCGCGCTTTGCGTATTCAGCCGGGGAGACGAGTTCCATCCAGGGGCCAATATAGCAGAGCGGGGCTTTGCTCCCAAAAGGCGAATTCATGGACCCGATAGGCGCGGCGTGGGAACGGCGCCGGGCGCGCCCAGCAGGCGCCAACGTCTTGGTCTATTGCTCTCTGCCGGGAAGTCCCTTTTTTCTGATCTCGATGTTGAGACGTTTGATCTTCTGGTTGAGCGTGGAGAGCGGAACGTGGAAGCGTTCTGCCGCATCGGTCTGGTTCCAGTTGCACTTTTCCAGCATGTCCACGATCAAGCGGCGCTCGCAGTCTTCCACGATCTCAAACAATGACGCATCCGAACGATGCTCCAGCATGCGCGCCGGAGAACCGTGGCCCAAGATCGTATCCGGGAGCAGGTCAATCCCAATTACGGGTCCGCCGGCGAGCACCACGGCGCGTTCCATCACGTTCTCCAGTTCGCGCACATTGCCAGGCCATGCGTAATCCATCAGGGGACGCAGGGCTTCCGGCGAAATCTGGCGCACCACCTTATTGTTTTCCGCGGCAAATTTGGCCAGGAAGTGCGTGACCAACAGAGGAACATCCTCGGCGCGAGCCCGCAAAGGCGGCAAGTCGACGGTAATGACGTTCAAGCGATAGAACAGGTCCTCGCGGAACTTGCCTTCGCGAGTGAGCACTCTCAGGTCAATATTGGTGGCGGCGATGACGCGAACGTCCACCTGGATCTCCTGCACGCCGCCCAGGTGCATGAACTTCCTGTCCTGTAACACGCGCAAGATTTTGGATTGCGTTTCCAGGCTCATAGTCCCGATTTCATCCAGGAAGATGGTGCCGCCATCGGCAACCTCAAAAAGGCCTTTCTTGGAAGCGATGGCGCTGGTGAAGGCCCCTTTTACGTGGCCGAACAGCGTGGACTCCAGTAAGTCGGTGGGCATGGAGCCGGTGTTGACGGGAACGAAAGAATGGTTTTTGCGCGGCGAGTTGGCATGAATGGCCTTGGCGATCAGCTCCTTGCCGGTGCCGCTCTCGCCCTGGATCAGCACCGTGGATCGGCTGGCCGCCACCTGGCCTACCAGGTCAAAGATGCGCAGCATGCCGTCGCTCTTGCCGATGATGTTCTCAAAGTTGTAGCGCTGCTTGAGGGCGCGCTTGAGTTGCTCGTTCTCCTCCTCGGCGCGGCGGCGCGCGACCGCGGCGCGCACGTCGGCGAGAAGTTTCTCGTTGTCCCAAGGCTTCTGGATAAAGTTGGTGGCGCCGTTTTGCATGGCGCGGACCGCGTTGTCCACGGTGCCGTAGGCGGTGATCATGATGACCGCCAGTTGCGCATCACGGGCGCGGATGTCCGCCAGGATCTCCAGCCCGTTGCGGTCGGGCAAGGCGAAATCCAGCAAGACCAGGTCAAACGGGCGTTCGGCCAGCTTGGCCAGTCCTTCTTCGCCGGTTTCGGCGGATTCCACGTGGTAACCCTCGAACTCCAGCAAGGTTTCCAGAGATTCGCGGATCGCGGCTTCGTCATCGATGATGATGACCGATCCTGCGCCGGTAGTGGCTGCGGGCTGTCGACTTAGAACTGCTGCTTCAGACATTGACGGCCTTCCTGATCAAGGGGAATTCAAGGTGGAAGGTGGTGCCCCGGCCAGGAAGGCTCTCCACCCGGATCTTGCCAGCGTGCTCCTGGATAATTCCATAGGTCACCGAGAGGCCCAGACCTGTACCCCGCGACTGGCCTTCCCGCGGGGAGGTCTTAGTGGTGAAGAACGGATCGTAGATTTTGTTGATGTGCTCCGGAGCGATCCCCGGGCCGTTGTCGCTGATGCTCACCTGCACGCCGGCGCCGTTGCTGGTCGAGATGCGCAGGGTGCCGCTGTCGCCGGCCATGGCGTCTTTAGCGTTGACGAAGAGGTTGAGAAACACTTGCTGCAATTTGCCGGCGTTGCCGTGGATCAAGGGTAGATCATTGTAGAGATCGGTCTCGACCTTGATGCGCGAGGTCTTGAACTGATGTTCCAAGAGGTTGAGCGTCTCCGAGATGATCTTGTTGACGTTGACGTCCGTGAACTCGGTAGCGTTCGTGCGCGAAAAATTCAGCAGGTTATTCACGATTTCTGACGCGCGGAACGTCTGGCGCGTGATCTTGTCCAGAAGATCACTGACTTTGGTATCGCCATTGACGTGCTTGGTGAGCAACTGGGCGTAGCTCGAGATGACCGCCAAAGGTGTGTTGACTTCGTGGGCCACGCCCGCGGCCAGCAGGCCGATGGACGACATTTTCTCCGCCTGCGACAATTGCGATTCCAGTTCCATGCGTTCGGTAATGTCGTCCACGATGATCAGGCGGCCGATCACGCTGAACTTCCGCGTGACCAGAGGAGCAATGGCCACGTTGGCGATGCGTGTGTCCCCTCCCGGCGTATTCAAACGGAAGCGGTACAGGTTGTGGATGCCCGGGTTCTGCCGTACGCGATAGAACTCCTCCATGAACGCGGACGGGAAGACCTGGCTGATCTTCTGTCCCAGCACATGGGAACGAGGCATGGCATACATCACTTCCATCTGCGAGTTCCAGGATTCGATCCGGTCTTCCAGGTCCACCGCCAGCACGCCCACGCTGATGGATTCCACGATGTTCTCGTTGAAGTCCTTCAGGCGCTCGTATTCGCTGGCCTTCTGTTCCAGCGAAGCGTAGAGGCGCGCGTTCTGGATCGCGATGCCGATGTAGCCGGCCAGCGTCTCCAGCAACTCGACGTCTTCACTGGAAAGGAAATCGCCGGCCACGGTCTTGCCCAGTCCCAGCACCGCGATGGTCCGGTTCTGCACCGTGCACGGAATGTAGTAATTCAGGTTCAGCTTGGCGATGGTTTCACGCGCCGCGGCGCTCTCTTGCAACGCCTTGCGGGTGTTATCAAAGAAAATGTGTCCGGCGTAGTGCTCCGGCCGTTCCACCACCAGGAAGCCCAGGTCCAAGGGGCCGGAGTAAGAGATCCCGAACGACTTGACCATGGTGAAATTCTCCGCCTCGCCGCTCTTAGCCAAGAAGATTGCGATGCGGTCCACCAGCAGAGTGCGGGAAAGCCGGTCAATCACCGACGTGAGCATGGCGCCCAGGTCCACTTGCGAGCTCAACTCCCGTCCGAACTCGATCAACGTGCGCCGATAGTCATAGCGGGTGCGGTAAAAGAACTTGTCCACCCCGGCCTGGAACCAGTTTTTCAGCGGCCCGAAGATCAGTGCGGTGGCGATGATGGCGGCGATCAGTCCGTAAGTCCCCGTGCCCGGAAACTTGGCGTGGAACACATCCGCCAGGCCGCCGATCACCGCGAAGTACGCTCCCACAATGGCCGCCGTGGCCAGCGTGTACGCGACGCCCCGCTTAAAGATGATGTCTACGTCCATGAGCCGGTAGCGCACGATGGCATAGCCAAAGGTCAGGGGCAGGAACACCAGAGAGAGCACGGAAGCATTCATCCAAGGCGTCGCCAGAGCGCCGGCCAGGAATGGAATAACGTAAACCAGAATATAGGGAGTGATGGCCAGCACCGTGCCGCCGGTGATCCACTTCATCTGCTGCCGCTGTAACGGCGTATTGGACTTGCGATAGCTGTCCCACAAGATGGCCGCGGCCCAAACGAAATAGACGGTCCAGCACAGCATCTGCAAACGGTACAGGTTCCAAAGCAACAGCGCGCCAGGTTCAAACTGCGTCCAGGCCAGGACCCAAAGTCCCAGTACAGCCGCGACCGGCAGATAAATCAGAGACACTAACCAGGGCCGTTTCGCCAGGGCCTTGCGCTTTTCCGGGAAGGTGAAGGCAAAATGCAAAAACAGTGCGCCCTGGAGCAGCTCAGCGACCACGCTGGACCAACGCACGATGTCGTCAAAGGTGTTTCCCTTTCCCGTGTAGTGAAATGAATAAAGGATGAACGATACCAGGCAGAAGACGTAAAAGTGCGTCGACTTCGGGGCCGTCCAGCGGCGGAACAGTACGTAGACGCCGATTCCCAGATAGATCAGCGCGATCAGGCGCTCGCCCTGTTGCATGGTCCTGTCGGTTTTGTCCAGGATGAGGGAAGGGGCTTCGATCACCTTGCCGTCGCGCTCCAGTTCGTACTTGGCCTGGGAATACACCCCGATGCCCGCCCGATGCCACTCTCTTTGCAGCATGGCCACATTCTTGATCGGGGGCTTCGCGCTCGCCTTAGCCGCGGCCTTCTGGACTGGCTTGACTGGGGTCTCAACTTGCCCGCCCGTGCCAAGCATCCGCTCGCCGGGGTTGATTCCGACTCCAGGGAGGTTAGGGTCTTTCGTCTGTCCGGTCTGGTCGATGACGCTCAGCAGCCTGTCGCCGACCTTGATGCCGGCTTTTTCTCCGGGGCCAGCGGCGTCCACGCGCCGGGCCACCAAACCGCCGTTTTCTTCGACCCACCAGACTCCGTCGTATGGGTTTTCGAACTGGCTCTCTTTTTGGAAGTTGATGACCGCAAACACCACGCTTGCAGCCGTGAGTAGGGCTAGAACTACCGCCGAAACCCGAATTAGATGGTCCTTACGCATCCGCTGATAAATAGCCGTCCGCGGGACATCCGTAACGCTGGGCGCATCCTTCTTCACTGATTTAAGCAACTCGGGTGCCATGAATCTCTTGGTGTGGAAATGAATAAGTCGATTGTTTACTGATGCTTAGGTAATTATAGGCAACTCTCATTAGAAAAGCTACCAAAAACTGTATTTACGTGTGAATTTTTGTATTACGAGCTCCTGTTGAGATGGGAAAGGCGATTCAAGGGCGGGATTTAACAAAAATTGCGGGACGCAAGCAAAACGTCCCGCAAAACAGAAGCGACAGAGGCGATATCAGTTCGTTTGAATGTCAGGAAAGGCAAACTGGTTGCCCTACACTATCGCAATCTTGGACTTGCCCGAAACCTGTGCCACACTAGGCTAGCCATGGCCAATCCATTCAAGTCTCTCGGCGTCAATATCGACCGCGAAGCCTGGGTGCGATTCTTCCTGGCGCTTGCAGGCCTGGCCTTGGCCTTTGCCGCAGCCGTCTTCTCCGCCGCTGCCAGTGAGGCGGGCAATGTGCTTGCCACCGCGGTGTTCGCCTCCAGCGCCTTGATTCTGTCAGGCGTGGTTGGAGTGTTGACGGTTCCTTATCTGGCTCGGCGCGTGGTGGCTGGACGCGTGCGTGCGGCATTGCACTATGAGCTTACCCGGGAAGGCACGGTTTACCTGGTGGTGATCCTGGTGATCGGTGTTGCCGCCTTGAACACGGCCAACAATCTGCTTTTTATCGTACTGGCGGCCATGCTCTCGGCTATCGTAGTTTCCGGCATCGCCTCGGCAGCGGTGCTGCGGCGGCTGGAGTTGGATGTGGATGTCCCCCAGAATGCCTTTGTCGGACGCCCCATCACTGTACGGGTCACACTGGAGAATCCACGTTTGTGGATACCTTCGTTTTCGGTGAGCGTCCAGGCCCCCAGCGACGACAAGAAAAAGCGACGGCGCTGGGAGTGGGAAAAAACCCGCTTTACCTTTCCCAAGCGACGGCAATGGTTGCAACTTCCCGATTACACTTTGCGTCGCAAGTCTCTGCAGCCGCCACCGCCCAAGATCCTGACCCGGCCCGTGTATTTCGCCTTCGTGCCGGCCGGCCAAACCGCGGCGGCGCAGGTGGAACTGGTGTTCCCGCGGCGCGGCCAGTACAGCCAGGAAGGCTTCCGCGTCTCCACGCGCTTTCCTTTCTCGTTTCTGATCAAGAGCCGCAGCGTGCCCCTGGAGCGGGAGCTGGTGGTGTATCCGGCGATGATCGACCCGGACGATCTTCTGGAAATCCTGCCTCTAGTGACCGGCGAATACATGTCGTTCGTGCGCGGACGCGGCAGCGAGCTCTATCGCATCCGCGAGCACACGCCCGACGACATGGTGCGTTACGTGGACTGGAAGGCCACCGCCAAGACCGGCTCGCTCAAAGTACGCGAGTTCACCCGCGAAGACGAGCGCCGGCTGCGAATCGTCTTCGATAATCCCGAGCCGGACCGCGTCTCATCGGAGGCCTACGAACACGCCGTCTCCCTGGCCGCCAGCCTGGCCTGCCACTTTGCCCAAGAAAACGTGGACCTTTCTTTTGCCGGCTCGAACTATGACGGCAGCCAGAGGCTGGATGACTTCCTGCGCCACCTGGCCCTCATTCAGCCACAGCCGAGCGATTGGGTGCTGGAGTCCATGCCCGTCTCTACCGATTTCAATGTCATCCTCACTTCGCGCACGCCCGGCAGTATCCCCAATGCCATCTGGGAATGCTCGTACGTGATTTATATGGAGCAAGCGGGCGAGCAGAAACCAGGCAAGAAACCCCAACCCCTTACCGCGGATCAACGCGGATGAGCACGGATCAGAGCCGGCTGAAGCGCCTTGTTGGCTAGTCCGCTCGGACTGCGCGGGCGGTTGTAACGAATGGTCCTGCCGCGCGTCTAACCGAGAACCAGGCTGCGATACAATCCCGAAACCAACATGAGCATTCTTTTCCAGGACCTTCGTTACGCTTTGCGGCGCTTGGGCCAGGCCCCGGCATTCACTGCCATCGCCCTAGTCACGCTGGCGCTGGGCATCGGCGCCAACACCGCCATTTTCACCGTGATTGATGCAGTGCTGCTGCGGCCCCTTCCCTATCAAGAGCCCGGCCGGCTGGTGTTGTTGAACGAGCGGACGCCGCGTTTCCCATCGCTCTCCGTGTCCTACCAGAACTATGTGGACTGGCGTGACCAGAGTCATTCATTCGCGTCTGTCGGCGCGGTGCGCAACACCGCCATGACTTTGACCGGCGCCGGCGAACCCGAGCGGCTGGCGGTACAGCAGTCGACCGCAAATCTTTTCGAGCTTCTCGGCGTGCGCGTGGTTCGCGGACGCACCTTTCTGAACGAGGAAGACCGTGCGGGGGCAGCCGGAGTGGCCATGATCAGCTACGGGCTGTGGCAACGCCGCTTCGGGGGCGTCGAAAGCGTCCTGGGACAGTCGCTGACTCTCGACAACAAGCCCTACAGCGTGGTGGGCGTGCTGCCATCGGGCTTCCAGGTCCTGCAGCAAGCGCCCGATGTGGTTCTGCCGTTCGAGCCCTGGGCCAAGACTCTGCCGGACGACCGATCCTGGCATCCCGGCATCCTGCCCATCGCGCGGCTCAAGCCGGAGACGAAACTGAGCGAGGCGCGCGCCGAGATGACCACCATCGCCAAGCGCCTGGAGGAACAGTATCCGGTGTACGACACCGGGATCGCTGCCCAGGTCAATCCCATGCAGGAAAAACTGGTAGAGAACGTGCGCCCTGCTCTGCTGATCATTCTGGGAGCGGTGGGTCTGGTGCTGCTGATTGCGTGCACCAACGTCGCCAACCTACTGCTTGTCCGGGCGACGGCGCGGCAACGCGAGATTGCTGTGCGCGCCGCGCTGGGCGCCAGCCGCTGGCGCGTAATTCGCCTGGCGCTAACGGAGAGCCTGCTACTCTCCCTCGGCGGCGCTGCGCTGGGATTGCTGTTGGCCCAAGCCGCGGTGCCGGCGCTGCTGAGGCTGGGCGGATCCGCCCTGCCCACCACCGCCGATATTCATGTGGATGTGACTGTACTTCTTTTCACCACGGCCTTGGCAGTGCTGGCCGGCATCATCTTTGGACTGGCGCCGGCTCTGCACATGGCCGGACTCGACGTGCGTTCAGCGCTGAACCAGGCAGAGCGTGGCGGCATGGGCCGCGGCGTGGTCTGGCTGCGCAAAGCGCTGGTGGTGATCGAAGTGACCGTGGCCATGTTGCTGCTCGTAAGCGCCGGCTTGCTCATCCGCAGCTTCGACCGCCTGGCCAGCGTGGCGCCGGGATTCACCGTTGACCACATTCTGATTGCCGATCTGCCGGTATCGCCCTCGGGTCATCCCAACGCGCAGGAACGCATGGGCTACCTGGATCGCATATTGGAGCGTGCGGCGGCATTGCCGGGAGTGCGCTCCGCCGGCGCAGCGACATTCCTGCCGGTGAGCGGCGCCGGCTCCATCATCCACTTCAACATTCAAGGACGCCCGCCCAAGACCCCCCATGAATACATCATGGCCAACTACCGCGCGGTCAGCGCCGGCTATCTGCAGACGCTGGGCCTGCCCCTTGAAGCCGGGCGCCTGCTCACTCCAGCCGATCGCGAAGACGCTCCCGCCGTGGTGGTGATCAACTCGACCATGGCCAAGACTTTCTTCCCCAACGAGTCGCCGCTGGGCAAGCACATGCAACTGGGCGCGACTCCAGAAAACGACGTTCCCTGGATGGAGGTGGTCGGCGTGGTCGGCGACGTCAAGCAATCGCTGGCCTCCGAAGCTCCCACCGAGATGTACGTTCCTTTCCGCCAGGCCGACAAGGTACTGCCGGTGTTCGGGCTCTCGATGGTGCTGCGGACCGGCAACGACCCGCGCTCACTGGCCAACTCACTGGCTACGGCCGTCCATGAGATCGACGCCAATCAGCCCCTGGTGAAGGTCCGCACCATGGAAGAAAACGTTGCCACCTCGGTGGCCCAGCCGCGCTTTCGCACCGTCCTGCTGGCGATACTGGCCGGCCTGGCGCTGCTGATCGCCGCCGTGGGGATTTACGGAGTGATGGCCTTTTCCGTCAGCCAGCGCACGCGCGAAATCGGCACGCGCATGGCCCTGGGCTCCACGCCGGCGCAGGTTTTCCACCTGGTGATCCGC
>CAZFRV010000133.1:0-15030 GCA_964521445.1 uncultured Acidobacteriaceae bacterium
CCGCGGCCGCGTTCGCCGGTTTGGATAAAGTCCTGCGGCTCGCCGAGAGGCCCCAGGCTGGCGGCAAAATCCTGGAGCGCCTGGGCGGTGAAATAGGCATTCGCATCATCGGTCAGGAGCGATCGGTCAATCTTCCCGTGCTGCAAGCCGGTGAAGATGGCGCGCGCCTGCTCCAGCTTCTTGTCGGCATCAGGCTTTGCGGGCGCGAGCAGTAGATTTGCGATCTCCCGCGCGATCATCCCCGCAGCGCCGGCGGCATCCTGGTTGGTAAACACCACGATGGCCAGATTGTCGTCAGGAAAGACAGCGTTCTGCGCGGTGAAACCCGAGACTTCCCCGCCATGGCTCACCATGCGGTGCCCGGCAACATCGATAACCTGCAAGCCGAGACCGTATCGCGTTCCGCTTCCGTCCTTCAGCTTGACCTCGGCCTGCATCTCTTTGTAGGACGCCGGCTTCAACAGGCGCTGCTGAAGCATCCCAATATCCCACTTGGCCAGCTCGGAAGCCGGCATGGCCAGCTCGCCCGCGGCAAAGAGCCATCCCGGTCCTTCCTTGGGGGCGATGCGCGGCGGCCCCAGTGCATAACGCATATAGCCGGTGGCGTCAGCGTCGGGCAGTTTGTGCAGGTCAATGTTGTCCACGCGCTGCATGCCCAAGGGCAAAAACATTCGCTCCTGCAGGAAGTCCAGCAGCGGCTTTCCGCTGACTTTCTCCACGATCACGCCGGCAATCACGTAGTTGGTGTTGCTGTATTGCCATTTTGTGCCGGGATCAAAATCGAGCGGCTTGCGGGCCCACAGATCCATGATCTTCCCCGCAGTGATAGGGTGGGTCATGAAAGGCGGCACATAATCCTGGGGCCAATAGTCCTGATATCCCGACGTATGTGAGAGCAGTTGCCGGATCGTCACTTCGTTCGCGCGCGTGAGGTTGGGAATGTACTTGGCTACGGGATCATCGAGCGAGAGCTTGCCTTGCTCAGCCAGCAACAGGATCGCGGCTGCCGTGAACTGCTTGCTGATGGAGCCGATGCTGTAGCGCATCTCCGGCCGCGCCGGTGTGGGGGGATCGAGGCGGGCCTGGCCGTAAGCTCGAACATAGGCGATCTGCCCATCCTTCACCACCGCGACCGAGGCGCTGGGGACTCCGGTCTTAGCCAGCCCATCCTGGGCAATCGCGTCAACCTTGTCGCGCAGCGTAGGCGCCAGCTTTGGCTCGGTCTGCGCGCATGAAAACACTGGACTCGCCAAACAAAGCAGTACCGGACCAAACCGGAAAAGAATGTCTCGCCGGCACGAGTTCCCCGCCATTATGTGCATGATGCTTCCCCTTGAATACGCGTCTGCGCCGAGGAGACGAGCAAATCCCCTCAATTTGGTTCCACCAGTTCGAACTGGACCTGAGCACAACCACCGTTGCTCACGCGAAATCGTTCAGGATCTTCGTAGCGTTGCGCACAATGTCAGAAGCATAGCACGCAGCACCAGCCTGGTCGCCGCTCGCCATAGCACTTGGCTGACTTTTACGCCGACGCCTTGGGCCGGCAGATCGCCGCCACTAAGACGCCCAGCAGCAAGGCCAAGCCACCCTCGCCGATGATCCACTGGAACGCCAGTGTGGAAGGAATGGGATAAGTAAAGTACTCGACCATCGACTGCGGAACGCCAGTCACCAGCGCCAGCAGAATTCCAAAACGAATACCTTGGCCCAGCCAAGGCTTGGGTTCTATGCCGCGGACATAAATCAATACGGCTCCTGCCGCCAGGATCAGGTTGGCCAACTGGATGACCCACACGCGATGCTGCATGGCAATTGGGGTTCGCCACAACGCCGCGTTCTCAGCGTAGACGCCGGCGAGCCAAAGACCGTGAATCAGGTACCGCCCGGCCGCCAGCAGAACAAAACCGGCGACAATGGCCAGGACCATTCTCTTGGTTGACATTGAGTGCTCTCCTCTTCTGGTTTCTTCTTGCAAACAGCAGGGCCTTAGTCGAGCTGTTCATGCAGGAAGGCCAAGACTCGATCCAAGGCCGCGCGAGTGGGCTGTCCTGCCTCATCGATCAAGTGGTTGGTAAGTACGGAGTGGATGGGCTGAGGCCCCTGGGGATTCGCGCACTCGGGATCAAGTTCGATGGACTCGAAAGCCGTTCCAAACGTTTCCCGCAGCTTCTGAAACCGCTGCGCCGGGCAAAACGGATCGCCGTGGAAGCGAAGCCCCAGAATGCGGGCCCCATCTTCGGCAATGCGCTTTTTCGCCGCCGCAATTTCTTCATCCGACGCATGCAGCCCGTCCTTCTTGAAAACTGGGAGAGATGGCTGGGAAAGCACCGGCGCCAGCAGCGGCGCTCCCAGCATCATACCCAAGGCGAAGTTTCCGGTCATGCACATGCCCACTGCGCCCACGCCCTTCCCGCCTTGTTCCTTGTGGGCCTGGTTGGCCAGAGCGCGCAGCCAGTCCACGATCGGGCTGGAGCGATGCGCCGCCAGCACCCTGAATTCCGAGGAGATGCAGCAACCGATCATCGACTTGAGGCCATAGGCCCTGGTTACCGGACGCATGGTCTCGCCGAATAGATGTGGCATATACACCGAAAATCCGGCATCGGCGACGTAGCGGCCAAATCGGGCAACCTGCGGTGTGATCCCGGGAATCTCCGACATGATCACCACCCCCGGCCCTGTTCCGGCGCGATACACGGTGCGTGATTTGCCGTCATACGAAAATGTGGAGACTGCGAAGCCGTCAGGATCTGCCATAAAGAGCTCTCCTGGAACGTTCCCTAATATACCTGCTGGCGTTGCCGGCTCGAAGCTGGATTGAAGGGTCAGGCGTTTTTTAGGGAACCCCGGCGACCGGCAGAACGTATTGGGCTTCATGGGAACGTTCCTTGCTGACCTCCGCCATTCTTTCCGTGTCCTGATAAAGAGCCCGGGGTTCACGATCGTCGCGATTCTTGCCCTGGCTCTCGGAATCGGGGCCAACACGGCTATTTTCTCGGTCATCGACCGGGTTCTGCTGCAGCCGCTGCCGTTTCCGGAGTCGGAACGAATGATGCGCGTCCAGCGTCATTTCCCGAATGGCGACGGGTCGTCGGTTTCCATCCCCAAGTTCATGGCGTGGCGGCAGAGCCAGGCGTTCCAGTCCATGACCGCATACGACTTCGGCGGCGTCAGCCTGAATCTGGGCACCGGCGACAGGCCCAATCCCGTGACCGCTGTTCAAGTCACGGCCGATTTCTTCAACGTGTTCGGCGTGAAGCCGATCCTGGGAAGAACATTCAGCGCGCAGGAAGATTTGCCGAATGCCGGAAGATTTACCGTTCTGACCTTCAATCTCTGGAAAAACCGCCTGGGCGGCGACCGCGATATCGTGGGCCGGTCGATCAGCCTGAATTCTGAGCAATACCTGGTGCTGGGCGTACTACAGGAAGGCTACCAGCCCGATCCGCCTGCCGATCTTTATCTACCGGCGCAATTTGACCCCAACAGCACCAACCAGGGACATATCTATTATGTCGCCGGCCGCCTGCGCCCCGGCGCGACCGTCGCCTCCGCTGAAGCCGAGTTGAAGGTGATCGGAGACCGGTTCCGCGCCGCCTACCCGGATACGATGGACAAGACCGAGAGCGTGGGCGTGGTTCCGTTGCGCGTTGCCATCGGCGGCCCAGTCCGGCTGGAGTTGCTGGCCCTGACGTGCGCCGTCAGTTTGGTGCTTCTCATTGCTTGCGTCAATGTGGCCAACTTGCTGCTGGCGCGTGCCGCAGGCCGGCAGCGGGAGATCGCCATTCGCACTGCGGTCGGCGCCACCCGCGGACGTATCGTCCGGCAACTGCTGACGGAGAGTATTTTGCTGGCGCTGGCCGGCGGCATGGCGGGACTCGTCCTGGCCGTTCCCGGAGTCCGTCTGCTGCTCGCGTTTAACCCTGGCAACATTCCCCGTATTAACGATCCGGAACATGCCTCCACTGCGCTGTCGCTTCTGGATGGGCGTGTTCTCCTCTTTCTCTTCGGCGTTTCTCTGTTGACCGGTCTTCTCTTCGGATTGCTGCCCGCGATGCGCGTCTCACGTCTTGACGTCAATGCGGTGCTCAAGGAATCCAGCGGCCGTTCCGGAACGGGAGTGCGCCATAACCGCATCCGCTCTGTGCTCGTGGTGACGGAGATTAGTGTGGCGGTCCTCTTGCTGGCTGTCGCGACGCTCATGCTGCGCACTCTTGCCGGTCTGCGCTCGGTTGAAACCGGCTTCGATGCCTCAAGTGTGCTCACCATGAGAACATCGGTCTCCGGAAGCCACTACTCCAGCACCGCCAAGGAAGATGCCATGATTCGGCAAGCCACAGAGCGCATTGAAGCCCTGCCCGGCGTGCAGTTCGCAGGCTCGACAGTATCTCTTCCCATGGCCGACGCTGCCATCGATATGCCCTTCAGCATCGAAGGACGCCCGCCCAAGCAAGGAGGAAAATGGGAGGGCGACGAGCAGTGGCGCTTCGTCTCGCCCCATTACCTCGAGGCGCTGCGCGTTCCTCTATTGCGCGGCCGATACTTCAATCGTCAGGACACGGGCACCTCAGACCGCGTGATGATCGTGAATGAAGCGTTCGCCAAAAAGTATTGGCCGAATCAGGATCCGATCGGCCAGAGGCTGCTCATCGCTAAGGGACTGGGCCCGGATTTCGATGAGCCGCCCCGGCAGGTT
Source organism: uncultured Acidobacteriaceae bacterium (assembly GCA_964521445.1). Lineage (GTDB taxonomy): Bacteria > Acidobacteriota > Terriglobia > Terriglobales > Acidobacteriaceae > Angelobacter. The sequence goes on from CAZFRV010000133.1 coordinate 4,700, forward strand.
GTTGGCCTGGTGGGCAGCATAACTGAAACCGGACTGGGCAACGGCAAGGTAGCGGTCATGTATGTGCCTCAGTCACAGTTGACCGACGGCATCACCAAACTCGCCGGCAGCCTGTTGCCGCTGAGCTGGGCCATCCGCACCCAGGCTGACCCGCTTTCGGCGGCTTCCTCCGTGCGCCATGAATTCGAAAGCCTGGATACGCAGCTGGCCCCCTCGAAAATCCTCACCATGGATAAGGTCATCGCGGAATCCACCACGCGTCAAAACTTCTACGTGCTCTTGCTCGCCGTCTTTGCTGCATTAGCGCTGTCGTTGGCGGCGGTGGGAATCTATGGATTGATGTCCTACGCGGTGGAGCAGCGGACGCACGAGATTGGCATCCGCATGGCACTGGGCGCGAACCAGGGCAAGATCATGCAGATGGTCCTGGGCCAGAGCATGCGACTGACAGCGATCGGGACGGTCATCGGGCTGGCTGTCGCATTCCTCTTCACCTGGCTGGCCGCCAGTTTGCTCGCTGCTTTGCTTTTCAAGGTGAAATCCGCCGACCCGCTCGCTTATTCCACGGTTGTGGCAGTACTGGCCGCGGTCGCGTTGCTGGCAGCATTCATCCCCGCGCGCCGCGCAACAAGGGTCGACCCGATCTTGGCGCTGCGCCAGGAATAAGTCAGGGTCGCCCGGCCGGGCTTACTGCGCTCGAATCCCGTACGCGGGGTAAAGCTCCGACGGCCGGAAGGTGGCGCCGTTCTTGATGACGACGTCAATGCGGCGAATGTCGCTGATATTTGCCGTAGGATCTCCATTGACCAGGATTAAGTCGGCGAATTTTCCCGGGCTCACGGATCCGAAATCCCGGTCCAAGTGCATGACCTGGGCCGCCTCAAGAGTCGCAATGCGCAATACTTCCGAAGCGGGAATCCCGGCCTGGTTGTATATCTCAAGCTCGCGGTGCAGCGCATAGCCGGACCCCTGATCCGTGCCGGCTACGATCTGAACGCCGCTGTCATAAAGCTTCTTCACCATGCGCACCATGTTGGCGTAGGACGCGCGGTAGAGCTTGTCCGTCGCCGGGTCAGACGCGCTCAAGGCGCCGCCGGCCATCTTGGAACCTCGCTGCACCTGCACTGGCAAGCGATCGAACAAGTATGCGTCCGCTATAGCGGGCTGGCCAGGCCGGTCCAGGTACGTGTTTTCCCAAGTAGCCATGGTGGGATCGATCACAGTATGGTGCGCCTTCAAGAACGCGATGAAGTCATTCACTTGCGGTGAGTTCAGGTCGATCGCGGCCGCTCGCTTGCCCGGTTCGATAAAACGCGCCGGGGTGCGGGTCTCCTTCACGTCGGGCATGAAGTTCAAGAAGATGAAGTTCATGTGCTGGATCTCATCGGCGCCGTCGCGAATGAATTGCTCGGCGATCATTCCTGAGGGCACGTGTCCGCTCACGCGGAGACCCAGCTTGTGCGCTTCCGCCGCAATCACCGGAACCAGTTCGGGTTTGACCGAACTGTAAATCTTGATCTGCACGTACCCCAGCTCGGCATAGTGGTCCACACGCTGCCTGGCTTCTTCCGGAGTGGCGGCCAGTACTTTGATGGGACCCTCGAACGGCCCTGGGCCATCAATGAAACCGGCGCGCACGATGCGCGGCCCGATCTGGGTTCCGGCCTCGATTTGGCTGCGCAAGCGGTTCAGGTCTTCGATGGGATTGCCCATATCGCGAACCGTGGTAACGCCCGCCGCGACGTTGAGGTAAGCGCTATCCGGGTAAAGATGCGCGTGCATGTCCCAAAGGCCGGGGAGAAGAGTTTTGCCGGCGCCATCAATGATTTCTGCGTCCGCGGCTAACGGTTGCCCCCGCTCCGGGCCGACGTCCACGATCCGCTCTCCGCGTAAAGTGACCCGCTGCTTGGGCAGGAGGCTCCCAGTTTTGGAATCGAAAACGCTGACATTCTTGATCACCAGGTCGCCTGCCGGCTTGTGCGTCAGTTTCTTGGCTAGTTCGCTCGCCTGCGACGACTCAGTCTTTCGTTGGGCGTCTCGCAAGGTATCAACGGCAGGCTCAAAGCCCTGGCGAACGATTGCCGACCACCCTCCTACGCTGGCGAACAACTGCTGGTCCGCGTCCAACCACAAGTAGCTTGGAGTGAAGGCAAGCCCGTCGACGGCGTAGAGAGTCACACTCAGCTTCTTGCCATTCCCTTCCACGGGAACGGTATCTAGTCGCCGCACGCTGGCTTCGCCATCGGGAAGCAACGCCAGCTTCCCGTTCTTGCTGCGGAGAAGGGCTCGCACCAGCACAGCGCCGGATTCCGGGCCTCCGTCAAGATCAATATAGAATCTGCCGGCAACGTCGCCCCGTTTGATGTCTTCCGACTGGTTCTTCCATGCCGCCGCGCCGGTATCGAGCGAAAAGCGCTCCTCGACCGGACTCTTCATGTAGTCCACACCGGTGGTTTCTTCTGCGGCAATGATCCCACTGGCATCGATGCGAAACGAGGTGTAAGTCTTGGGTCCACGTCCCCGGTCGTTGAATTGAAAAAACTCGTGGATCACGCCGTCCGGTGTGGTCCAGACTGCGTCCTGGCCGGAAGCCGCTTTGTCTGTAAGAATCATGCGGATGACGGCGTTCTTCGGTATGTCAGAAGGCAGGGACGGTAAGGGCGACTCTTGTTGGGCTGCGAGGGTGCAAGTAAGCGCCCATAACGCAAGTCCGTAGCTGGCAACTCGTTTCAGGTTTTTAGTCTCCGGCATCGTTGCATTCTACAACGCTTCTCTCGCGCAGCAAGCCGGACTTACCCCACCGGATCAGGATCCGGCCGGAGCACCGTCGCCTAATAGGTAACAGTGATGACCAACGTATCCATGTAGGTCGCTGCTACCGGACCGTTCTGCCCGGGAATTTCACCGTACACGAAGTATTGCCGGGTGATGGAAGTGGCCGTCAAAGTGTAGTTGTCAGAGACAGTCGCGGTGCCGCTCGTGCCATCTCCCCAGATCACGGTGTGAGCGCCATCGATGAAGAGGTTGTAGTTGAGATTTGTGCTGGTCGCCTCCATGGTGCGCGACGCAAGGCTGCCATCGCCGGCACTGAGCGCGATGGAATAGTTGACGGCATCGCCAACGGATCCGCTACAGGTCACGGAGATCGTTCCTACCGTGTCCTTGGTAGTGGCGCTTACCGTGTCATACGAGCCGAATGCCGTACCTGTAGAGCTGACGCTGCACACCGCCGTCGCGGATGCGCGCATGGAAACCATGGCGCAGACAACCAGCAAGAGCAAACATTGAGTGGTCTTAATCATTGGCCCACCTTGCATGTTACCGGCCCGATTCGCGGTAAGGCCTCGCCTGTCTTCGCGTGCTCTACGATGGCCTCACAACGCTGGTCCGCCCAACGAGCGTGGAGATGGGCCGGAAATGAAATATTGGAAATGAAGACCTCGCCGCGCAGCGCCACGTCGTAAATGGTGCCGAAATCGCCGACGGTCACCTCGGCTCCGGTAGGCACGGGATCGCCCTTCTCGGTCACCAGTTGAAACAGCGCTCCGTTCACGCGTGCGGCCTTGAACTTGACGAGTACACCTGTGCGCGACCTCGGCACCACGGTCTGTTCTCCAAGATCGATGCCGAGATCGATGGGGACACCCTGGTCGTCCAGCCGCACCGTGTTCTTGCTGTACGGCGCCAGCACCGGCACCACCGCCAGGCCGCGCCAACCGGTGCTGGAGATGTACTGGTTGTTGGCGAACACCTTTACTCCGGACATGTCCGGAACCTCAACCAGTGCGAAACTGGAATTCAGCCACGGCGAGGGGGCCACATGCCCGCCCATCATGACCGCGCCTCCGGTTTCCGTGATCCGGGAGCTCGTCTGCGATCCGGTTCGGCTTCCCTCCACATCGATCGTCCCGCTGTTGGTCTGGTAGGTGAATCCGGCATCCACCCGGTCTTGATCGCCGATGTCCGACCGAACGCGATAGCCGTAGCCGGTCCCGATGGGCACCTGCTGTGTGTATTCCATCGTGGTCGAATGGGTTCCGTTCTGCTGAATGTTGCTGGTGGCGGAAGCAATGGTCCGATGGCCCAGAGGAATCACCAGAGACACGACGCCTGAACTGGCATTCTTAAAGCTGTGGGACAGGTTGGCCGAAGCTGTCAGATACATCCGGCTTCCCACGCGAACGCTGAAGGAACTGGTAATGCCGCTAAAGTCCGGCTTCTGCGCTTGCACTGCGTTGACGAACGAGCGGTTCTCCTGCCGCAGATATCCGGCAGAGATTGCAACTCGCCTTCCCAGCGATTCGTTGACCTGGAATTGTGTCTGGAGTCTTGGCGCCCGCTCACCCGGAGCCAAGCCCAACTGTTGAAAAGTGCTGCTGGCTACCTGCAGCGTTCCCGAGAATCCCAGCACGCGCGCGCGACGCTGGAGCGCCAGATACGCCAAGCCCCCCGGACCCATCGAGCTGTCACTTGCGGCAAAGCCTCCGCCGATGATTCCCAGCGGCGTGATGCCGTACTCTGCGCCGGCGCTGGCAGTCTGCTGCTTGCCGGAAGCTTCCACCCGCCCATCCACCGTGAACCGGTCAGTGAAGCCGTGGCGCTGCTGCCCTTCCGCAAACAGCGATCCGTATTGCGAACTGACGATTCCGAAATTGCGCCGCAAGATGCCGGCTTCGTAGGTGTACGCGTTCACCCCGGGCCGCAACAACTCCTGCGCACTGATATATGACTGGGTGATGACCTGCTGGCGTCCCAGCACATCCGTCACCACCATTTGCAAGTCGCCCTGGCCGGTGATGACAGGAATGTTGTTGATCGCGAACGGACCGGGATCGACTTTCTGTTGCGAGGTGCGCACCCCGTTCACGTAGATGTCCACCGTCGACGGTTGCGCCGCCTGCCCGGCTATGTTGGGCAGCACAATAGGCACAAACGACGGCTGGGTTGCAAAGTCGCTCGCCCAACTGATGCCCGCGTAGGTGACCTGGCGCGACCACGTATTCGACGCGCTGATGGAATCGCCGATATTGAGAATCGCCATGTGGTCGGGGAACTCGCGCGCCAGCTTGGTCTGTAGCCGGATAGGATGGATCGCAGAGGTAAAGTCGCGCTCCACAAACTGCGAGGTCATGACGCCGAGCGGACTGAAAAAGCCAGCCTCGAACAATCCACCGAGCGCGTCAATCCCCGGCAGATGGCTGTACACCAGTTGGTGGTTGAGAAAAAGCCCCGGCTGGGGACGCGCTGCCTCCACCGGTTGCCGGAGGGAGGCATTGAGCGTGGTGGGCGCAAACGCCGACGGCGACACCGTCAGTGAGAGAATCTGCTTCGCGGGATCCACTTTCCATTGCACCCCGTTCAACGCATCCAGGCTGAAATACGTCTGCCCGCCGAAACTTACGGAACTGCCCTGGAAGACTTGCAGGCGCCACTGCGCGATCAAGTCGCTGGGAACGTAGAGCTTGCCATTCTCCATCTGCAACAAGCGCGCGAAGTCGCCCGACGGACGGCCGTTGATTTGCACCCCCAGCACCACCTCGTGCAGGCCAGGCGTCTGCACCGCTTCGGGAGATTTTTTCACCGGCTCAGGCGGAGGCGCGATCGGCACTGTGGTGCTGGTTGCCTTGCCGTTCGAAAGCATTACGGCCCTGCGATACCTTCCGCGAAAGTATTCGATTTCGTGCCAGGTCACCGCGCCGTCGTCCGTGCAAAGCATCCCGCCGGATTCGTTGCTGCAATAGAGAATGCCGGGATGGGGATTAACGTCGACGAGGCGTCCCTGGCTGAAGGCGACTCCGCCCAACGCCAGGCAACAAAAGGCCAGGAAAAGGAATTTACTGTCCGATTTCAACAATCTCATGGAGCACCCCGGCATCAGTCACGGCGAGAATCTTGATTCGCTTTGTTGTCAACGTGCGTTTATCGTCAATCAACCACTCGCGTTGCTGAGTCGGCAAGAGATAGGTGGGTGGTACTCCCTTGAGATAGTTGTCGGTAGAATCGGCGCTCGAAACCTCCAAAGCTTTGACCTGAACATGCGCGCCGCCGTTGTTGGTGGCAGTCAGCCGCAGGCGCGAATCGTTGGTCCTGACCGCCCGCCAGGTGACTTGGGGGACGGCGGCGGTCTTGGGGACAACGGGAAGAACAAAGATGGGAATGCTGATGCGAAGGATCGTCTGCACGCCGCGGAAATCGGGTTTCGGAGGCGGCGGCACTTCTTCGACAATCAGGCGATACGTCCGCTCCTCTGTGCCCTCCAACGGGTGGCGAAGTCCCAGCCGGATGAACTGCGTCTGGTGGGGGCCGACCGTGGCGATCGGCGGGTTGAGCATGACGTCGTCGCTGTCAGCGTAGACGTCCTTCTGGCCGTCGAGGTCCCAGCGCAGGACGTGGGCTTGCAACGTGACCGGCTGGTCGTCGCGATTGGTGATTTGCAAAATGGCGTTCGGCCGGGCCGTCGATACTTGAATCCGGACCGGGTTGACGGTGAACGTGCCGCACCAACTGGTGGCCGTTGCAACCATCCCAAAACAGGCGATGGCAAATTGCCTGAGGAATAATCTTCTGATCTGCATAGGGGAGGTTCTTTTCAGTTTCTCCATCAACCAGCGGAGGCTGAACTTGGGTTCAGCCTCCGCATCGTGAGTTAAAAGGTTATGGTTGCTACCACCGTATCGCCGTAGGCGCCTGCAGGCACATTCTGGCCCGCGGCCACCTGGCCGTAGACGTTGACGGCCACTGATACGCCCGTGCCGTTGCTGGCCACACCCGTACCTGCGGTGTCGCCCCAAACGATGGTGTTGGCATTGTCCTGAAACAGGGCGTAGGCAAGACGGAGACCGAAGTTCGACATCTGCCGTAGTGGTGCAGCAGCGGTAGAACCGCCCGCCGGAGTCAACCCTTGACCCAGCGTGATGGTGGCCGGTGAACCGTTGGTGCAAGTCACGTTGATGGTGGTGTTGCCATTCAACGGTACAGCCGCGTTGACCACGATCGGATCGTAAGTTCCGAAATTCAATGCGTTCGCGGTAATCGTGCAGTTGGCGGTGACCGTAGCGGTCACGCTCATGTTGCTGGTAGCGGTGCCGGCAAACGCGCTGCCGGTGGCCAGGACGAGCAGGCAGGCCAGTGTAAATACCTTCGATTTCATCGTCTTTGTCTTCAAAGTTCTATCTCCTTTAGTCCAACGTTTTGGTTCAGTACGCATTGCTTGCTGCTTTCCCCATCAACAACCAAAAACTTACGCATTACGAACCAGCGATCTCGGGTGCACCGCGCATCCCAGTTCGGCACACGTTTCGCTCATGGGCCCAAAGGCCAAGGCTCTCCCGCGATTCGGTCGAGCAAAGGGACGAGCAGTTGTGTGTCGTTCTGTGTCGTGCTGTGCCGTGCTGAATAGTTCTTTGAACTCGTGCGGTGGGTTTGTGGCCCGGTGTCGCGGAGTATGCTAGCAGTCGATTGGAATTACAACATTACCTCAGTCATAAGATGAATTCTGAGGACGCTTAATGTCGCGACGTTCGCGCGGACCGCGTCTTCGAACGTCGTGCGTCCACCGAAGAGTGAGCCGGACGCTGGAGAGGGCTCTTTACCGCGCATAAAAAAAGCGCAGCACCTGCAGTCTGGGAACAACACCTTGTCTCGGCATGGCGAAGGACGCATCCTCGGGATCTCTCGCTCGTCCTCAGTCGCCTTTGCTCCTTCGTGCGGGGTCGAGATGACAGATCCCGGCGGCGTGAAGCCGCGCAAGAGAAAAATAGCGCGAGGCACAAAGCCCCCGGAGCTGCAAGCTCCGCTGTATGTTAGCCTTGAGACCCGACGGGGAGGCAGAAGCGGAAATGGCGGAGAACAAAACCAAGCCCACCAAATCAAGTGTACCCGCGTTTATTGACGCCATCACGGACCAGGCCAGGCGCGCCGGCGCCAAAGCACTGGTCAAGCTGATGCAGAGCGCGTCCGGTGAAAAGCCGAAGATGTGGGGACCATCCATCATAGGGTTCGGCAGTTACCACTACACGTACGACAGCGGGCGCGAGGGCGATATGCCCCTTGTTGGCTTCGCGCCGCGCAAGGCCGCAACTGTCCTGTATGGCATGATCGGATTCCAAGGCGCGGAGGCGCTGCTCGAAAAGCTCGGCAAGCACTCCACGGGCAAGGGCTGCCTCTACATCAAGAAACTCACGGATGTGGACCAAAAAGTGTTGGCGGCCATGGTCGCCAAGTCCGTCACCGCCAAGCGAACGCGATAGCAGAAGAGAACAGGATCAGAAGCCTCGTCATCTCGAGCACCCCGCCTGCCGGCGCGGGTGAAACGGAACTGACCCAACTTGTGTGGCACCGGCACTCCTGCCGGTGCTTGCTTCCTCAAGAAGGACACTTTGGCACAGGCAAGAGTGCCTGTGCCACACAATTCCTGGAGTCCAAGAGCTCTAAGAGCAGCCCTCCGTGTCATTAGGAGCGAGCGCGAAGGAACAGGGCGACTGAAGTCGAGAGGTCCCGAGTATGTTTGCGCTGCGGGACGGATTCAGTGCTCAGGGCAAGCGGCCTGCTTCCATGAATTTCCCCACTAGGCCGGCGCAGGATTCCAGAAAGGAACAATCGTTGGGTTCCTTGAATGTATCGGCAAAATAGCTTTGAATGTCGATTTCGGCGGCAAATTTTCCGCGCACGAAAATTGGAATCACAATCTCCGATTTCACCATGGAGGAAGCCTGGATATAGCGGCTGTCGCCGCGAACGTTATTCACCGCAACGGTCTTTTCCGTCGCTGCCGCCGTTCCGCAGAGACCTTGCCCAAATGCGATCCGGAGCTGTGGAGTGAAGCTGCCGGTGTACGGCCCCAAAATCAGCATTCCAGGATTTGCCTCGTCGATCAGACGGAAACTGACGCTGTTGTAGCGCGGCATTATGGAGTGCAGGTAATCGGATATTCCCTGCATGAGCGTCTTTGTATCCGAAGCAGTGGCTGCCAGTTTTTGAACGTGCTGGAACAGATCACCGTGAGTCGACATGCCTTAACATAGCGCAAACCTGCAAGCGGGCAAATCAGAAAATGGTGAGAATCCGGGCCGCTGGTTTTTTCCGATCTGCCGCCAACCAGCACGCTGCCTCAGTCTGTCATCTCGTCTATAACAACTCCGGGCGGCGGCAAGGTCTCCGCCATTGTCCTTTTTCGCGCTTGATTTCTGTTGAGAACTAGCACATGATTCACACATCGGCGCACCGAGCCTCGCGGCTCAGGCGCCGATTTTGTTTTGCTGGAGGTGAGCAGTTCTGCCCAGGTACATGGTCTTCGGGACAAGCCCCTTGTGACATCACATGTGATGAATCGCCTAAAGACTTTGTTTGTTGTGATCAACCGCTAATGGGGGCAGGGGGGCGAAAGGGCGAAAGGCCCGGCGTTTCGTGGTGGGAGTTTGAGATTGTTAAGCGTTGCTGGCGGGTAACTTGTCGGGAAACGCGGCGAATGCAGCAGATTGTGCCAAGAATTCTCAAGGCCAGGAGCGAAGTGCTAGGACGGCGGGAATCAGGACATGGCCATAGTTCAATACGCTTGGGAGCACTCTGGGAGGAATCGTGTAAGTCTTTTAGTTCTGGGATGGCAGTAAGGGGGAGGGGACGAAAATCTGGTGATCGGTTCATCGGGTGATCGGGTGATCGGAAAACCAAGCAAACCACGGAGGACGCGAAGGACGACAAAGTGAAGTTTTGGCGCGCACCGGCAGGAGCTGAATGCTGATGGCTGATTGCTGAGTGCTGAAGTAAAACCGGCGGAGAAACGCGAGATGAGTGAATGGTTGGGATGGTCAACGGCAAGCACTATGGCAACGAAGAGTATCAAGAACATCAAAGGGCCGGGAAAGCAGCCGAGCCCATAGCCGGCGGTGAGGCTGACGAGGAAACCCGGGAGCAGGCTGCGCAACTCATGCGCCGGCTAAGCCAGGCCTACACGGCATACAGAGACTTCATGGGCCGGCACCCCGAGCTGAGCGTGAGGGCGGTCGAAGACGAGGCCGGCGATCCTGACCTTTACCGGCACCTGCGCGACAACCTGGAGCGCGCCGATCAGGCCCCTCGCTGCGCGCACATCAAGGCGGACGGTTTGCGCTGCGGCTCGCCGCGCATGAAAACCGGCGCGCTTTGCTACACGCACCAGCGCATGGCTGAGTCGCGCCTGCCGTCGCCGGCGCAGACACCGCGCCTGCCCTCCATGATGATGGAAGACGCCAACTCCATTCAGGTGGCGCTGATGGAAGTGACTCGCGCCCTGCTCGCCGGCCAAATCACCGAGAAGGCCGCCGGGAAGCTGCTCTATTCTTTGCAGATCGCTG
>CAZFRV010000134.1:0-7470 GCA_964521445.1 uncultured Acidobacteriaceae bacterium
CGTGGCGGTCGGCCGCGTTCATCGAAGGGTCGAGGTCGCGCTTGAGATCGACTTTGAAGTCGGCAAACAGGTCGTCGCCGGCGATGAAGTTGTTGGGGTAGGGAAGTCCCGTCGATTGCGAGCGCCCTCCGCGCAGATGGCACTGGGCGCATATGGCCACAATCTCCTTGGGTTGGCGCGGACGCTTGCTGCCCAGCCACGCGGTTTCGGGCTTGGTGGTGTGGTCGGTGGTGAGATCGCCGTGGCAGGCGTAGCAGTCAAAGGCGAAGGCGGAGAAGGTGTGCGCCGAGGGGTCCACGCCGGTGGTGTGGCATCCGGCACATTGCGCGGCAAAGACGTCCGGCTGCCACGTTTTGCCGTCGTTGGCGAGAATGGCGAATTTGCCGTAACCGATCAGTTTGAGTGCGCGATAGTGCTGCGGGCTGCCGATCACATGCGTAGCATCTTTCGGAAGCTGGGCGACGCTGGGCGGCACACCGACAGGGCGAATGGTCCAAGCGTGCGGTTCCTGTTCCCACGTGGGCCCGACCACGTTGCGATGGCAGAACAGGCATTGGTCGCCGGTCATGTAGTCAGGCAGAGGCTTGCCCACATGGTCATTGCGGACAGAGTTCGTTGCAGCGCCCGCAGAGGCCGGCGCGCCTGGTGCCGGTGAAATCTTCTGAGCTGCGGCTGACGCCAGATCGGCTTGTTGACTGCCGTGGCCCTGCACCGCGAAAAACAGGGCCACGACGAAAAGAACGCGAGCCAAGCCATAACGCCTGTCACGGAGGCACTGAGCCAGGGTGGAAGCTGAATCAAAACTGCCGATTGTGCTCCGTGTCTCTGCGTCTCTGTGGTGGTTTTTGCCTTGACCTCGCGCCGAGGCTTTAGTCATCCGCTCGGACCCAACCATAGGCAGCATTGTCACGCAGCAGGCCTGCGTTCTCATACGACTTCCTGGCCTGGGCGATGATGTCAGGGCTGAGCGGGTGGCGTTTTTCCTTCACGTTCACGCCGTAAATGCGCGCGGCGTTCTGGCCGAAGATCTTGTGCTTGTCTTTCTTGCTGATCTTGGCATAACCGAACTTCTCGCAGAACTCGTCGGTGATCTGGAAGCGCTTGAAGGCTTCAATGGACCACTGCGGCGAGCCCCACCACAGACAATCCGTGCCCCAGATCACATGGTCGGCGCCATACGTCTTGATGTTCTTGGCGATGCCGTGCATGCACTGCTTGGGATCGGCGATGGCCAGCACGTTGAAGAAGCTGCCAATCTCGGGATAAACATTGTTCATCTTGGGATTGCGCTTCTTGATGTCCATGAGGATGTTGTGCCAGGCGAAGTCGCCGGTCACGGGATCGATCGAAGCGGCATATTCCGGCTCGTTGGGGCCGTGCTGCAGCGCCGAGTGATAAATGATGAACGTGAGGTCGGGATTGTTGAGCGCGGCTTTCTCCACGTCCTTGGGGTTGGCCAGGTGGCCGAGGATGCGCGACTGATAAGAAAAGCCCTTGTGCACGGAGAAAATCTTCAGGCCGCGCTTGCGCGACTCCTCGTAGAACCAGGCAGCGTTGTCATCGTCGAGCTGGAACCCGTTGCCGGAGCGGCCCGGATCGGAGTGGCAGTACCACTTCCAGGAGTTGATCTTGTACTGGTTGAGCTCGCGGTCCATCTGCTCCAGGGTCGCGACCTTGTCGGGAGCGTTCGCGGTCTTGTCCCAATAATGATTGGGCGCCAGATTGCCCTGGCTCAGGGCGCGGCGCGACTTGGCAAACTCGTTGATCTTGTCGCGAGACTGGGCCATCAGCCAGCTGGGCAGGATGCCGCCGCCGCGGGCCTTGCCTTCCAGAACCTTTCCGGTATCGTCTTTGTTCAGCTCGCGTCCGGGCACGCCGGAGATCACGATCATCTCGGTTTCGGAATCGAAGAAGATTTCCTTCAGGAAGGTGCTGAAGCTGTAGGACTCAACGTCGTCTTTGAGGTTAAAGCCCATGTTCTTGACAAACTCGTTGGTGCGGAAGTTCAGCGCGATGCCGTTGGTGAAGTGCGTCTGCACGTCCATGACGAAGTATTCGCCCTTGGGCAGATGCTCCGCGTAAGCGGCCTTGTCCAGGGTTTCCGCTTCATCCACTTCCCAGATGTTGCCCCAGACTTTGTTGGAAGCCAGGAAGCACGTGGCCAATCCCATGGCGCTGGCCATGAAGGTGCGGCGGTCCATGCCGAGCTTTTTGGATTTTTCCTCCGCCATCTGCCCGATCAGGTATTCCACTTGTTTTTGTTTCTGGCTTTGAGGACGAGGAATGAATTCTTCGTTGGAAAGAACTTGCGTCGGCATGGGCGAGTCGACGCCCTTCTTGCGATCACGCTGATTTTTGCGAATCCACATGGTGTGCGTCCTTTATTGGGGGCATTTTTCGGGAATAGTGTACATCAGTTCGGAAAAGAAAGCAGGTGGTTCATTTTATTTAGGGCGGTGCGGGTGATTGTAGCGATGCCATAAACGGAGCGTCGTCGGGCTTACCCAATGTACACTCCTCCGCCAAGGGCCCGGGCCTGGGCAATGGCGCGAAGGAAATTACCGCAGCGAGACTCAACGTAATCCGCGGCGTACCCGGTGGCCTGGGCCAGGCGATCCCGGTTGGCCAGCAGAGTCTGGACTTCTTTCTCCAGGAGATCCAGGTCAGCGCCCTCGGCGTACACGTCGTTATCGGCTAATGACGGCAACAGGACCAGACCGAGCGACCGCGCCGCCTGGTGACCCCAGAGGTCCGTGCGGCAGGACTCGAAACCCGCCATCCGGTCGGCGTACTCGGTCTCGACACTCTCGAACGTGCCGTCTGCCTTCCGCGTGTAGGGGTGTACCAGTAGAGTCATGGTGTAAACGCCTTGGGTTCGCCAGGCAGCGACCGCTCACGACGCCTGTCCTGAGCCGCGAAGCTGCAAGCGTCCCAGGCTGCCTAGAAACGGTTTCAGGCACAACCCCAGGAGCGTGGCGCCGAGCGTGCATGCCGTTACCAGGACGATGACCATCGAGTAGCGGAGCGCGTCATCGCGGTGGAAGACATGTTGCGTACACCACGCCACCGCAGTCGGTCCGATGCCAAGTCCGATCAGGTTCAGGATAAAGAGATACACCGCCGAAGCCTGACCTCGCATGTTGGGCGGCATCATCTGCTGGATTGCCGCGGGAGCGATGCCGAACGGCGCCGCCGCCAGCACGCACGCGGGAGCCAGCCAGACTGTCGCCCAGACTCCGGACGGAGCCAGGAGCATCAGGAAGTGGATGGGGATCCAGATGATCCCGATCCACATTCCGACATAGAGGTTGGCGTTGGCGCGACCATGCACACGCAAGGCGTCAGCCACGCGGCCGGCCCCGATGATCCCGAGCGAGCCGCACACCATCACGATCGATCCGTAGGCCAGGCCGATGTCCCGGATGTTCCAGTGAAAAGTGCGGATGTAGAATTCCGGGACCCAGGCGGCGCTGGCGTAGGAAGCCAGAGACAGCAGGCCGAAGCCGATATTGTGCAGCAGGAAGGTTTTGCTGTTAGCGAAGATGTAGGAGAAAACCTCTCCGATGGGAACCGTGGGATGTACGCTCCCGCCTCGAGTTTGAGGTTCGCGAACGGTAAATAACAGCGGGGCCAGCAAAACGCCGGGGAGGCCCACCACCAGGAACAGGATTTGCCAAGGATGAATCTGGCCGACCCAGGGAAGACTCAAGGCTCCACGTGTGGCCGTGTAGCTGCGTATCAATCCGCCAAGAAGAAAGGAAAGCCCGGAACCAATGTAGATGCCTGCGCCGTACAGACCGATGGCGGTGGACAGGCGACGCGGCGGAACGTAGTCGGTCACCAGGGAATAGGCCGCCGGTGAAAGTGCGGCTTCGCCCACGCCTACACCCATACGCAGCAACAACATTTGCGGAAACGTGCTGGCGATCCCGCAAGCGGTGGTGAAAAGGCTCCACAGCACCATGCCAATAACGATGATGGTCCGCCGGCTGTAGATATCGACCAGTCGCCCGATGAGGATGCCAAAGAAGGTGTAAAAAACCACGAAGCTCAACCCTTGAAGGTAGCTGACCTGGGTGTCACTGATATGGAGATCGCGGCGCAGAGGGCCCACCACCATGCTGAAAATCTGGCGGTCGATGAAGGAGAAAATGTAGGCCAACATCAATACGCCGACCACATACCAGATGTAAACCACAGAATGCTTCGATAGGGACTCCGCCGGAGCTGCGGCGGACTGGGGCTGGGTGGACAAAGCTTCCTCCTTGTACAACATTCCGAGCGAAGCGACCGCAGTACGTTACACCAAAACCTATATGTAAATGACACGAAAAGCAGTTCCAGCAACACCCTGCCGCTGATTTACGCGGATGAACGCTGATCAGGTAAGAGACTGAGATTTTCTTTCACGACGCTATGCTTGTGATCCCAGGCATCGCTCATTGAGCTTCCCCTTTTTTTCGATCTTGATCCGCGACGATCTGCGTGAATCCGCGGTGAGGGGTCATTCTTCGCAACAGGGTTCCCTCGCTGCGCTTCGGGACTAAATCCGTGCCTCGAACAACCCGGCGGCGCCCTGGCCCCCGCCGATGCACATGGTCACCACACCGTAGCGAGCTTTGCGACGCGCCATCTCGTTGGCCATGGTTCCCACCATGCGCGAGCCGGTCATCCCGAAAGGATGCCCGATGGCGATGGAGCCGCCGTTGACGTTGAGCTTCTCCGGGTCGATGCCCAGGCGATCGCGGCAATAGACCACCTGCACGGCAAAGGCCTCATTGAGCTCCCACACGTCGATGTCGTTCATCTTCACGCCGGTGCGCTGCAGCAGCTTGGGAATAGCGAAGACCGGGCCAATGCCCATCTCGTCCGGCTCGCAGCCCGCCACCTGAAAGCCGCGAAAGACCAGCTTGTAAGGAATGCCGAGACGGTCGGCGCGCTCGCGCGACATGAGCAACGTGGCCGAGGCGCCGTCAGAAAGCTGCGAAGAGTTGCCGGCGGTGACCGAGCCCTGGCCGCTGGTCTTGTCAAAATGCGGATTCAGCGCCAGCAAGCCTTCTAAAGTCGTGTCGGGACGATTGCATTCATCGCGGTCGCAGCAAACTTCCTTCTCTCCGACCTTCTCGCCGGTCTTCTTGTCCAGGACCGCCATGGTGGTCTTCATGGGCGCGATTTCTCCCTGGAAGAATCCCTCCTGCTGGGCGCGCGCGGTGCGCTGCTGGCTGAGGAGGGAATACTCGTCCTGGGCCTGTCGGCTGACCTTGTAGCGCTTGGCTACAACTTCGGCGGTATCGCCCATGACCATGTAGAGGCCGGGCATGCGTTTTTCCAGCTCGGGGTTGGGGCTCCAGTCGCGGGGAATCATGCTGATGCTCTCCACGCCGCCGCCGAAGGCCGCGTCCACGCCCTCATTCATGATCTGGTGAGCGGCCAGGGCGATGGCCTGCAGGCCGGAAGAGCAAAAACGATTGATGGTGGTGCCGGCCACCGACGCGGGAAGCCCGGCCAGCATCGCGGCGATGCGCGCGATATTGTGGCCCTGTGGACCGTGCGGCTGCGCGCATCCCAGGACCACGTCTTCAATCTCTTTCGAGTCCAGTTGCGGCGTCTTGCGCAGAACATCCTGGATGCAGTGCGCGGCCAGTACCTCCGGACGCGTCATATTAAAAGACCCACGAAATGACTTGGCCAGCCCTGTCCGCGAGCTGGCAACGACTACGGCTTCTCGCATGTGTCTCTCCCGCTAGGAATCCATAACAACCGTCTTTGATTCTAACCCGGCCGTTCGTTTTTGGCCGAGCGCCAACACTATAAGGAGACATACTACTTTCGTCAATCGAGCCTCTGCCAACGCTTGCCGTCGCCGAGAGCGTTGAGGCAACTTAGACGTCGGCCAACGTCAGCGGCCGCGGGGTCTTTCCATCGACGTCAGTGAACCCGTACTCTTGGGCCAGCGCCGCCGCCACCAGGACCTTTCCAGTTTTGCGCATGATTTCGGCATCGTTGGCGAGAGCCACTACGGCCCGGCCGGTAAACATGGGCGATTCCGAGTTGCTCAGATCGAGCCACTGCGCGGCGGCCCTCACTTTCTCCGTGCGCACCAGTCCGGGGTACAACGAGACCACGGCGACGTTATGCTCTTCCAGTTCATGCGCCGTGTCGGCAGTGAGCTTGTCGGTAGCCGCTTTGGCAACGCCATAAGCCACGTTGGCAACATGCTTCTTCGCCGCCCAAAACGAAATGTTCGCGATGAGCCCGCTGCGCCGGGCGAGCATCACCGGCGCCGCCAACCGGCTGGCCACGTAGGCGGCCCGCACGCCGGCCTGGAACATCGCATCCCAGCGCCAGAGCGGTTGCTGCCAGAATGGACGCTGCCAGGTGAATTCGCCGTCCTCGATCATGTTTTCGTATCCGCCCCAGGCGTTGTTTACCAGGACGTCGAGGCGTCCTTGTTCCTCCATGATGCGGCGAAACGCCCGCTCTACATGCCGATCGTCGCGATGATCGCACATGATCGCTGTGCCCTTGCCGGCCATGTAGCCCATATCATCGGCGTTGCGCCCCGTGATGTAGACCGTGAAACCCGCAGCGTAGAGCTCCACGGCAATTCCTTTGCCGACGCCGCGACTCGCGCCGGTTACCAACGCGACACGGTTGGCCACGGCTCACTCCTTTCACGCACGCCTCCGTGTATACAGAAGGTGCTCGGGAGCGTCAACCGCCGGCACCGGATTTTTTTCATTGTTGCCGGATTCAAGGATGGCCGGCTATACGCGGGCTCTCAGCGTGCAGCCGTTTTCGACTTTCCCGCCATGGCAGCGCCTCGCTCGATTAGACCAGCGATCTCGGCTTCGCTATAGCCCAGGCCGGAGAGAATCTCATATGTGTGCTCGCCGACGCTCGGGGCCGCGCCCGGCTTTACCTTTTCCACGCCTGCCAACTGGAAGGGGCTGCTGACGGTCCGCATGCCCGGCGCGATTTCATCAAACACGCCGTTAGCTTCCATCTGCGGATCATGGGCCGCTTCTTCGTTGTTCTGCATCAGCGCCCAGGTGATGTCAAACTGGCGGAAGAGTTTGGCCCATTCGGCCATATCTTTGGTGGCGACAATCGCGTCAATGGTCTCGACCAGCGCGGTTGAGTTGGTTCTGCGCGTCTCCGGGGTGTGGAAGCGCTCGTCGTCGATCAGATCCTCGCGTCCCAGCGCGCGGCAAAAGTTGGGCCAGTCTTTGGCCGGGGCCAGACAGCAGGTGAGGAAGCGTTTCTGATCGCGGGTGACGTAGTGGCCTACCAGAGGATTGGCGACGGTGGTGCGCTTGGTCCGGGGGAAAAACTTGGCGCCCAGCATGGCCGCCTGGATCATGTTGGCATTCGACCAGACTCCGTTGGCCATCAACGATGTGGAAACTTTGCTGCCCTGGCCGGAAATCTGGCGCCGGTAAAGGGCGAGCATGATGGCGGCAAAGAGCG
>CAZFRV010000135.1:0-12113 GCA_964521445.1 uncultured Acidobacteriaceae bacterium
ATTGTTCTGCGATGCGGTCCACAGCGAGAAAGCCGATGTTGTGCGGCGTGAACTGATACTCGATACCAGGATTGCCCAGCCCGACAATCAGTTTCACGGGGGCTACTTCTTGGCCTCGGCTTTCTTGCCTTCCTTGCCTTCCTTAGCGGGCTCTTCCGCACCCTCTTCACCCACAACTTCCTGCTTGCCCTTCTTGATGACTTCGGGCTCAGCCGGAGCCGCAGCAGCAGCTTCCGCCACAGCTTCCGGGGTCGGCGCGACTTCTTCCTCTTTCACTGACGTGATGTGGGCCACGGTCTGGCCGGCATCGGTGATGAACTTCAGCTTGTCCCCGGACTGCAGGTCAGAGACGCGCAGCACCGTGCCGAATACCAACGCGGTCACATCGGCGTCAATGTGGCTGGGAATGTCGCCGGGCAAGCACTCCACTTCCACCTCGCGCAGCACTTGGTCCAGAATTCCGCCCTGCCCCTTCACACCCTCGGCTTCCCCCACCAGGTGAATGGGCACCTTGACGCGGATCTTTTCGTCCATGGCAATGCGCTTCAGGTCAATGTGCAGAAGCTTGCCGTGCATGGGGTCGTACTGCCAGTCCACGATCATGACGCGGTCTTTTTCGCCGCCGGTTTGCACTTCGAAAATCGTGTTGTGGCCGGATTCCGAGTGCAGAATGCGCGTAATCTGCTTGGGATCCAGACTGACCGCGACCGTCTGTTTCTTGGCGCCGTACAGCACGCCGGGAACGCGGCCACCGGTGCGCAGCCGCCGCGCTTCGTTTTTGCCGCGCGAGGTGTCCGGTCTGGGTTGGGCTTCAACTACTTCCTGTGAAATCATTTGTTCGTTTCCTTCTCTTCTTCCTCTTCTTCCATCTCAGCTACGCAAACAGCGTGCTGACCGAGGTTTCTTCGTGAATCGACTGGATGGCGCGGCCCAGCAAGCCGGCTATCGACAAAACTTTAATCTTGGGTTCGTCTTTGGCTTTGGTGGTCAAGGGAATGGTGTTGGTCACAATCACCTCTTCCAGCTTGGACTTGGAAATACGCTCGATGGCTTCTCCGGAGAGCACGGGATGGGAAGCACAGGCGTAGACCCGGGCTGCTCCGGCGTTCACCAGCGCTTCGGCGGTCTTCACCAGCGTGCCGGCAGTATCGATGATGTCGTCGATGATCAGGCAGCTTCGGCCCTTGACGTCGCCGATCACGTGCATGACCTCGGCCACGTTCATGTCGGTGCGGCGTTTGTCCACGATGGCCAAGGCAGCGTCAATTTTCTTGGCGAAGAAGCGCGCGCGCTCCACGCCGCCGGCGTCGGGCGAAACCACGGTCAGGTTCGGCAGCTGCATCTTGCGGAAGTGGTCCACCAGCACCGGCGAGGCAAACAGATGGTCCACCGGGATGTTGAAGAATCCCTGAATCTGCGGCGCGTGGAGGTCGACGACGAGTGCGCGGTGCGCCCCGGCCGTCGTCAGCAGGTCGGCAATGAGCTTTGACGACACGGGAACGCGAGGCTTGTCTTTGCGGTCCTGGCGCGCATATCCGTAGTAAGGGATCACGGTGGTGATGCGCCGCGCCGAAGCGCGCTTGAGCGCATCCACCAGCAACAGCAACTCCATCAAGTGCTCGTCCACGGGGAAGCACGTGGGCTGGCAGACGAACACGTCCGCGCCGCGCACGTTCTCCAGAATCTGGACATAGCACTCCCCGTCAGAGAAACGCGTGATCGTAGCCTTCCCGCGCGGGAGGCCGAGGAAGGCGCATATCTCGTCCGTCAAGGCTTCGTTGGCGGTGCCGCAGAAGATCTTGAATTTTTCGTCCTGACGGCTTCGTTGCATCTTGGGATCGCTCTTGGGAGCAGCTTTTTGCTGCTTGTCCATCTTTTCCGTTGCTGTGACTGTCGTTGCCATAGTTATCACCCGCTTGAGCTGGTTTGCTACAACCGAGGATTCCTTCTCGCTACTGGCTTTCTTCCCTTTTCTGCTTTCCTGGCTCAATCCGCATTCGTCGCACCACACCGAATCGCCGACATCGCCCGGAATCGCCGTCATCGGCCGTTGCCGGTCATCCGATCTCGGCGATCTCGCTGCGATTCCGCGCGGTCACGGCGATCTCTTGATCCTGGCTGGGCCGCTAGGATTCGAACCTAGACAAAGTGCTCCAAAGGCACTTGACCTACCATTAGTCGACGGCCCAAAAAATCAGCCTTTAGCTCTTAGCCCTTAGTAAAAGCCGACGTCATGCGCTTGACTAAACTAACGGCTAAGTGCTGAAAATCCCCTTCCAGTACTCCGTCCTGGGCAGCGTTACCGTGGCCTGGGCCGGGACGCCGCTATCGATCAATGCCTTGGCAGTCCTGGCCGCTTCCTGTTTATCGGCAAACAACCCATACACCGTGGAACCCGAACCCGACAGAGACACGTACCTTGCGCCTGACCGTTCCAGAGCCCTTTTGACCTCGCGTATGGCGGGATACTTTGGGAAAACAACACTCTCAAAGTCGTTTTCAATCCCGGTACGGACAAGGTCGAGAAGCATTGTCTCGGCCCGGTCCCAGCCTTTGCTTGGGACACCGGTTGGGGAAAAACTACTGCCGCTCAGCCATTCAAATACGGACTGACTGAACACATTCATTTTATCGAAGCCATCCGCTGCCGTCAATTTTTGGGCCGCGAATTTGTTGTCCCAATCGGCGAAGGCCGCCGGCGTGGAGACGCCGATTTCCGGCGTCGCGATTACACAATGAAAACTGGGCAAATCTTCCAGAGGATAGACCTGCTCGCCCCTTCCCGTACCCAGAACCGTACCGCCAATCAGAAACAAGGGGACGTCGGAGCCGACTTCGCTGGCCAGCCGCAGGCGGTCGCCAGGCGCCAGCGCGCGCTTCAGCGCTTTCTCCAGTCCCAGCATGGTGGCTACGGCATTCGACGACGCCGCCCCCAAGCCGCCTTGCACCGGCAAGATCTTTTCAATGGTAATGCGCACCTTACTGCGCGTCTTGAACGCCCGCAGAACCCGGTCGGCCATGCGATAGCAGGTGTTGCTTTCGTCGGACGGGACACGGAGGTCTTTGCAGCAGACCTCGATTCCCACTCCCTTGGACACGTCCACCTTGACCTGGTCTGAAAGCGCCAAGGTCTGATAAATGGTGCGCAACTCGTGGAAGCCGTCTTCACGGCGCGGGCCGATCTTCAGACCAATATTGATCTTGGCAAAGGAGCGTACGGAGATGGACATAGGGTCGAGGCCATCATAGCATCCGTTTGAAGATCGGGTGATCCAGCCATCGGGTGATCGGAAAACGAACGGCCCGCCGCTGACGAGACACGTATCAGGGCCCGACTTTAGTCGGGCCGAAAAGCCGGCCTTCCGTGCCATTCCTTACTGCCGCAGAGCCTGCCCTGAGCGACCGTGAGCGCTAGCGAAACGGAAGTCGAATGGGCGTGTGCGCAGCGCAGCAGAGCGCCCATAAAAAAGGCACGTTGGGCCCAGCAAGACCCTTCCTTCATCCGTTAAACATCTCGCGGTAGTGTCGATACCAGTTGCTCTGAAAGAGCTGGTCCGGATCGTGCTGCCGCTTTGCGGCAAGAAACTGCTGGAAGCCTGGGTAGCAGCGCTCCACCTGCTCGCGCTGGGCGAAGCGGTGGTAGGTGAGGTAATAGCTGCCGTTGTGTTTGATGGCCAGATCGATCAGGGCGCGAAAGCTGCGCCCGGCATGATCGATCCCTTCCGGGTCATGCGTAACGTGGAGATTGAAAACCACGCAGGCAAAACGGTCCTTGGCCCAGGGCAGTGCGCTCTCGTCGTCTTTTTCAATCAGCCGGACCACGCCGTAGATGACATTGGCATTCTCACGCCGCAGGGTGATCGCCGCTTCTTCCATGAAGTCAACCAGGGCCTCGCGCGGCACGTCGATCTCCGTGATCATCTCCGTGGCTGGGACGCGAGCGTGCAATTCGCGGTCAAGCTGTTCGTGATAGTTATCCAGGTAGCTGCCGAAGAGCTGAGAATCGGACCAGTAGATCTGGCCGGATGTTTCCAGGTACCGTTTGGTATAGATCTCAAACGCCCGCCGCTTGTACACGTGCGTATAGTAGGTGAGCTTGGCCCAGTCTTCGGCGCTGAAACGCGTCGGGTGCTCGGTGATGGGCGTGTCCTGGGGAACCGGCTGGTAGCAGGAGAAGACACCGCGGCGCAGGAAGCTCTCGCGATGGCTGTCGGTGGCAAATTGGAAATCGCCGTATAGATAGCCGTCGCGAATCCGTTGTTCGAAGGCGCCGGGAATATCTTTCAAGTCGCGAAGCTCCACCACCCGGCGCACTTTGACGCGATCTCTGAGCCGCAATTTGACCGAAGCGATCACCCCGAACATTCCATAGCCGCCAATCGCTAGGCGAAACAACTCGGGGTTCTTCACACGGCTGCACTCCTGCACGTCGCCCGCGGCGTCGATGATGGTAAACGATTCCACATTGCTGATGATCGGCTTTTCCCGGAGAGCGCGGCCGTGGACGTTGGACGCCAGCGAACCGCCGAGCGTGAACTTGTCCGCCCCAGTCTGTTTCTGCACGATGGCCCACTGCCGTGCCTGGCCCTCTTGTTGCTGGTGCAGATACTCGAGCAGCTCCGGCCACTCGATCCCCGCCTCGATCTCCAGCAGGCCCTTCTCGCGATCGAACCCGAGGATACGCTTCATGCTGCGGGTGTCGATCAGGAGCGCGTCGTCGCAAAATTGCTGTCCTCCCATGGAGTGGCGGCCGCCGGCCACGGAGATACATTGCCCGACCTTGCGCGCATTCTGGATCACGCTCCGGCATTCGTCGATCGATCCGGGAACCGCAATCTCCCGCACCAGTGTGGGGTTCAATTGCGAGTGAATATCGTTGACATGGAGGTCGCCGGGCAAGCCGGCCGGCGCCGGCGGCAAAGCCGTGAATTGCGGTTTCCTGATCAGACAGCCGGAAAGACAGAGTGCTGCTCCGGACATGACTCCGCTGGTGATGAACTTGCGGCGGGACAATTTCAAGGGTGAACGATGGTTCATGGTCGTGTCTCCTGCCTACGCGCTGTCTCGAAGTTAGTTCGGAGAAAGGGCGGCGCTCAAGCGTCATTGCGCGGCATGAATGGGTTGTCGCTAAATGTCGCGAGACTAAAACGGACATCGGCTAGTGTCAGAGGTCAGCCATGCCCTTGATACAAGTCTCGCAGCGGGAAAAGTTATTGCCAGACCAAGGCCTAGTAGCGAAACAGGTAAGAGATCTTCACGAAGATCTGGCGGCCGTCATTGAGGAACGAGCTGCGCGTACGCAGCAGGCCGTCAGGAGATTGGCCCACGGTACAGGCCAGTCCGCCGCAGACGCGCAGCAGCGACGGGTCAAGGTTCTGCAGATCGCTGTTGTAACCCACGTAGACGGCCGTGCCCGGATGCACCATATAAGTAAAGAGAACGTCGCCGTTGAAGATCTTGGTGGTCTGTAGAGTGGTCAGGGCGGGGTTGGCGATGGTGGTGGTGTACGTGGGGGTCAAACGCAGCGAGAACTGCTTGGTGAACTGGTAGTTCCACTTTGAGCGCAGGATGTGGTTGTTGAAGATGTTGAGGCCGGTGTTCTGGTCCAGCAGCCGGACCATGAGGTAAGTATTCTCGACAGTCAGGCCTTTCACGGGACGGACCACGGCGCTCAGAAAGCCAGTGTTCTGATAGGCCAGCACCGGCGGCCCGGTACGCGGGACAAAGTTGGTGGCCGTGCCCCAGTCCATCTCCGCGTTGAGCTTGAGCCACTTGAAGTATTGCGTGCCCACGGCCACGCCGCCCACCACATGCGCGTAATCGCGGTTGGCGGTGAGCGTGGAAAAATCCACCGGGCGCAGGCGCTCGTGTTCCCACACGCTGAAAATGTTAATGGCGCTGTTGCGCTGGAAATCCCACTCGTACGACGGGTTGGCCAGGTAGTCCAGGCGCGTGCCGTTATGGTCCCACAGCGTCTGCTCGTAAAGGTGCGGACCGTGGGCGACGAAATGTTTGCCGTCGATATGGTCGGTGTAGCCGATGAAATTGCTGAACTGGCGATAATCCGTCCGGTTGACGAAACCGGTATCGGCGTTGAACCCCGGGGAGATGTCCTGATACAGAGTGTTGAACTCCAGCCGGCGCGAGCTGCGTTCGGCATACACCTGGTAGGCTGGACCGGATTCGTGCGAGCCATCAAAGAACCTGGTTTCGCTGGTGACGGCCTGGGCGTTCAACTGCCAGTTCTGGTTGATCTTGATGTGGGTATCGAATCCGCCCACGCGATTGGAGCCGGTTTCGCAGATAAAGGTGTCCGTGCAGAAGCTGTTGGGGGCCGTATGCTGTTCGCGATCGGTATAGATGAAGCCGATGCTCGAGCCTTTGCCGATCTCGCGGTTCAGGCGGAAAACGCCGAAGTAAGCGTCAGTGCCGGCCAGTGGGTCGGTGGAGATCACGCTCAGGCCGGGGGCGCGATCGTTGGCAAAAAATGTCCCAATGGCCCAGGGGCCGACTTTGCCGGTCAGCCGTGCGCCAAAGAGCGGATCGACGATGCGCCGCGTGAACACCAGGTTCAGCGGCGTCTGGAAGTAACTGGCGTTTTCCTGGAAGAAGGGCCGCTTCTCCGGGAAGAAGACGGCAAAGCGCTGGTTGACGGTGACCTGGGGATCATCGGACTCGATCTGGCCGAAGTCGGGATTGATGGTGGTATCGAGCACCAAGCTGTCCTTGATTACGATCTTCGAGTCCAGGCCCTCTTTCGGGTCCACGTGCTTGCCGGTGAAGCGGTTTCCCGCGGGATCGCGTTCGTCGAGCGAGCGGAACGCGCCCACGGACGCGTAAGGCATAAACTGCATGTTCCTTCCCGGGGAAATGTTCTCGAAGCCAGCGATGTCGCCTTCATGTATCAGCCATCCCTGCGACTTGCTGCTGTTGGCCGGGAAGTAAGAGCGCTCGCTGTTCCGCGGCAGGACTCGCGAGAGCAGAATGCCCCAGGTATGCGCGCCCGTGGGTTGAAACCGCAGCGACTTGAAAGGGATTTCAAACAGGACCATGTAGCCCTGCTCGCTGATCTTGGCTTGCGTGTTCCATACCGTGTCGAACGACTGGTCATAGCCGGCGTTTTCGGTGAAGATGGCATCCTGCTGAATGCCGTAAGGGTTGGAGAAAAAAGCATAAGCATGGCGGTGGTCGTGGAAGGTATCGAGAAAGAAGCCAACCTGGTCGTCGTCGTCAATCAGCTCGCGGCGCAGCATGCGGGCGCGCATCAGGCGGGGATTGGAGTCATAAGCCAGGAACACGATGTAGAGATTTTTGTCGGTGTAGCCCAGATAGGCCTGCGTGTGCTCCGAGCAGTTCTCGCCGTCCTTGGGCTCGCGCTGTATAAACTTATCGACGGTGAGCATCTGCTTGGCCAGCGGCGTGGCCGGGGCCATGCCTTCAAAGTCGCCCAACTTAGGTGCAGCCAGCAGTCGTGGGACCGCAAGAGAGTCGATTTCGCGGGCCGGAACCGGAGCAGAGTTGGCTTGAGGTGGTTTGTCCCCATGTGCCAAGGGAGCCGCGAGAAGACATGCGACTGCGGCACATACGGCGAACCTTGTTAACTTCAGCACGCAGATTTCCCCACCCGAGAAACGGGATCCAAACTCAAAATCTTAGACTACTCAGGGCAGAGAACGTTAGAGGCAGGAGTTTCAGATGTACCGGGAATTTCACCTAGCGAATATTCAGCACTCAGCAGTCAGCCAAGGCATGTTGCCGCGTTTGTATGGACTCGACCGAAGCCGGGATTCTTGGAAAAACAGACCTTGCGGGCCCGAATGCTGAGGGCTGAATGCTGAGTGCTCGCTTAGAAGAGATCCGGCTGGCGGCCGTAACGAATGCCGAAATGTTCGTAGGCCAGCCGGGTGGCCATGCGTCCGCGGGGTGTGCGATCAAGGAAGCCGATCTGAATAAGAAAAGGTTCGTACATTTCTTCCAGAGCTTCTTGCTCCTCGGCCAGTGCCGCGGCCAGCGTGCCCAGCCCTACGGGACCACCGTTGTATTTCTGGATAATCGTCAGCAGCAAGCGCCGGTCGATCTCGTCAAAGCCGTGCTTGTCGACTTCCAGCATCTCCAGCGCGGCTTGCGCGGTGGCGCGGTCGATGCGGCCCTCTCCGCGGACCTGGGCGAAGTCGCGAACCCGGCGCAGCAGGCGGTTGGCGATGCGCGGCGTGCCTCGGGCGCGTCCGGCCAGCTCGGCCGCGCCGGCTTCGTCGATGGCCACGCCCAGAATCTCCGCCGAGCGTTCAATGATGAACTTGAGCTCTTCTTCGGTGTAGAACTCGAGACGCAGCAGGATGCCAAAGCGCGAACGCAGCGGCGCAGAGAGCAATCCAGCGCGGGTGGTGGCGGCCACAAAGGTGAACGGCTTCACGTCAATAGTGTGGGTCCGCGCCGAGGGCCCCTGGCCGATGATGATGTCGAGCTTGTAGTCTTCAAGGGCCGAGTAGAGGATCTCTTCGAGCGCCGGCTGCAAGCGGTGGACTTCGTCCAGGAACAACACCTGGCGGTCGGTGAGGTTGGTCAGAATGGCGGTCAGGTCGCCCTTGATGGCGATGGCCGGACCCGCGCTCTGCGTGTAAGCCACGCCCATCTCGTTGGCGATGATGGTGGCCAGCGTGGTCTTGCCGAGTCCCGGGGGACCATAGAGCAGGACGTGGTCGAGCGCTTCGCCGCGCGACTTGGCGGCTTCAATGGCTACGCTCAGGTTGTCCTTGACCTTCTTCTGTCCGATAAACTCGCGCAGATACCGCGGACGCAGCTTCAACTCGAAGGACGCATCGTCTTCGGCCAGAGCCGCAGAAACCAGGCGGTTCTTATCCAATTCCTTTTGATTCAAGGCAGCCACTTGGGCGATGGTAAAGCGAAATCGGGAAAAAGGCCAGCACGTACCAAACCGCGGACCAGAACGTCTAAGAAGGTTGACGCATCGAGGAGACTTCTCATGAAGTGCCGCCTGCTCGCCATGGCTCTGATAACAGTGCTGTTCATACCTTCGCTATTTTCCCTGGACCGTGCCCACTTTATCGAATTGAACAAAAAGGGCCGGGAGCAAGCCAAGCAGAAAGACTGGAAGGGACTGCGCGAGACGCTGCTCGCGATTGGCCGGGAGATGCCGGCGCCGACGCCGATCTACATACTGCGCATGGCGTCGGTGGAAACACATCTGGGAAACAAGACCGAGGCGCTGCGATGGCTCGAGAAGTACGCGTTGATGGGGTTGAAGTACGACCTTGCCAGTGATGATGACCTGAAGCCGCTGCTGGCGGAGGCGGCATTCGCGCCCATCGCGCAGCAGATGAAAGAGCGCACCAAGCCGGTACAGAGGGCGGAAGCCGTGTGCACGCTTCCTCTGCCCGACCTGATGCCCGAAGACCTGACTTTTGATCGAGCTGCGGGAACATTCGTTGTCTCGAGCATCCAGCACCATACTTTGTATCGGGTCAAGTTGCCCCGGTCCGGCGAGGCGGAATGCGCTCTGCAAGAGATACCGCTCGAAGAGCAAGCCAAACACTGGCCGGTCCTGGCTGTCTCCGCCGACGCCACGCGCAACCTGCTGTGGATGACCGCTTGCGCGATGCCCGGTTTCATCGGCTTTCCCCAAGAAGACACCGGTAAGACCGCGCTCTTTGCCATTGACGGCGCTACCGGGCGAGTGGTGCGACGCTTCGACCCGGCGACCAACGGTGCGGGCGTGCTGGGCGATATGTCCATCGCCGCCGATGGAACGGTTTACGTTTCTGACAGCATTGGCGGAGGCGTCTATCGCGTACGCGGCGACGTGAAAACCGCCGCGCTCGAGAAGATTGCCGGCGATTTCTTCTCGCCGCAGACGCCGGTGCTGGCCGCCGACGGCAAACGGCTCTTCGTCGCCGACTATTCCATGGGCATCGCCGTGGTGGACTTGACCGAACCGAATCCCTCGGAACAACTGAGTTATCTGCCGCATGCGGACACCATCGCTGTAACCGGTCTCGACGGGCTGTACCGCTCCGGCGATTCTCTGATCGGTATCCAGAACGGCAGCGATCCCCCGCGGATCATGCGCTTCCGTCTGAATCCCGCGCAAACCGCAATCACCTCGAGCGAGGTCGTGGAGCAATCCACAGACCGATTGGGAGAGCCCACGCATGTGATCGGGTTGAATGGATGGTTCTACGTTACCGCCAACGTCGGCTGGGACAAGATTGACGATCATGGACAACTCAAGCCCGGTGAACACTTCACCGCGCCGCTGCTTCTCCGTTTCAGCGAGCCTCCCGCCGGAAACCCTGCCGAATCTGGCAGCCGGCCCAAGCCCAATTCGAAGACGCGCCGTCCGAAGTAAACTCGTCTTGAATCTATGAACGCCATCACCAATTCCAACGACTTGCATGCTCGGCTGGCCGCGCCGCACGATGCCGCGGCTATTGCCATGATTTACAACCAGGGGATTGAAGACCGCGTAGCCACGTTTGAGACGAAGATGCGTGCTGCGTCGGACGTAGCCGCGTGGTTTGACGGCGTTCATCCAATTGTGGTGGTGGAAGCAGGTGGCCGGATCGTGGCTTTTGCTTCGACCTCCGCGTATCGTCCACGCGACTGCTATGCCGGCATCGCCGAGGTGTCTCTGTACGTAGATCGCGCGTTCCGCGGGCGAGGCGCGGGACGGCTGGCCATGCAAACCATCATCCATGAAGCGGAGAAAGCGGGCTTCTGGAAGCTGCTGTCGCGCGTCTTTCTCGACAATCAGCCCAGCCGCAAGCTTATTGCCGCGGCCGGCTTTCGCGAGGTTGGCATCTACAAGAAGCACGGCAAGCTGGATGGAGTCTGGCGCGACGTGCTGATCGTCGAGCGACTGATTCCTGCCAACGTTCGCTGACCGAAAGAAACTCACGCGCTTGGGGCTCCGCCTACTTCGGCTTGGCTGGCGCGAGACTTTCCAGACGCAGCGCTTCGGCCTTAATTTCCTCGGCATGCGGCGCGTTCGGCACCTGGGCCAGATAATCCCGTAATTGCTGGGCGGCTCCTGCGTAGTCCTGCTTGGCTTCGAGAATGTTGGCCATCAACAGGGACACGTCAGGCGTTTGGTGATCGGTGTCGAGAGATTGGAACTTGAGAGCGCTTTTTTCGGCGGCCTCAATCTGATGCAGGTTGTAGTTGGCGGCGCTGTTGTAGAAATATGCCATGGGATAAGCCAGCGGGTTGAGCTGAGTGAGTTGGTCGCTGAGGTGCAGGGCGTCCTGCCACCTTTGTTGGCCGATGGCGATCACGGTCAGCCCAAAATACGGGCTCACAAATTGAGGGTCGCAGGTAATGGACTGAGAGTATTCCTTGACGGCCTGGTCGGTTTGCTTCCCCAACCGGTGGGCTTCGCCCAACAAGTACCAGGCCGCCGCGTACTGCGGATAGACTTGAACCGCCTTATTCAGCTCCTTTTCCGCGTCCGCGAATTTCTTCTCCGTCTCTGCCTTTCGCCCCTTCTCGTAGGCCTGCCGGGCATCTTTAGGGGCAGACAGGCTGGTCATGCTGAGGGTTGTTCCGGTTACGCCTTCCAGGCGTGTGAGCGAGATGGTGCCTGCGTCAACGTGCCCGTATTCGTCCGGGATGCGCACGGGCAGCGATGTGGACTGAAAGCCGGGGAGTAACGCGTGTACTTCACATCCTGCAAACTTGAATTTGCCGGCTGGCTTATCTGTGACGGGTTGCTGAGCCGCGTTCCCGGAGCCGCTGCCGCCGGGGTTGCTCTCCTCGCCGCGGCCAAGCTCAAACTGAAACAAGCCCTGGGAATTCGTGAATCCTTCGCGGTGTGGTGAGCCGTTGCACACCCGCTCGATCGCGATGGGTTCCGGTGGAACCACGCCGCCTTGCAGCAGCACCTTGCCGAAAACGTAGATCGACCGATACTGGGCCGATGTGGGATCAGGCAGCGGGGCCCCCGGAGGAGGGAGAGGCTCATTCGCTGACCTGCCGGCCGTCCCGTTTCCAGTTGGACCAGCCCCAGTGCCAGGCCGTTGGGCAACGGCCGCCGGTGAGCAGAGAGCAATCGTCATGGCAACGAGAATCCAGAGGCGAGGTAGGGTGTATGGCATCCA
>CAZFRV010000136.1:0-8449 GCA_964521445.1 uncultured Acidobacteriaceae bacterium
GCGGGGGCTGGAACTGCGGTAATCCCGTGGTCTATGGCGTCCCCGGAATTCCACAGATGAGTTCCACAGCCTGGGCCCTCCTCGCTTTGAGAGAGCATCCCGAATGGCCGGAGGTCAAGAAGAGCATTTCGTGGGTTCAGGAGCACCTGAAGGAAATTCAGAGCCCGGGATCCCTGGTGCTTGCACTCATGGCCATGAACGCCTGCGGCCGAGCGGACGAAGGGTCGGCGCAGTCCCTGCAATCTCTGTATGAAACAAAGGAAATTTCGTTGAGCGTGCCTGAAGTAGCCTGGGCAGTGCTCGCTCTGGACCCCAATCCCACTTGGCTGACGCCGACGCGGAACGGGAGCGCCTGAGCGATGCCGCGCCCCGCCCCTTCGCTGATCCCGCCGTTTTCAAGACCGCCTTCGCGCGTGGCCATCCGGCACTCCCTCAACTATCAGTCGGATCTCGCCGCCGTTCTTTTCGAAACCCTGCGGGAGTTCGATCTGCCCGTGCGCGGAAAGACCGTGCTGCTGAAGCCAAACTTCGTGGGCTCTGACCCCTTCGGCATGGTGAATACGCACCCCGCCGTCGTCTACGCGGCGCGTGAATCTTTCCTGCGCCTGGGGGCCGCTTCCGTTCTTGTCGGCGAAGGGCCGGCTTTGGAGCGCGATACGCAGGCGGTCATCGGATCCGTATCGATTCGAGAGTATCTGAATCCGCTGTCGGAAATCTTCGTGGATTTGAACGTCGACGATGTCGCGCTGGTGCCCCTGCGAACGCATGCGTCGCGTTTGAAAGAGCTTTATCTACCCAAGACGGTTCTGGGCGCGGATTTCCTGGTTTCCCTGCCGAAGATGAAGACCCACCATTGGGCTGGTGTCACGCTGTCGCTCAAAAACATGTTTGGCGTGGTTCCCGGAAGTTGCTACGGCTGGCCCAAAAACCTGTTGCACTGGGCCGGAATCAACCGCGCCATCCTGGACATCAACGCTGCCGTTCGCCCCGATTTCGCGATTGTGGATGGCATCATCGGCATGGAAGGAAACGGCCCGATCCAGGGCCAGGCCAAACAGTGCGGGCTTCTGGTTGCCGGCAATGATCCCGTGGCCGTGGATGCTACCTGCGCCCGCATCATGGGCTTGTTGCCCGAAAAAATCGATTACCTTGCCCGCGCCGCGACACTTCTTGGTCACATTCAGCCTGACCGCATTCAGCAAATCGGTGAAAGCGTTTCCAACACACGGAAGCCATTTTCCGTGCTCCCCGCGTTTGACTCTCTGCGATCCACGAAGTAGCCCCCATACCTACTGAAAACGAACGGCTTCCCGCCTTGTCGCACATCCTGGGAGTGGCCGCCAAACTGCTCGTAAGTTACTGGAAAAGAGTGGCTTAGTGTCCACATTCGGTGACACCTGATTCACGTCCGTAGGGAACCTCGAAGTCACAGCCGAAATCGGCAAGAGGAGATAATGGACCCATTCGATGCCACCATGCAGTCTGCCAGCGGAGTAGCTCTGCCTCAGCCTACTGCGGGCTCGGTCGATGCATCCGCTGCGGCCGCCGGCACCTCGCGGCTTTGGTTGGCCGCGCGAAAGCTGGTTTGCTTCCCGGTCTTGATGGGACTTCTCCTGGCAGGGGCTTCCATCCTCGGAGCCCGGACGAATCTGGCTGATCCCGACACTTGGTGGCACGCCGCCGTCGGACAGCAAATTCTAACCACGCACCACTGGCCGACCACCGATCCGTACTCCTACACCGCGGCAGGCACCCACTGGATCGCCTATGAATGGCTGGGCGAAACCGCCATCGCGGAGGCGGCACGCCTCGGCGGCCTTCGAGGACTGGCGTTCCTACAGATCACCATGGTCGCCATCGTGACTTTGCTGCTTTACGGCTATGCCTACGCGCGCTGTGGAAACTGGAAAGCGGCCTGCGTGGCTACCGCATTTTTCCTTCCTGTCGCCAGCGTGATCTTCACCATGCGCCCGCAGCTTTTTGGCTACGTTTTTTTGCTGATCACGTTGATCTGTCTGGAACGTTTCCGGCAGGGCCACACACGTGCGCTTTGGGTTCTGCCGCCTCTTTTCATGATCTGGGCGAACACCCACGGCACGTTCGCGTTTGGGCTGGCGGCAATCGGCGCGCATTTTGCGGGCGGCCTGTTCCGCTTCCAGCTGGGCGGACTGGTGGGAGAAGCCTGGTCCGAACGGCAGCGCAAACAGTTGCTGCTGACATTCCTTCTGTGCTGTGTGGCCCTGCTGGTCACGCCGTATGGAACGCAGCTCGCTGCATATCCTATCGTGATGGCCGCCACACAGCCTTTCAATGTCGCCAATATTCAAGAGTGGCAGCCGATTACGTTCGGGCTGGGAGTCGGAAAATACTTCCTGGCCTTCTTGCTGGCCCTGTTTCTGGCCCATGTTTTCTTTCCCTTCAAGTACAGGGTGCCGGAGCTGGCGCTGCTGCTGTTTGGAGTCTATGCGGCCTGCGTCCACATCCGCTTCATGCTGGTTTTCGTGATGATGATCGTTCCGGTGGTGGCCGGCTTCTTCGCTCAGTGGATACCCGCGTACGATCCAAAGAAGGATCGCTACGCGTTCAACCTGGCGGCCATAACCATGATCCTCATCGCCGTCACCCAGTTAGCCCCGCGGCAAGCCGATCTGGACAAAGTGGTGGCCAAGCATTATCCGGTCTCCGCCGTCCAGTATCTGCGCCGGCATCCACAGCCGACCGGCATGTTCAACGACTACATCTACGGCGGCTATTTGATCTGGCAGCTGGGTCTGCAGCACAAGGTGTTCATTGACGGCAGGGCGGATCTCTACGAGTACAGCGGCGTGTTCCAAGACTACATGCACATCGGCACCTTACAGTCGGACACGCTCCCGCTGCTCGATAAGTACAGCGTGCAATCCTGCTTGACCGACCGGAGCGGGCCGCTGGCGACGTTGCTGTCGGCAACGCCGGGCTGGAAACAGGTGTATGCGGATGATCTCATCAAGATCTTTGTCCGGTCGCGCGCACCAGCCGTGAGTGGGAATTAAGATTCGATTCCGGCGTTACCGTTGATCGTGAAGGAAGCAAGCGGAAGGAAATGGAAATGGTCAAGTTTGCCGGCCAACAGCCCGTCGCAGCCGCGATGCCGCAGCAAGACATCGCAAGCACGAACGCGCGTCCCGACGCCGTTCCGCGCCGCGCCGCAGCTCACCCTATCCTGCAGTGGCTGGTGAATCCGTGGGTTGACAAGACCTTGGCCATTCTTGCCGTTTTGCCCTTTGTTTATCCCGTTGCCGTTCACTTCCGCCACCACTTGAGATGGGGCGAGGTCATCTACCTGGGCCAGGTTCTCCTGCTCATCGCCACCATGATTTTTCGTCGCGCGCCGGTGCGAATCACGACCAACCAATACTACTGGGCCGTGTCCTTCGTAGCCTCCTATTGGGGGCTGTTCATTCTGAGCGTCGAGCAACGCGGCCGGTCGCTGGTGGGCGCCCGCTTTCTCATCCCGCTTTACGCTCTCGGCGTCTTCATGGATGTCTGGGGACGGGTGAGTTTGGGAAGAAACATCGGCATGCTGCCGGCGCAGCGCCAGATCGTGTTGAGCGGCGCGTATCGATGGGTGCGCCACCCGATCTATACGTCGGTTTTTCTGCTGAGCATCGCAGGGGTGCTGGCTTCATTCTCTCTGCCAAATTTCTTGCTGTATGCCCTCGGGATTGTTTGGTTTGTCGAAAGAACTCTTTCTGAAGAGGAGTTTCTACGATCAGACCCGCAGTACGCGGCTTATATGCAGCGCGTGCGCTGGCGCTGGTTTACGGGTCTGATCTAGCACGCATTCAGAATTGCGCATTCGCCGATGGAAATTGACGCCAATCTGCCGATCGAACAGACCTCCCCGCAGGTTCGGGGGGAGAAGGTTGAAGACAAGTCCACCGCTAGCGCGCCCCGACGCGGCGCGACAGAACTGCTTCAGGACCTCGGCATCGTTTGCTTCCTGGCCGTGGCGCTGGCACTCCTGACGCTCCTTGCCGGGGCTTCTTACAACTGGATCAAGGCTCGATTCGACGCTCGGCAATTCCCCCAGGAGGGCCGGTCGGTCGATATAGGCGGATACCGTCTCAACATCAACTGCCGTGGACAGGGAACCCCAACGGTGATCCTGGAAGCTGGCCTCGGCGTGCCCGCAATCAGCTGGCGCGCTGTGCAGACAGGAATCGCCAAATTCACGCGCGTCTGCTCCTACGACCGCGCCGGCTATGACTGGAGCGACCCCGGCCCCATGCCGCGCACCACGGCGCGGACCGTCAGCGAGTTGCACACCCTGCTGCAGAACGCCGGGGAGAGGCCGCCCTTCATCCTGGTCGGGCATTCCTTTGGAGCCACCAACGTCCGCGGCTACACAGCGGCTTATCCCAGCGAAGTCGCGGGAATGGTGCTGGCCGATTCAGCCAACGAAAACATGAAATTCCCGGAAGGCTTTCAACGGCTGCTCGACAGCGACCTGCGGCGGCGCCAGACCGAGCGGAAATGGGCCGGTTTGCTGTATTGGACGGGCATCAGCCGCCTCGCGGCCTGGGCGCAAATCGACGACGTCGCCCGGCCGTACGACAGCCGGGAGTGGGCGTACTTCCAGATTCAACCCAAGTTGATTGCCGCGGCCGCCAGCGAGATGGAGCATTTGGAGGAGTCCAAGGCCGAGTTGAAGGCCGCCGGAGGGCTCGGGGAGAAGCCCTTGATCGTTCTGGTCGCCAACCGAAGCCTGCTGGACTTGCCTCTGGCGGACCGGGACGCCGCCTCCCTAAACCAACTCTGGGTCGAGAACGAAAAGCTGCTGGCAAACCTGTCAGCACAGGGCAAGTGGATCATGGTAGAGAGATCAAGCCACATGATGCCGTTCGAGAGGCCGGACGCGATTGTGAGCGCAGTGCAGGAGCTCGCGGGACGCTAGGTTTGGCCGATACGCATGGAAGGAGTAAGTTATTTTCAGACATAAAGTTACGAGGCCCTGACAGCTCGGCAATGTGACCTCGATCACCGGGCAGCGTTCGAGAGTCACCAAATCAGATTTTGTGGCTATTGCCGGCGTCATCAAATTGTAACGCTTTTGGCGAGGGTCCCGAAATTGGCGCCAGGAAAGGCCCACGGCGGATCAATATGTTATTCATAGTAAAAGGTTTAGAGATAAAGTCTCACAGCGCAACGAGTGGCGCAAGACCTGCTTTACACGCTGGGGGCGGAGTCGTCTCACCGGCCTAAATCTGAATCTTTTGGAGGGAAACCGACTATGCAGAATCTTTTAAAGCGACTGTGGCAGGACGAACAGGGCCAAGACCTCGTGGAATACGCATTGCTTCTGGTCCTGATTGCCCTTGCCGCAGCCGCCACGATTCAAACGCTGGGCAAATCCATCAACAACGTGTTTTCCAACGCGAACGCGGCGCTCACCGGCTACACCACCTGAACCGGGAGGGGGGCCCGCTCGTGGGGAGCCATGGCTGAAGGCCGCCGGGAACGTCTTCGATCTTCGGCGGCCACTTCAGTCCAGTCGCAGGGCCAGGTAAGTGGATTGACCATTCAGGGGCACGTCGAGCCGGCAAGCCGGAGACGGAGGAGAGAAGTCATGATTGGGAGAATGAGACGGGTATGGAAGTCGCTGAGGAAGCGTCTGGAAGAGGCAGATGCGCAGGACCTGGTGGAATATGCGCTGCTTCTGATGATGGTCGGCCTGGCCGTGGTCGCCTCCGTCAAGTCCGTGGCGGCTACGATCAAGAACGCCTTCACAAATGCGAATGCAGTGATGGTTGAGGCGTCCCTACCAGGCAACGCGACCGGCACGATAGCCGCATCTTTGGCGAATAACGTGGCGGCCCTCAACGCGGCCGCGAATGTGAACGGTGCAGCCGCCACAGCCGCTGCGCAGGCCGCTGCTGCGGCACATGCTGCAGCCGTCGCCGCAAACGGGGGGACAAATAACATAAATAGTGCGGCAGCCCACGCTAGCACTGCCGTACAAGCGGACCTGGCAGCTGCCGCCGCCGATAACGTCGTTGCAGCCGATGACGCGCTTGCAGCCATCGACGACGGCGCTGCTGGCATTGCAGCCGCATTCGGCATTAACAACGGTCCGATCGGTTCAAACGCCTTGACGGCGGCGGCCAACGTGGCCACCGCTGATGCTGCTCATGGAGTGCAGGCCGGAACCATTCTTGGATTCTAGGGCCGGTTCCAGACCGGCCACGTAAAGCCGGCGGGGGTTTTGGAGAGGACTTGTTACCGATCAGCGCGGAGCAGCAGCGCGCCAGCGCAGGGTGTTTCCATACCCTGAAGACGGCCCGAACGCGCGGAAGGATCGATGGTAGCGATGACAAAAATTTGGGTCCTGGCGATGGCAGTCGGACTCATCGCGGGTTGGATCGACTACCGCAGTCGCCGGATTCCGAACTGGCTGACCGTGACGGGAGCCGCTCTCGGCATTCCCGTGCAGTTGATGCTTCACGGCTGGCACGGTATGGCGATATCGATCGAGGGGATGGGCTTGGCTCTGATGTGTCTCTTGCCACTGGTTTTGCTGCGGGCGATGGGCGCCGGCGACTGGAAGTTAATGGGAGCGCTCGGAGCCATCTTGGGACCTGCTTTGATGTTGATCGTACTCACAGTAGCCGTTTTCGTGTCCGGGCTGATGGGCCTGTTGATGGTCATCCGCGCGCGGCGAGTGAAAGAAACCTTCGTGAACGTGTTCGTGCTGGTGCAGGGTTTTCTTTCTTTCGGCCTGCGCGAGGTGCCGAACCTCACCATCGACAATCCGGATCTGATGAAACTCCCGTTCGGCGTCGCGGCAGCCTTGGCCACGGTCCTTTGCTTCGTGGCCAGCCGGTGGAAGTGGTAAGGACGACTTAGAAGGAGCTCCGAATTATGGATCGCAATCGAATGGCAGCAGTTGGCTTCGCGTTCGTATTCGCGCTGATTGTGGCCGTGGCCGTTTACCACGAGTTCAAGGTGGTGTCCACACCGCCGCCGGTTGTCATCATGAAGCAGATCGTGGTCGCGGCCGGCCCCTTGCCGCTCGGGACGGTGCTCTCCGCCAAGGACCTGCGAACCATTCCCTGGCCTTCGAACGCGCCGGTCTCGAATATGTTCACGCGCGTGGAAGACTGTGACAACCGCGCCCTGATCACCTCCGTCTCGGAAAACGAACCGATCCTGGAAACCAAGCTGGCCCCCAAGGCCGCCGGTGGCGGATTGGCCGCGACGATCCCGGAAGGAATGCGCGCGGTGTCGGCCGCGGTCAATGACGTCGTTGCCGTGGCGGGATTCGTCACCCCCGGCGCCATGGTGGATGTGCTGGCCACGGGCAATTCGAAGGACAGCGGGAACATCACCAAAACCATTCTGGAAAATGTCCGCGTGCTGGCCGCCAACCAGCGGGTGGAAAGCCGCAATGGCCGCCCGGAAAACGTCGCGGTAATCACGCTGCTGGTCACTCCGGCAGATGCGGCCAAGCTGGTGATGGCCAGCAATGCGGGAAAAATCCAGCTGGCATTGCGCAACATGATTGACACCCAGGCCGCCAATCCGCCTCCAGTGCTCCAGGCGTCGATTTACGGACTGGAAGCCGCGCCGCCAGTCGAGAGGCACTTTGCGCCTGCGGCTCCGAAACAGGCGCCGCCTCCTCCGTTCATCGTCGACGTCATTTCCGGGAGCAAGCGCGAAAACAAGACGTTTCCGAGCGAAAAAACCACGGGAGAAACAAATGGCCAACCAGAACAAGTCCACTAAGACGGCCGCTCGCCTGACAATTCGCCGCCCGCTTGCAATGTTGGCTGCATTGGTGCTTGTCATGGCAGCCGGCGCGCGGGCCGAGCAGAACAAAGAGGCGGCCCTGGCGGCGGTCACCCAGGGCACGCAGGTTCCCGCGGCCGGGGCGCCGGTCGCGCCTGCGCAGGAAAACGGCGGGACGCACACGCTGCACTTGCTGGTGGGGCGCTCCCTGGTCATCACTTCTCCGACTCCCATCAAGCGCGTCTCGGTGGCCGATCCCAATATTGCTGAAGCAATCGTCGTCAGTCCTTATCAGGTCCTTGTAAATGGCAAGACGCCGGGGGGCGTTTCTCTTCTCATTTGGGATGAAACCGATCAGAGCCAGACGTTTGAAGTCTCCGTGGATATCGACATTCTCAGCCTGACCGAAAAGATCCACGAAGTGTTCCCGACGGAAGGGGTGCAGCTGGAAACCTCCAAGGACACGATCATGCTTTCGGGGAGGATTTCTTCCGCGGCGGTAGCGGAGAAGATCCTGGAAATCGTCAAGAACTCTAACCCAAAAGTGACCAGCCTCATGCAGTTCCCTGCCCCTGCGGTGAAGGAAATCCTGCTGGAGGTCAAGTTCGCGGAAGTGGACCGCTCCGCTGCCAGCCAGTTCGGAATTAACATCCTTCGGAACTTCGGCAGTAATATGCCCTTG
>CAZFRV010000137.1:0-12013 GCA_964521445.1 uncultured Acidobacteriaceae bacterium
CTTTGTCCTCTGCTTTTCTCGAGGGATCTTTTATTCCGGGAAGGGCTGTTCAAGAGGAAGTAATTCGCCCAAGTACAAAAGGAAGGCAGCGCCTCCCCGGAAACTTTTTGCTTCGCCCCTACCACGGAGTGAAGCGAAAACTATGTTCTTTCCGCGACCCGCATCTTTGCGCTGCGTGATCTTGGATTGCGATCGATCTCTTCTTGTGTCGCCGTAAGCGGCTTCTTTGTCAGAACTTCAAAGATGCCCGCCTTGGCGCCGTCCCGCAGCGCGTCTTTCACGATGCGGTCTTCCAGGGAGTGGAAGCTGATCACCACCAGCCTGCCTCCCTTCTTCAGGACGTCAGGCGCCGCATCCATCAGCGCCTGCAAGTCCTCCAGTTCGCGGTTTACGAAGATTCGGATTGCCTGGAAAGTCGTGGTCACTAGATGAATCCTTTGATGAGCCCCGGTATTCATTGACCGGAGCGCAGCCGATATGACTTGTGCCAGATGAGCGGTACTTCTTATCGGCCGCGCCCGGACAATGGCTCTGGCGATTCTCCGCGACCTCCTTTCCTCACCGAATTCGTAAATCACATTCGCGAGGTCTTCTTCGCGCATGTGGTTTACCACTTGATCGGCGGTGCGCTCGCCCTGCGGGTCCATCCGCATGTCGAGCGGCCCTTCCGCCTGAAAACTAAATCCGCGCGCCGCGTCGCCGAACTGCAGCGAACTTACGCCCAGGTCCGCCAGCAGCCCGTCGGCCGTAGCCGCCGGGACATGCTGGGGGACCTCGGCGTAAGAGCTGTGCAGCAGGGTGATCTTCGGCCGGTCATCACCTCCGATCCGAAATAACCTCTGCTGCGCCAGTTCAATGGCGTTGGTATCTTTATCGAAGCCAATCAAATGACCCTGTGGGCCTAGGCGCTTTGCGATTGCGAAACTGTGCCCGCCCAAACCCAGGGTCGCGTCGATATAGGTACCGCCGCGCCGGATTGCCAAAAAGTCGATCGCTTCTTTTAAAAGAACTGATACATGGCCAACTTCCCCACCGCCATGCGCCCCCTCGGGAGCTTTGTCCCAACCAAACTCTTCCGCCACTAGATGCCCAGTTCGTCGAGAGTCTTCTCATCGTCAGACGTAAACGGGTTCTCTGCTATGTCCTTCTTGTAGGCCTCGATGCTCTGCACTTCGAGGTAGGTCAAATTGCCGACCACGGCCACTTCGCCCCTGATCTCGGCCGACTCCCGAAGCAGCGCCGGTATCAGTAGCCGGCCCTGCCCGTCGATCTCCACCAGTTGGCCGTAATAATTCGTGCGATTGAGGAATTTCTTCTTGGTCGGGTTGAAATTGGAGAGCCGCGCCAGTTTTTCCTCGATCCGCTGCCACTCCTCGAAGGGATACACTTGAGCAACCTTCCCATCGAGCGATGTGATGTAAAATTGTGCGCCGTACTTCTCGTCGATCAGGCGCTTGAATTCCGCGGGCACCTTTAAGCGCCCCTTCTCGTCGACGCGAGTTGGATGGTTTCCGCGAAACATTCTTCTTTCGGACTGCTAACCCGGCCATGACCGGTAATAAGGAGGTGAAAACGGCAATTTCTGGATGTTTTTCTGGCTCGGTCACCGCTATTTTGGGGTTTTTCTGGTTCATTTGCCCTTCTGCCTACTTTGGACCACCGACCCCTTGATTGCACCTAACCGACATACATCTATTACCACTTTCAACCACTTTAGACCACATCCTACGCCTAAACGGTTGCCTGTCAAGGGCTTTTTTTAGGGTGGTGTGTGGAAAACCGAGTTCACGGAAGGCGAGACCGGGGCTTGTGGATTCACAAACACCAAAACACTAGCAATAGTGTTTACCGAAGAGGTTCCAGACGTTGTCCGTCATCGCGCGGACAAGCTGTTGAATGAAAAAATCGCGCACTTTATCCGGCGCTTCTGCCCAAGCATCTTTTCTTCCGGACATATCTCTCCTCCGCAGTCCTCAGCGCGAAGGCCCTCGCACTGGCGGGCGAACCACGAACCCAAGTGGTCCAAATATCCCCCGCTGGAACTAAGCGCCATCAGTCTCTTTCGCCGCTAAGCTAAGGGTTTGCGCCTATCCAGGCAGAGTAGATCCGTCCATAGCCTAGCCTTACCGTCAAAAAATCCTCTTACCCCCAGGAGCTTTTAGTGAACAAGTTGTTTTGTACCAGGCAGATATTTCTGTCTCTTTTTCTGCTGATTCTGCCCGGAGCACTCTTTGCCCAGGTGCCGAAATCAAATCACGTAGTGGTTGTGGTGGAAGAAAACCACGGCTACTCCAGCGTGATTGGCAATACGGCCATGCCTTATCTCAACAGCCTGGCGGCCAAGAATGCGCTGGCAACACAGTATTACGCCAATACCCACCCTTCCATCGGCAACTACTTCATGATGACCGCCGGCCAGATCATCACGAACAACGATTCGTATTCGGGCACCGTCTCCGCGGACAACATCGTCCGCCACCTGCTCACCGCGGGCAAGACATGGAAGAGTTACGCTGAAAGCCTGCCCTCGGTTGGATATACCGGAGGCGACACCGGCAGTTACGTCCGGCGCCACAATCCGTTTACTTATTTCTCTGACGTGTTAAACAGCAGCGTGGAGAAGCTGAACCTGGTTCCTTTCACCCAGTTTGCGGCCGATCTGAACAATAATCGGTTGCCAGATTTCTCGTTTATTGTCCCTAACGTAAACGATGACGCCCACAACGGCTCGCTCTCTCAAGCCGACAGTTGGCTGAAGACCCATATTGCTCCGTTGCTGAGCAATCCGGCATTTCAGCAGGATGGCATACTCATTATCCTGTTTGACGAAGCTGCTACCTCTGACGCTACCCGCGGCGGCGGACACGTAGCCGCAGTCGTGGTTGGTCCCGGCGTAAAAAAAGGTTTCAAATCCACGGTTGTTTACCAGCACCAGAACCTGCTGCGCACGGTGATGGACGCGCTCGGCGTCAACAGCTATCCGGGGACCGCCGCAACCGCAAAAGACATGTCTGACCTATTCGCAGGCTCCTCCCCTACACCATCACCGACCCCGACTCCTACACCGACTCCGGCTCCTACTCCCACTCCTACACCTGCGCCAGGCCCAGGACCTTCCGGGTGCACCGCGAGCACAGTTGGCGTTACCGTATGCTCACCTGCCGGAGGAAGCAGTTTGACCTCTCCTGTGCATTTCGCAGCGGCGGCCAAATCAACTAACCCAATCACAGCGATACGAATTTACGTTGACAGCGTCTCCATGTTCAGAACCACCTCCAGCTCCCTGGACACTTCGCTGGCGCTTCCGTCCGGAACTCACTCGGTGGTGGTGCAAGCGTGGGATTCCACCGGCGCGGTCTTCAAATCGCCTTTGACCATCCACGTGCAATAAACGGTAGCCAATCTACTAAGCCAAGGAAGGGCCGCGGATTCATTTCCGGGGCCCTTCTTTTTCATGACCGCTGTCAAAGCTGGTGTTACCAGCAGGGATTAAGTACCCGCTGGTGATATATGTCATAGCTGGGGGCTGGGGCCACCTCGTAGGCTGGAACTAAGTAAGGAGTTGAACCATGAGGCCCCTCTGCCAACGCCCGCTCTCATTGATCGCCGGATTTATCTTTTTATTAGTCGCTTGCACAGCGCTCCAGCCAGCTGCCTCGGCGCAGGTAAATCCACCCGATTTCAGCATTATCGTATTCCCCGATCCACAAAACGAAACGCAGTTCTTTCCCCAGGTGCTCAACAGCCAGGTGCAATGGATCGCCAACAACCGGCAGGCGCTGAACATTCAGATGGTCTTGTCGGTAGGTGACGACGTGAATGACGGCGCCTCGACGGCGCAAATGCAGAACCTTGACGCCGCTTTCCGCTTGCTGGACAACGCCGGCATGCCGTATCTGCTGGCGATCGGGAACCACGATTACAACGGGTTCAACCCTAAGACCAGCCGCAATCTTTCCGGCTTCAACCAAAGGTTCGGCCCCGGGCGCTACGCCGGCAAAGCTTTCTTTCGCGGCAATTTTCCTGCCGGAAGCGTCGCCAACTCCTACGCCGTGGTCACCATCAACGGCCAGCAGGTCCTGTTCCTGGCCCTGGAGTTTCGCCC
Organism: uncultured Acidobacteriaceae bacterium; assembly: GCA_964521445.1. Classification (GTDB taxonomy): domain Bacteria; phylum Acidobacteriota; class Terriglobia; order Terriglobales; family Acidobacteriaceae; genus Angelobacter. Next base: position 4,106 of record CAZFRV010000137.1, read on the forward strand.
GACCAGCGCGTCACTGGACTGGGCTGAGTCAATCCTCTCAGCCAACTCCGATAAAGAAGCCATTGTGGTGACGCATTCCTTCCTGTTGAAGAGCGGCAATCGCGAAGACCTGTGCGACGATCAGGACATGCCCGCGGGCAATGCTACCGGCCAGGAGACGTGGGCCCGTCTGCGCAAGCATGCCAACGTCATGATGGTCTTGAGCGGCCACTTCACCAGCAGCGCCGGCGCGCGCCGGTCCGATGTGGGCGACAACAAGAACCTGGTGAACCAGCTCTTCGCTGACTTTCAGGACCTTGCCAACGGCGGCGACGGCTGGCTGCGCGTCATCACGTTTCACCCGACCAGCAACACCATCTCTGTAAAGACCTATTCTCCGTTTCTCAACCAGAACAAGACGGACGGAGGCGATCAGTTCACCATCATCCACCACAACCCCTTCCCCAACAGCGGGACGGGAAGCATCAGCGGCAAGGTCCGCAGGCAATCAAGCTGCGCGGCGATCGCCGGAATCAAGGTAAACGCCGGGGGCGCTTCCACCACAACGGCCGCGGACGGGACATATCGCCTCTCCGTAGCGCCTGGCAGCTACTCGGTCACAGCGTCAGGCTCCGGCTGGAGCACCAGCAGCAAGAGCGAAACAGTGAATGACAGCCTCACCACACAAATCAATTTCTACCTCAGTACCGGCAGCCCGACTCCGACTCCTACTCCGACCCCGACGCCTACACCCACGCCTCCACCTTCCGGCTGCACAGCCGGCGCGGTTGGAGTGACGGTCTGTTCGCCTGTCGCGGGCGCAACCGTGGCATCTCCTGTACGCTTCATCGCGGCAGCCAGATCAACTCATCCGATCACGGCGATGCGAATTTATGTCGACAACGTCTCCATGTTCAGCACCAGTTCCAGTTCCCTGAACACTTCGCTGGTGCTTCCGGCCGGAACTCACTCGGTGGTGGTGCAAGCGTGGGATTCCACCGGCGCGGTCTTCAAATCGCCTTTGACGATTCACGTACAGTAGGCGATCTATGCTCGCCGTCTGGTTGCCGGGTCACAAATCATGACGCGACCGGCTTGGGAACAATAGAAAAAAGCCCCGGAAGATCTTCTGCAAGAAGACCTCAGGGGCTTAGCTTTGTTTGGAGAGATATTTACTTGCCGTGTTTGTCGCGATGGATATCGCGCCGGTCGTGGCGGATGTCCTTCTTGTCCTTGTGAGCATCCTTGCGATCTGCGTGCAGGTCTTTCTTGTCATTGTGGATGTCACGATTGTCGGCGCGCAGGTCGCGCTTGTCCTTGGAGATGTCCCGCTTATCTTTGTTGATATCGTGCTGTTCGTTGCGGGCGTCTTTGGTGTCGCCATTCTTCAGGTCCTGGTTGCGCTCGCGGCGATCTTTGGCCAGGTCCTTATTGTCCTTGTTGAGATCGCGCCGGTCCGCGTTCCGGTCAGCGCGGTCTTTGTTCAGATCGCGCTTGTCTGTACGGATGTCTTTTCGATCCGCGTTCAGGTCGCGCTTGTCATTCCGCAGGTCTTTCCGGTCGTCCTTGCGATCAGGATTTGAAGTCGATGAGCCCGTGCTCGTTGTGCTCCCACCCGTTTGCGCCCAAAAAGCCGAACCCAATCCGATTACTGCATTGACCGGTGTGAGGACACCCTTGCTCCCAGTACCTTGTGCCCAAAGATTAGTTCCAAGCCCCAGTACCGCCACTGCCAGCAGATGAACCAAGTGTCGTCGAATCATTTGAGAATTGCTCCTTTCGCCCTCCAAGGCCGTAAGCTGCTCTGGGGGATTAAACCCGCAGCTCTGGATTAGTTGCACTCTGGATTTCGCTTGGAATCATTACTTTGGGTATAGCCTGAAGGGTTGAAGGCCAGGTTACAGCTTGCGGCGCGCAGGCTGGTTCACCGCGCACTCTCTGAAAAACAGGGATCGAACTGCTGTGGGTAAAGGGCGCGCGTGTTTGAGCGCAGGTCCTTGGCCAATTCGAGTTTCCAGGAATTATGCGGATTACGGGAGTGGATCCGCACCAGGTAAAACTGCGAAATTGAGCCGTAGAGCTGCCAGATCATGTTCTGGACCGTCTGCAACCGGCTTTCCGTCAGCACATAGGAACCGAAAGAATCCACGGGATCGAACACAGAATAGCCGCCGGTGGCCAGAGTGATTCCGAACAGGTTTTCGTCGTTGGGATCCACTTTGCTTATGACCGGGCTCGCCTTCAGCGCCCCCAACTGCAAGCCAAAAACGCGCACCTGATGCTCGCCCAGCATTCTGGTCACTGCGCTAAACTTCACCTTGGACTGCTTCTCAAAGCTTGGGCCGCGATCCGTGACCACGCCCTGCATGGGGCCGGTTCCTCCCATGGTTCGGCCAACATACTGTGTCGGCTCGTTCAATTCCTCTAGATGGTCGGCCATGATCAGAATGGCATCTCCAGGCTGGGGCGGCCCAAACCAGGCGATGCCGGCAACTATGGTATCCAGGATGTTTTCGCCCTTTACCGGCTCCTTGGGATCGGCAGCCAGTTCCTGGATAGCCTTCAAAAGGGCTTCCCTTCCCTCATCAAAACGGGCCTTCCGCAAGGTGCCGCGAGCTGTAAGCAAGGCAAACGAATCCTGCTGGCGTGCACGCGACAAAAGGTATTTTGCCAGCGCCGTCTCGGCTTTGCGGGCATCGGGAGGGAGCCGGGAGCTGGTATCCAGGATCAGCAGAACGCGCCTGGGCGCGGAGTCATATTGAATCGATTCGATGGCAATGTCCTGCTTGCCTTGGCGAATGGTCAGATCCTGCGCCGTCAAACCTTCCAGCAGTGTGCCCTTGCTGTCAATCAGGGCAACAGGCAAATCAACCGGACAGCCTTTCTCCTGGGCAGCCAGGCCAGGCGCAAAAGAGAGCGCCAGCACCAGGCAAACTGAGAGTCGAATATTTCGCTTGCTGTCCATTGCGCGCCGCCTCTATAAACGCCGCCTCTATAAACAGGGTCCCAGTTCGTGCGGATAAAGCACCCACATCTGCTGCGAATGCTTACGAATCTCTTCGCTGATCTCAAGGCTCCAATCCTCCGGATGGGACAGTTGCGGGGGCTCGATCTCCACCCGGTAGTACGATGCGATCGTTTTCGCGATGAAACGAGCCCGCTGGCGTAGCTCCTGCACCAGGCGGGCATCGCTCATACTGTAGCTGCGACGTGAGTCTCCGTTCATGGCGCCAAGCACCAGGCCGCCGCTGTTCGCGGTGAGAGGAAAGAAGTGCTCGTCTCCCGTTTCATAGACAATATCTCCTACCATCGGTTTTGCCACAGCCAACCCCTGGGACGTTGTGGAAGTCACGCTTGAACTGGCCACGCTGCTCTTCGTCTGTACTGGTCCCAGGGCCAAACCGAACATGCGGATGTGGTTGTCCGCCAGGGCCTTGGCTACTTGCTTGGCATTCGACCTGTGGTTCCCCTCGGTATCGGCGGCAATGAGCACAATGGCATCGCCCGCCTTGGGCTCTCCAAACCACTCGATCCCGGTCATCACGGCGTCCAGCACTCCAGGATCTTTGCCTTTGCCTTCACCAAACTGATTCAATGCCTGGGTAATCGCCGAGCGGTCGGTCGTAAATTTCACGTCCTGCCCAGAACCGCGCGCCGGCAGAATGGCAAAAGTGTCCTCCGGGCGAGCACTGGCCAGCAAGGCCTGGACCATTTCAACCTCAGCTTTGCGCGAATCGGAGGAGAGCTTCTTATTTGTGTCCACCACGATCAGGGTGCGGCGCGGCCCGTCGTCGTAGGTGATCGTCTTGACGGTAACCGCCTTTTTTTGTGCGCGGCCGATGAAATCCTCTGCCGCCAGCCCGCGGAAGACATCGCCATTGGCGCTTATCACGCCCACTGGAATCTCAACCTTGCACGCGGCCTGTTGGGCTCGACTTGTGATGGATAACCCGGCGATGATAATCAGGGTGGTGAGAATTCGTGAAGCCATAGGAACCTCCGCCAAAACTATAGGAAAAGAGCGAACAGATTATAACAAGTTATAACAACGGCTAGCTTGATCCTATCCAGCGGTTGGTGCACAGCCCAGCGACAAAACTAGCCGTTATGGCTTTGCCTTCAAAGCGATGGAGTGGAACGGCATGAGCGCATCACATGGATGACGTGCTCAACGGAAAAATGTCATTCATGCCACCTGGCGCCCCTTTGCCGGTGTGCTCGCAGGGGTCCAACAGCACCCTGGAATGGGTAAAAACGTGGAAAGCAGCCTGTCACAACTTTTGTCTCCAGAACATGCTTTTTGTTCGCTCAGGGCAACCAGCTCTGGTCATTGCCCGAAGGTACAATGGCCACAAGGTCACAGCACGGGGGTGACGCTCGGGCCTGTGCCGGATACGTAAACGAGTGAAGTTTTTTTCATTCACGCAAAATAAATATAATTGCTTTATAGTTATTGACTTACACGGTGTTTACAAGGGCGATTCTGGGGTTTGGGTTACTATGTTGCGGTACGAAAGTTCATCCACAAAAGTCACTTGTTTGCTGCGAAATTCTGTACGCGCCACGTCAGAATTCTCGCCACCCCCAGAGAACAAGTGTTTGGTCGGATGAGGTTGGGACCCGGGTAAGTTTTAAGCGGAAAAACTGAAGCGGGAAGGGCAACAAAACAAGTGAAATCGCGGGCCAAGTCCGGGGAGGGTCTCGCCTTACAAGCGGGCTTCACTTTGGCTGAACTGCTCGTCGTGGTCACGATCATTCTGGTCGTGGGCGGGCTTTCCATTCCAAGCCTCTCTCGAGCCATCGACAATTCACGGCTTAAAGGCGCTACCCAGAAACTCGCCGCCGTCTATCAGGACGCGCGTATCCGCGCCACCCAGGACAATACCTCTTATGAAGTGCTGGTTTCCCCTTCGGGCATCAAGCCGGCCCAGGTCTGCATTGATCTGGATGGAGACGGCGTCTGCGGCTCCGGCGATCCCGTGACGATCTTCCCGGCTCAGGTGACACTGACCAACCTGGGCATACCGCTTCCCCTGGACTCGGCACAGCTTATGTTTCCTGTAGCCAACACGGAAAACTCTTCCATGCATACCGTGCAGGATGCCCTGGCGCCGGGGTTGGCGTGGAATAGTCGCGGCCTGCCTTGCCAGCGAAGCTCGGCGTCCTCGCCCTGCCTGGCATCGGGATGGGTCCAGCACATGGAACTGCAGCGCTCGGGCAGTGACGTGATATACGCCGCCGTGACCGTGACTCCGACGGGCCGGGTAAAAACATGGGTTTATGTTCCATCGGACAATGGAAACGGCCAGTGGTTTTAGAACACTATATGCATATGCCGGCACCAATTCGGAGCGCTAAGACGATCAGGAGGTCGGGCGGGTTCAGCCTGATTGAACTGATGATCGCCATGGCCGTGCTGGCTGTGGGGCTGCTCGGCGGCATTGGGGTGATAGCCGTGGCTACGGCAAACAATGGGCGCTCCAAATTGCATTCCACCGCCGCAACCATGGCGCAAGGCACCATGGAGAAGATTCTGGCGATCCCTAAGAGGGCTGTGGGGGCTGCGGCCGAAACCAAAATGACCGATTGCGCCGGAAATACTTTCACCATTCAGACCGCCCCTGGCGGCTCGCCTCTGATCGGCGGCGGTGCTTTTGCGGGTTCGGTTGACTTTTCCCAGGCCGCGCTGCCGGAATATTCCATGCGCTACGTAATGTGCTCCACGGGCGCCAGCGTGGCGTATGACATTCGCTGGAGGATCGATCCCGGATCAACGCCCTCCACACAATGGGTGACGGTCAGCGCCAAGCCGGTCGTCGGGAACGGGGCCCTAACCCTGCCGTACACTTTGCATCACTTACGGGGCAATTTCTGAGATGAAACGCTCCCCCAACACGGCCGGCTTCAAGGATGCAACAAAAAGCATCTCCGCGGGTTTTACTCTGCTGGAACTGCTCATCAGCCTGTTGATTCTGGCCATCGTGTCCGGCGCCGTGTTTGAGCAGATCAACCGCATGCAGAAAAGATCCAGCTCTGAGGCAATGAAGCTCGACCTGAACCAGCAGGCGCGGGAGTTTCTGGATCAAGCGGTACGCGACCTTCATATGGCCGGCTATCCCGGACCAACCATGTATTCCAATCCGCTGGCGTCGCCCTCGAAGGTGGCTGCCGGGCTGGTCAGCGTCTCACCCACGCAGATCCTGTTGGAGGGCGATGTCAACAACGATGGCAGCGTATACAGCGTGAATATTGCCTACGTCGCCAGCGACCCCAACGATCCCAATTGCCCGTGTGTCAGGCGCAGCGCGGCCGCCAAGGTGGACGCAGGACCGTTGAGCCAGCCGACCAGCCTCACCTACACGGAGACCGAGCACGTCTTTCCTCCGGGGACCATGCCGGGCCAATCCGGTGAAGACCTGTTTGCGTATTACGACCAGAACGGAAACGCGATCGACGTGGGCAGCGGAATCGATATCTCCACCCCCGCCGGCCAGAATGTGATTGCGGCAATCAAGACAGTCAAAATCAATCTTAGCTTGCTCACCAACCAGCGCGACCCGGAAAGCAACGGCTACGTTCGCACCGCCATGTCAGCAACTTCGAGGTTGAACTATTAAAATGGCCAAGGTCATCCACAAAGCGCAAGGACGAAAAGAACGCGGAATGGCGTTGTTGCTGGCTTTGTTCGCGCTTCTGCTGCTCTCCGCCATCGGCTTGTGCATGGTGCTTTCGTCCGACACGGAAACGCGCATTGACGCGAACTATGGCAGCAGCCTGCGCTCGTATTACGCGGCCCGTTCCGGGCTGGAAGAGGTACGCGACCGGATCAAGTATCCGAAGAATTCGGGCGGCCTGGCCGACCTTCTCCCTCAGGATGTCCCGGGCAACGTCGGCGGTGTGTTGTACGTCCTGAACCCCGCCAACGGTGAGACAGTTGACCCTACGGATCCCAGCAGCCCGTACTTTGACGATCAGCTCTGCCACGACTATGACTCCGGCGCCGTTGCAAAGGACTCCAAGTGTACGGTTGTTCCGGGTACGCCGAACTGGCTATCGACCGCGCAGGCGGCCGCGGGTCCAACCAACATGTTGGGCTACAAGTGGGTCCGCATCAACATGAAGACCAACCGGATTGCCGATCCGTATTTTGTGGACCAAACCGGGACCAGCGCACCCCTGGATACACGGGTTTGCTGGGACGGTCAGACGGAGCAGCTCTCACCCGGAGGAACAAATCCGGCGTGCGATGCCAACGGCATGCAGACGGTCTATATGCTGACCTCTCTGGCAGCCACGCCACAAGCCGGCGGCCCGAACGGCTCGCGCAAATTGCTCCGCTTTGAGGTGGTAGCCCCATCCATCCGGCCTCCGGGAACGCTCACCATGGGAGCAACCAGCGCAATGCCCGTCCTGGGCAGCACCAGTATTCCCTCCATTGCTCTGGATGGCCGTCCGCACAAACTCGATGGTTCGCTGGCAACATCAGGTGGATGCTCGGCGATCGCGCCGTTGGCTACGGATAGCGCGCCTGGCAGCGCCCAGCTCGAGCAAGCCTTGGACCTCGTCCGCAAGACCATTGTCGATAAGGCAAATTCTTCCTGCAAGGTGGACGGCACGGGCCTGAATGGCAACAGCTGCACGCCTGGCCTGTGGTGGGTGCGCGGGACCAATGCGACCACGCGTTTTTCCACCAGCAGCTCCAGCACTGGCACCAACACGAGCGGTTCCAATACCAGCGGTTCTGACGGCGGCTCCAGCGGAGGTGACGGTGGCCACGATGGCGATGGCGGGCATGACCATCACCACGATCCCACCGGAATCGCGGATAGCGGCGCCTGCGATCCAGCCGACCCTGCCTGCTACACCAACCTTGATTTGTCGGCGGCAGAGCTTTTCGCAACTTCCGCAAGCGCCGGTACTGACGTTCCA
>CAZFRV010000138.1:0-23410 GCA_964521445.1 uncultured Acidobacteriaceae bacterium
GCTGACTATCTGGTTGGCGAAGTGGAACGCCTCGCCCGGGCGGGCGCCGACTGTGCCCTGTTTGCCTCCAATACGCCGCACATCGTCTTCGATGAAGTACAGCGCAGGTCGTCGATCCCGCTGGTCAGCATCGTCCGGGCCACTTGCGACGTGGCCAAAGCTCTGGGGCTCAAGACCGTTGGCCTTTTCGGCACTCGTTTTACCATGCAGGCCCGCTTCTACCCGGACGCTTTTGCGCGGGAAGGGATCACCGTGGCCGTGCCTGCGCCTCAAGAGCAGGACTTCATCCACGAGAAGTACATGGTTGAGTTGCTGCGCAATATCATCCGGCCGGATACCGAAGCTCGCCTGCGCGAGATCGTGGCGCGAATGAAAGAGCGCAATGGCATTGAAGGCCTGATCCTGGGCGGGACCGAGCTACCTCTGATCCTGCGCGGTGGCGAGCCCAGCGGCATACCGTTCCTCGATACCACGCAGATCCATGCCCGGGCCGCGGCGGCGCGACTGGGGGCGTAGCGTTTTTATGGTTGCTGCTTCATGTTCTTGAGGTTCTGCGAGTTGAGGTCCAACGTGATCTCCGGCTTAGGCCGCTTTCTGATCTTCAGTTCTGGATGCCAGACTTCCCACAGCCAGAATGAAGATAGCGCAAGTAGCGCTACCACATAACCGCCAAGAATCGCGCCTTCCAAGAAGAGGCTTGGCTGGGCAATCCGGACAATCAGGAAGAGCGCCAAAAACACCAGCATGACAGGAAACACCAATTTCGGCGCACGTTCCATCAAAGCCAGTCCTGCTTTGCAATTTGGACAGGCAAGCACTCGCCACGCTAGCAAAGAAAAGCGGTTGGGGGTCAACACGTCATGACCGCATTTAGGACACTTTGCCATCACCCCTCGCTTTCCCTTCAAGTCTGATCCCGGTAATAGCAAGAGTCAAGCCTTTGAGCATGTAGCGTGGCGCAAAAACCCCGAAAGGAAAGTTCTGACTTAAGCATCTAGGGCTGCGGCGCGGCTGTCATCTCCGCGAACACAATCACGTGCCCGGCGGGGTCTTTCACGCCAATCTCCCTGGCACCGTAGAATGTGGTCCGCAGCGGTATCACCACGTTGGCACTCTTCATCGCGTCCATGATGGTCTGCAACTTGTCCACTTCGATGTAGAGGAAGGTGCGGCCGCCGTTGATCTCCCGGGCCGCTGCCGGGGCGTCTTTTTCGGCGCTCGCCAAGCTCTGATACATGATCTCCAGGCCGTCTTTCTGCAAAATGACAAAGCCCAGGCGGTCGCCGTCCGGGACCTCGGCGGTTTTCGTGAAGCCCAGGCGCTCTACCCAGAATGCGACGCAAGGTTCGACTTCTTTCACATAGAGAACAGGCGTAATTCTTTTGACATTCATATTCTGATTGGTCTCCTTGGATTTGGCTTGTCCTGAACCCAGGCCGGGAAGCAACAGGCTCCACAGCAGCAGGCCGAAAAGGTTACGCATTTTCAGATTTCTCCTTGACGGGTTGTCTAGTCTTAACTAGACTAGTGACACGATAAAGGAGGACGTATGGGAATGTCAAGTAGAGTTTTTATGCCAGCTGAAGAGCGGCGGCTGGAAGACCTGATCTCGGTGGGGCCGGCGATGCTGCGCGACTTCGAGTTGTTGGGCATTCGCAGCATGACCCAGCTGGCCCGCGCCAACCCGCAACACATGTTCCAACAGCTATGCCGCGTGACCGGCCAGCATCAGGACATCTGCGTGCAAGATGTTTTCAGTGCCGCGGTGGCGCAGGCCCGCAATCCGCTCTTGCCCGCGGAACAGTGTGTATGGTGGTATTGGAGCCGTAAGCGGAAAGCAGGGCGCAATCAAGAGTAAACGCAATCGCGAACTCACCACACCGGACTTGGTGCTATTGAGTCTGCTGGCGGAGCGTCCCATGCACGGTTACCAGGCTAACCTGGAGCTGGAGCGCCGCCAGGTGCGCGACTGGGCGGGAGTCTCTCGCCCGCAAATTTACTATTCGTTGGAAAAGCTGGAAAGACTCGGTCTGCTCCGCACTCGTAAAGACGCCGAGCCCGCCGCGGGTCCTGACCGTAGGGTGTTCGCCGTGACCGCGCGCGGCCGCGCGGCCCTGGCCGGCACCTTGGAGCGTGAAGACTGGACCACGCAGCGCGACCGCCCTGCGTTCCTGACGTGGCTGGCGCTTTCCTGGCAGGCGCGGCCGGGTATCGTCCGCAAACAGATTCAGCGCCGGCGAAAATTCCTGGCATCAGAGTTGAAGCGTGAGCAGGCCACTCTGCAAGCAGTCTTGCGTGAGGTCGGCCATCGTCACCATGAGGCCGTCTGGATGCTCACCCTGATCATCGAACAGTTCAAATCGGAATTGACATGGCTGGACCAGGTGGAAAAAAGTTTGCAACACCGCGCCCCGGCGCGAAATCCGGATTATGTTCAGGAGTAAACCCTACAGAAATGCGTATTGCTTTCCGAAATCTCTTACAAAATGTAGTTGTGGATGTAAGAGAGTTTCGATGAAAGCGTAAGAAAACCCGCAAGAAACCTCCTGGTTTCGTTCTTACACTAGCGACCACCGGCGGGCCAAGGGCTAAGGCTTGAGTTCCCGCAACGATGGCTTTCGTGTCCCTGGCGATAGCCGTCCACTCCCCCAAAGCTGCGCAGAGTCGCAGGCCAAAGATCGAAGCTCAGTTTCTAAAAATTCGCAACAAGGGGCGTTCCTTATGAGAAGGTCATCAAGCTCATCCATTCTTTTTTCGCTGAGAGAGTCTCTGATCGTTGCTCTCTCTTTCGCACTCGCCAGTTTCTTCCTGGCTGCGGTCACGGCCCATGCGCAGACGACGGCGGCTCCTTTAGCCGCGTCGCCGGGCTGGGTTGTGATCCCGGTTGAGGAATATCAGGCTCTTCGCGCGCGCGCGTTTCCTGCCGAGCGCGAGCCCGAGCCGCCTCCGGTTGAGGCTACGCTCACGCGCGTGGATTATGACCTGCACGTGAATGGCACGGGCGACCTGGCTACCGGTCAGGCCAGCCTGACCGTGGACGTGATCAAGGATGGCTGGGTGCGTGTGGCCATCCCTTCGGGCCTGCTGGTGCGCGAGGCAAGATTGGACGGCAAGCCCGTGTCGCTAGTCGCGGGCGCTGCCGGTGGCTCCGGCAAGGGCGGCAACCAGTTATCGGCGGTGCTGGCACATGCCGGACGCGCCGTGTTGTTGCTTGAGATCGCGCTGCCAGTGGCTGCCTCTGCCGGCGAAGAAAGCATCTCGCTGCCATCAACGGCTTCCGGTGTGACTCGTGCCGCAGTGGAGCTGCCGCGCCAAGGCGTGGACATCCGCCTCACCGGGGGCTTGCTGGCGGACAAGTCAGAGTCCGGGACAGAGAGCAAGTGGCTCGCCTACGGCCGCGGCAATGAGCCTTTGACCTTCACCTGGCGGCGCAAACTGGAAGAACACCGCCAGATCTTGCCGCTCCGCGCGCGAGGTTCGCTCACGCAGATCACCGGGCTCGGCGAAGATGCCACGTCCGTGTATGCCGAAGTCAGCCTGGAGATCATTCAGGGCGCGGCCAAGGAAGCCCGCATACAGCTTCCCGACAAAGTCACCATCAACCAGGTTTCCGGCGCCATGGTGGCGGACTGGGAGGTCAAGGGCGGGGAACTGGCGGTAACTTTCCTGGAGCCGGTGGAACAGAGCACGCGGTTCGTGGTTACCGGCGAGACACGCACCGCCCGCGATGGGCAAATTGAGATCGGCCTGCTGCGGCTGCTCAACGTGGAGCGCGAAAGCGGCGGCGTTGCCGTTGAAGTCCTGGGTGCGGGCGAGATCAAGGACCAGAAAGAACAAGGTCTGGAGAGCGCCGACGCCGTTGATCTGGGCGAAACTGTGGCCAGCCGGCAATCGCCCTCGCTGGTGGCTTTTCGTTTTCGTTCCGGCGATACCACGGTCCCGCGCTCGCTTACCGTTGACGTGGCCCGTTATGCGCAGCAGGCGGTGCTGCTGGCTAACGTGGAAGAGGCCCGTTACCAGATATTAGTCAGCAATGAAGGCAAGACCCTGGTGCAGGCGCGCTACGCCATCCGCAACAACCAACGTAATTTTCTAAAAGTCACGCTGCCCCCGAACGCGAGCATATGGAGCGCCACGCTCGCCGGCAAACCCGTCCGTCCCGGCGTGGCCAAGGACGGGGGCGTGCTGCTGCCGCTCGAGAAATCGCGCGCCGGAGATGACGCTCCAGTATTTGCGGTGGAGGTCGTCTACCTGATCCGGGATACAGCGTGGACGGAAAGAGGACGCGCCCGGCTCACTCTGCCGGCGCTCGATCTTCCCATCTCGCGCAGCGGCGTGCTGCTCTTCCATGCGCCGCAATTCCGGGTGACCGCCGAGCCGGGAACGTTCCGGGTGGAGGCGTACGAGAACCCATTCTCTCCCGCACTCAATGCGGCAGTGTCCTCGACGGGGCCCGGGTTCACGGTCAACGGCCTGCGGGGCCGCAACAACGACCAGGAGGTCGACGGACAGAACAACAACGACCCATCGGCGGCGCCGCAGGGTGATGCCAAGGCCCTGGATGAGTTCCGCACCAAGACCATCGGCGGAAAAAGCGCCCGGGTGCTGCCTATCCGCGTCTCGTTCCCGGTGTTTGGATCGTTCACGTTTCTAGTATCTGAGTTGACCGGAGAAAACCAATCGCCAGCCATCGAGCTGAGCTATCAGCGTGAGAAAAAGGAAGGTGGAAAATGAAGACGACGAAAATGAAGATCACAAGCAAGCTGCTCGCAATGGTCATGATCATTCCCACCGCTCTGTTGGGTGAGGACAAGAGCCCTCTGCCGCTGCCATCTTCCGGCAACGTCACGCTGACGCTGGCCGAGTACGACCGGCTGGTGGACCTGGCGGGCAAAGCCGTCAAGCAACATGAGACGCCGCCGATCGCCTACACCATCAAGCACGCAGAGCTGAAGCTGCGTGTGGGCAACGAGTCCGTGCTGGGCACAGTCGTCGAAGAAGGCGAAGTGTTCAGCAGAAACGCTGCCAAGGTCCCCTTGACCAGCGGTCTCACTATTTTCAACGCACGCCAGCAAGGCAAGACGCTGCCGCTGTTGCAGGAAGGCTCCATGGCCACGGCAGTGCTGCCTGGGGCGCAGGAGTTCGCGGTAACGCTCGATACCGGTCTGCCGCTAGGCATTGAAGCCGGGCGCGCGTCGTTCAGCTTGCCGGTACCGGCTGCGGGCAGCGTGCGTCTCTCGCTGGTAATTCCCGGCGACCACACCAACGTGCGGATCAGCCCCGGGCTGATCACCAGCCGTTCGTCGGAGAACGGCCAGACCACCATTGAAGCCACGCTGGCACCAGGCCAGCCGGCCAGTGTCTGGTGGACCACGAGGGAGATCGCCGCGCCGGTGACGCCGAAAGAAGTGCGCTTTCTCTCTGACGTGAAGACGCTGGTCTCGGTGGGCGAAGACAGCCTGCGGGTTGCGGTCCTCGCCGATGTGACCGTGGTCCAGGGCCAGCCCAGCGAGTTCAAGCTTACTGTGCCCACCGACTATGAGATCACCAACGTAAGCGGCGCCACGGTCGACGGCAGCGAGCTCAGCGGCGGTGAATTGACGGTGAAGTTGCGCGCCGGCGCGCCGCGCACACATCAGTTCCTGATCTCTATGGAGAAGCAGCTATCCGGGGTTACGAAAGTAGAGACGCCATTTGTGAGTTTCTCGAACACTCAGCGCGAGACCGGCGAGGTCTTAGTGGAAGGCGCCGGGGCCATGGAGCTGACCGCGAGCGAAGGCGGCGGGCTCAAGCGTATGGACTTGAAAGAAGTGAATCAGTTCCTGCGGTCGCTCTCACACTTTCCTCTGCAGGCGGCATTTCGTTTTCACCGGCAGCCTAATGAGATACCCACCCTCGCGCTCGATTGGGTACGCTTCCCCGATAGCACGGTGCTGGCCGCAGTGGCCGAGCGCGCCGTCGTAACCACCATGGTGACCTCCGAGGGGCGGTCGCTCACCGAAGTCAAGCTCACCGTCAAGAACCAGGCGCAGCCATTCCTGAAAGTCGATCTCCCGGCCGGCGCCAGCATTCTCTCCGCCGACGTGGCCGGAGAGAAAGTAAAACCAGTACAGGGCCCCGACGGCGCTCGCGTGCCTTTGCTGCGCGCCGGCTTCCGTCCCACCGATGCATACGAAGTGTCGTTCGTCTTTCTGCACTCCGGCGCGCCGTTCGCCAAGAAGGGCGGGTCCGAGCTGTCATTGCCCAGTATGGACGTCCCCATCAGCGTGCTGGAGTGGGAGGTCTATCTGCCGGAGCAGTACAAGGTGAAGGATTTCGGAGGAGATGCGATCTCGGCGAGTTTCTTTCCAAACTTCGGCGAGCCTGAGGCTAGCAAGACATCTTTGGGAGCCGCACTGTCGAACTTCTCAGGAGTTCAGGAGAATCAGGGCTTGGACAATCTCGCTCTGTTTGTTCCCGGCGTGACGACGAAAGTCATAACCAAAAGCGGCACCAACGCGTACCACGGCGAATTTGGCAGAAACGCAGGCGGTGTCGCAAATACTGTTCCCAAGGCCCCGGGCCAACTCGGCGGTATCGTCGTTGATCCGCAAGGTGCGGTAGTATCCGGCGCTCAGGTGAAAGTGACTAGTTTGGACACGGGAATTTTGAGAATGGCAACCACAGACTCCTCAGGACAGTGGGCAGTTTACGGTGTGTCCTCGGGTACGGTGAAGATTGAAGTCAGTGCCAGAGGTTTCCAGACCGCCGTTTACGGCAATACTCCGTATGACGCAAGCCACCCCGCGCAGTACAGTATTCCTTTAAGAGTGGGAGGAGCAAGTGAAACCGTCGAAGTCACGGCCGCCGCGCCGATGATCGAAACGACTCAATCGCAGGTGACCAACACTTTCAGCAACACGAACGGCGGCTTTGGCAGCGGAGCAGGGTTGGCTGGCAAGAAGGAAGACAGAAAGGACCAGCCGCAGCAGGTTGCCTCGGCCAACGTCTTCAATCTGCAGAAGAAAGTGGCGGGAGTTCTTCCGGTGCGAGTGGACGTGCCTCGCGCCGGAAGTTCGTATCGCTTTGCTCGTGCTCTGGTTTTGGATGAAGAGACTAAGCTGACGTTCACTTACAAGACACGGTAAGGCCTTGATCATGCGGAGATGAGCGAACCAGTAGGGCAGCTCGTTGTCGGCGAGTTCATCTCCGCTTCATTTTCTCCAGCACCACCTCGCGAGTCCGCCCGAGCGCCCGGTCCAACGACTGTTTGGGAATCTTGGTCACCAGCGGCTTGATCAGCCACGCCAGGCCAAAAGGAATATCGCGAGTGAGCGATAGCGCCTCACATTGAACGTACACGCCGCCGTCTTTCTCCTCAAAGCGCCAGTAGGTGTTGAGCCGCCATAGAAACCCGTTGCCGTGGCCTACGGGTACCTCGGGGCCATCGGGCTTGGCCGCGTCTTGCACCTCGGCCACGCGGGTGCTCAGCGAATGGGAGTACAACTTCTTCTCGTCCACGCGGCCCCAGTGGATCGCGTATTCGGTGTTGAAGACCACGGTGGTGAACCGCTTCTGGTAGAGCCGCATGAAAATCTGGTAGTCGTTGCCGTGATGGGAGATGATGTGTGCAGCAATCACCTCGGGCTTATAAAGTTCTGCGCGATGGTCGTAATCCTGCACCACGGCCAGGGTGTCCGCGAGAGTGGCCCCGGGGATAAAGACCAGGCCAACCCAGTGATGGACCATGCCGTCGGGGACCTCAACATCTTTTCCGTCGAGCCTGGTCTCCTGCCTCTCCACCAGGATCTCGCCCTGCCTGAGCCGGTTGTAGGCGTCGTGCATCTCTTCCGATGGCTTCGCCGTAGGATGGTCGGGGTAGAGAAACGGTCCTCCCGGCCTCAGTTCGCCTGCCATCCTCTCTTCCGTTACCGCGACGTATTTGTTAAAGGCGTCAGTGGTCTTCTGCTTCAGGTCGGCGGCGGACGCTCCCGTGCACAGCGCCAGCAGACACGCAAGAACGGCAACAACGGCTGCGTGAACTGACTTCATTCGTGGGTAGATGCAGTGGGTGCTGCGCTGGCAGGGAAAGAACGCCAAAAAGACTTGCCTCCGAAACCCATTGTATTTGCTGGCGCTCTTCGAGCGAAATCAATGACGGCGCAAGAATACCTTGCGGGTCAGCCAACGCGCTCCCCAGCGCCGGACCGTCCCAGTCGCAAGTTCCGGGCTGGGCCGGCGGTACATCTGCTCACATCGTGGTTTGCGTCTAAACCGCAGAGCGATGGCCATGTTCTTGAAAGTTGCTGCCCGGATCGCGCCGTTGGCACTGATTGCCGTGGCGGCATTCCTCATATGTACGATGGCTGTGGCCCAGGAATTGGAACCCCGGGCTTATTCGCCGGCCCCCATAGGGACGAATTTCTTAGGACTCACGTACGCCCACTCCAGCGGCGACGTCCTGCTCGATCCAACCATCCCTATTCAAAACGCGAACGTGCAGTTCAACACGATGTCAGCCGGCTACTATCACTCCTTTGGCCTGTTCGGCCGGCAGACAACTGTGTCGCTCGGCGTGCCTTACGTCTGGGGCTCGGGAACGGGTTTGGTGAACGGCGTTCAGACGCATATCTACCGCTCCGGCTTGGGTGATCCACTGTTGAGGATCTCCTACAATTTGTACGGCTCGCCCGCGTTGAAGCCGGAAGAGTTCAAAAAGCGGAAGTCGAAGACGGTTATCGGTATCAGCGTGACCATCACCGCACCTCTGGGACAATATGATCCTCGGTTGCTGATCAACATTGGCACCAACCGCTGGTCCTTCAAACCTCAGATTGGCTTCTCCCGCGCCGTGCATTCGTGGACGTTCGATTTATATCTCGGCGGATATTTCTTTACCGAGAACTCCAGTTTCTTTGGCGGCCACGTACGGCAGCAGGCTCCAATTGGCGCCACACAAGTCCACATCAGCTACACCTTCCGTCCGGGCATGTGGGCGGCGGTGGACGGCATCTATTACACCGGCGGACGAACCACGGTCGACGGAGTTCTAAGCAACGATCTGCAGCAGAATGTACGCGTCGGACTGACCTTTGCTCTACCCGTCGGACATGGCCAGGCGCTCAAATTCCAGTATGCCACGGGGGCGGTGACCCGCGTGGGCGGCAACTTCAGTACGGTCTCCCTCACGTACCAGTTTCGCTTCATGACCCGGAGGTGAGCTCCGGGCGGTCGTGTGATAACCTGGAAGGAAGCTTGAATTCTAATCCGAGCGCATTTCTTAACCCGGCTTAGGCCGTTCTGAATGTTTATTCAAGAGAGGAGTATTCATGGCTGGAAGCTCTCGCACGACCGCCGCCAAGCGGCAAAAGGAACGGGCAAGACAGGAAAAGCGCGTTGAAAAGGCGCAAAAGAAAGCCCAGCGCAAGATCGAACAGGAGCAGACCCCTCCCGGGGAACGCTCCGGCGAATTGACTGTGACGTATAACGAAGAAGGTGAACCGGAAGGCTTCAACTTCCACGACTTCTGATCTCAAGACCGGAAACCAGGCTTGTGCCCGGTTGGGTGCCAGCTAGGGCACAAGCGCCTCGGTTTCTGTGGTTTCAATCGCTGTCGTTTCCTCGCTTGCTGCCAACGACGGCTTGCCTTCCTCCTCCGGTTGAGCGCCTTGAAGAGCCCGCAAAGAGTTATTGATGCACTGCGACGTGGATACGCCATCGCGATGCATTTTTCGGGCTGAGGCTGCCAACATCCGGCAAAGCATGTAACGGTTGGAGATCTTTGCAGAGACGTTAAAGATTAGACCGGAGCGCATGAGCACCTCGTAAAGCGGTTTGCTGCTGTCCACGAAGGCGCGAGCGGCGGGCGTGTCTCCGGAGAAGGTAGCTTTCTAACTATACTCTACCAACCCCTTCGCAACACGCCCGCGCATACTTCCGCGCAGTTTATGTTATGCGTGCCGTTGCAGGACTTCGCCAGGCAGACGCACCATCCGGGAGCCTGGTTTCACCGGTACCGGAACCAGTGACGAAGTATCCACCGGCCCGGCCCGTTCTTCGCGGCTCAGGTCGTTGTCCACGCTCGCCCGCCGGATTTTGATTTGGAGATTGCGCTCCAACGCGGCCAGTTCGGAGCGCTCCAGCGGGGTGAAGAACGTGGCTGCGGCGCCGCTGGCGCCGGCCCGTCCCGTCCTTCCCACGCGATGAATGAACTCTTCCGCCACCGCGGGCAGATCGTAATTGATCACCTGGGCGATGTCGTCCACGTGAATGCCGCGGGAGGCCACATCGGTGGCGACCAGCACGCGCGACCGTCCCTGCTGAAAGGCCTCCAGGGCCTTGTTACGCTGAGGCTGCGAGCGGTCGCCGTGGATCACGGAGACACGCAAACCCGCGCGCTCCAGCTTTTGTCCCAGCCGCTCCGTCGCCCGCTTGGTACGGACAAAGACCAGGGTGCGGCCTTCCTCGCGCTCCAGCAGACGGCGCAACAGCGCCAGCTTCTGGTCGGCCTGCACTTCGTACGCTATCAGCTCCACGCTTTCTGAAGCCTTGCGCGTCGAGCCAAAAGCCAGACGCACGGGGGAGCGCAGGTAATCGTCCACCAGATGGGCCACAGCCGGGTCCAAAGTGGCTGAGAAACACATCGTCTGCCGCGCCCGGGGGAGTTCGGCCACGATCCGGCGAATTGCCGGAATAAAACCCATGTCGAGCATGCGGTCGGCCTCATCCAGCACCAGTGTGTTGACGGTCCGGACCTGGAACAATTCGCGTTCCTGCAGGTCTTCAAATCGGCCGGGGGTAGCAATGATCAGCTTGGCCCCACGTCGCAGAGCGTCCAGTTGCGTGCGCTCCGAGCTTCCGCCGATCAGCACTGCGGCCGCGGGCAGTTTGTTGCCCCGGAGTTGTTCGTGCTGGCGATTGATCTGCATGGCCAGTTCGCGCGTCGGTACGAGCACCAGTGCCTGGACGCCCTTCGCCGCCGGATTGTGCAGCAGTTTTTCCATGATCGGCACCAGAAAGGCGAGCGTTTTGCCGGTGCCGGTTTGGGCGGTTGCCAGAATGTCCTGGCCTTTGAGGGCATGCGGGATGGCCGCAGCCTGGACTTCTGTGGGGGTGATGAATTCGGCCGCAGTAAGGCGGCCCTGTAGATAGGGAGATATTGGTAGTTCTGTAAAACGAACCATTGTTGTCAGTTTGTTGCTTTCTTAGTCGGCGCCGGTTCCGGCAGGACGTTATCAAACGTCAAGGCAGAGTGATCTCATGCCGATGATTAGATTTTTGCTGTAGATAAACGGAGGGACTTCATAGGCGGGTATCCTGAACGAGATCCGAATCATTGGACACCCTGCAACCGGGAACCTAAAGCACTTACAGTGTAACACAAGTGGGGCAGTACGAAACCTCTTTGGCGCTTACCGACGTAACCCAGCCTGGGTCATGCCGATGCGGCACCAAGCCCGCAGATTCAATTACTTCATTTCATTCGCCGCGGGCAAGGCGATCGATCCGCGGTGCTTGTTTTCCTGGATGTGGTCCCAAACGAAGATCTCTTCGAGCCACAAGGCCTGCCGCTCGGCCAGCTCGACGTCCGAAGAGGCCGGATTGTGGCCAATGGCGAAGCGCTCTCCGCATTGGCTGCACGCCACTACTTTCATCACCAGATTGCGGGACGGCGGCGTGTTCGCGCTCAGCTGGCGCACTCGTTTCGCC
The DNA here is from genome assembly GCA_964521445.1 of uncultured Acidobacteriaceae bacterium. Taxonomy (GTDB): domain Bacteria; phylum Acidobacteriota; class Terriglobia; order Terriglobales; family Acidobacteriaceae; genus Angelobacter. Next base: position 11,689 of record CAZFRV010000138.1, read on the forward strand.
GTTCCGCTGGATGAAGATTGGCCCGTTTGCTGGGCCAGAGTTACCACCGGGGTTCCCGAGGCTGGCGCGCGTGTCCGCGATAGTCATCCTGGCGCCCGCCGCGTCCGCCGCTGGGCCGGCCGCCGCGGAAACCGCCGTTGTCCGTCTTGGGCCGCGCTTCGTTCACGTTGAGTGTGCGTCCGCCGAAGTCTTTGCCGTTCAGGGCTTCAATGGCCTTTTCCGCTTCACCGCGGTCATTCATTTCCACGAAGCCAAAACCGCGCGACCGCCCGGTCTGGCGATCGGTGACCACTGCCACACTCTCAATAGCGCCATAGGGCGCGAAAAGGGCCTGCAGGTCTGCTTCTGTGGTGCTGAAAGAAAAGTTGCCGACGAAAAGTTTCATGATCCTTAGTTCCTTTGCGATGTTCGAAGTCTTAAGAGGCTGTTCTCAGCAGAAATAGGCAGGCAGCAAACGCGACGAGTCTATCCGAGTCGAGGACAATCAATCCAACGACCTTAATGGTAGCACGGATTCAGGTGTCAAGGCCGGAGATGTGGGCTCTCCGGCAGATGTGTCAGTTTGAAACTGTCCACCACCTGACTTCCCTCGGTGGGAGCAGTCAGGGCGCAAATGCATCTAAACAAGACGCGCGGGTGATGGAGCAGGTTTTTACCGTTTCCCTGCCTCAAGTTCCGCCGGAGCAGAACGGTGTCAGGTGCGAACTACATCACCCGCTTGCGATGTTGATTGGCACTCGCTTCAGAACTGAACTTCGCCTTTGTGACTGCTGATGAACGCGTGCAGCAACGGCTTGTCTCCGCGCTCGACCGAGATGTCAAGCCCCAGACCCTGACAGAGCTTCTTCAACTCCGGCGCCGCTGGCGACTCCATGTAGAACCGTTTCAGCACGCATCCCGCAGGTGCGTCTTCCGATGGGTGGACCGAGCCGGGGTCCCACTGGATGAAAAACGGAAGCAGTCCGCCGCGGTCATTCTGCAAGCGGCAAGCTTTCCAGCGCAAGGTCTTGCCGTCAGGACGCGTACGAGAACCGTCCGCCGGGCCGTCGATGGCAAAGCCCGCGGCAACTGCTCTTTTTGCGGCTGCGGCAATGTCATCGGTGTGCACCGCCCAGTTGAACAGCCGCGGTTCTTGCATGGCTGCGAGTGGTTGCGCCGGTCCCTCAAGTGGCTGTTTCGGATCGGGAGCGATGATCTCCAGATAGCGGCGCGGACCCAGCGAGAGTAGCGCGTTCTGGGTACCCCGGCCGGGATGCACGCCGCCGAAGACAGCGCGGACGCCGGTGCGCTGCTCGACCCAGGCGATGCCGCTTTCCAGATCGTCAATGCCGAGAAGAATGTGGTCGAGATTGGCAGGCACGATTTCCTCCGCCCACATGTTGGCAGGCGCAACCACGGTTGCTCCCGCGAGAGCGAGAAACAGACGTCGCGTCAACACAGTCGCGCCACGATGGTCGCCAACCCGGTCTTCCCTATATTTGTCGGCGCGCATGGGCCATTGTACCAACGGGGTACACGCCCAGCCTTTCCACGTATCTCAACATTGCGATTCGGAGTAGAATGCTTTTATCGGCGGACGTGAGCACAAGGAAGAGCAGAAGCAGTTGATCCGGCAGAATATGGCACTCATTCGGCGCAAGGGGGAGCGTACCCTTGCGCTTTCGTGTTTTTTGGAGATGTACCTTAGTCCTGTTGAAGCAATAGATTCACCTGTTTGACGAGCGCAGCCGGGGATGGTACGGTCAATTTAACTCATAGAGGCAATTGAATTTGCAATGATGAATACTTCTCTGTTCGGCTTTTTCATTGGCGGGGAGATCGTTACCATGGTCCGGCAAACAGGCGCCGTGGCCCAGGTAGTGCTCCTCATACTCCTGGTTTTCAGCATCCTCTCGTGGTCCATTATTTTGTCGAAATGGGCAAGCCTGCGGCGCGCACGTGCGCAGAGCGGGCGTTTTCTGCGCGCGTTTCGTAAGGCACACCGGCTGCAGGACGTTTCCGCAGTCTCTGAGCAGTTCAAGCCCAGCCCGCTGGTGGCCGTGTTTGACAACGCTTATGACGAATATCGCCGCCAGGGTGAACAGAACCTCCCGGCGGTGCAGCGGGCGGCGCAGATCGCCTCGTCTGAGGAACTCACTCGGCTGGAGCGGCGTTTGCCATGGCTGGCGAGCACCGCCGCCGTCTCGCCGTTCATTGGGTTGTTCGGCACGGTGTGGGGCATCATTGACGCCTTCTACGGACTCGGCAACAGTTCGGCCGCTACCCTTAGCGCCGTGGCTCCCGGAATCTCCGAAGCGTTGATCACTACTGCCGCCGGCCTGGCCGCAGCCATCCCCGCAGTCATTGCTTACAACATCTTCACCAACCGCATGCGCGAGTTTGGCGCACGCATGGATGACTTCTCCCTGGAGCTGGTGAACATGATCGAACGCACTACGGGCGTGACCACGGGAGTGCCCACGGGAGTGCGCTGATGGCCTTTACCAACAAAATCGGCCGAACAGAGACCTCGCTGGCCGAAATCAACGTTACTCCTTTGGTGGACGTGGTCCTGGTGCTGCTGATCATCTTCATGGTGACGGCGCCGATGTTGCAGTCCGGCATTGAAGTCAGTCTGCCCAAGACCAAAACGGTGAAGGTCATTTCCGAAGAACGCCTGGTCATCACCATCACCAAAAGCCAGGAAGTGTATCTGGGCAACGATCACGTGAAGCTCGACGAACTGGGCGATCTACTGCACAAGAAGATTCGTGATCCACAAGATCAGGCGGTTTTCGTCAAGGCCGATGAGAATGTCGCTTTCGGCGCCTTTGCCACCGTCATGAGCACGGTAAAGCAAGCTGGGATCAGGAACATCAGCATCGTGACCGAACCTATCCGGGGCAGCAAGCCGTAACGGAGCAGATACAGAAATGGCGTATTTGCGGGCCAACATGTTCTACGAGCGGGAGAGCTGGCGAAAGCCACTGGCGCTGTCGCTCGGCTTTCACGCGCTGCTGGGCCTGACTATCTTCGTGCTCGGCTTTGTGATGATACCGAACGGAAAATCCAATTGGGGTGAAAACGAGGGCGATGCGGTCAGCGCACAACTGGTGAGTGCGCCTATCCCTATTCCGAAGCAGGAAACACAGATCGAGAACATCGTCGCCAATGACACCAAGGCCGTGACCCAGACCCCGCCGCAGGAGAAAACAGTTGAGACGCCCGACGGCGTCACGATACCCGGCCAGGTTACCAAGCCCAAGATCGATAAAGTGGTAACAAACGCGAATGTCCGGCCGCATCCCATGCCGACTCCGGCGACGGCCGTCCCCTACGGCGAAGGCGGCCCAGTGAGCGGACCGTATGGAGTTTTCACGGCGCCGAACATGAAGGGCGGTTTCAGTTTCCAGAATGCCGATTTTGGAAGCAAGTACGGGTGGTACGTGGATGTTGTCAAACGCAAAGTACAAGAGAACTGGCTTACGTATGAGCTCGATCCCCACATTCAGGCGCCGCACCGTGGCTATATCGCTTTCGACATTCTGAGAGATGGAAGTCCCGACAATGTGCGTTTAGCTCAATCCAGTGGCGTACCTGCCATTGACCAGTCAGCTCTGCGCGCTGTTCTCCGGATTGACAAGTTTGGCACGCTGCCGGAGGGCAATCGGATTTCTGTGGAATTCTGGTTTGATTATCCTCCTAAATAGGAAAAACATGTTTAAGGTCAAATGGACGATCAGCGCGTTGTTCTTCACTCTCGCTTTGCTGTACACGTCAGTGGCTGCGGGCTTTCAGGGCAAAATAAGCTTTGAACTCAACATGGGTCAGGAGCGGCCACGCCTTGCTGTCCCCGATTTCAAGGCCGCAAACGCCGATCCCCAAACCGGGCCGCTGAATACGGTCTTCAACCAGACATTGTGGAATGACCTGGACAACGCCGGCATATTTGAGATCGTGGCCAAGAGCTTCTATCCACTGCAGTCGCCCGGGCAGCCGGCAGAGTTGACCGTCGCATCGTGGGGCAATCCGCCCCCGAATGCCGGGCTTGTGGCTTTCGGCAACCTGGGAGTGAACAGCGGCAAGGTGGACGTTCAGGGCTGGCTCTTCGACGTGAAGAACGCCGGCGCGCCGCCGATTCTGGGTAAACAATATCGCGAAGATGCCACTCCGGACAACGCGCGCCTGATCGCGCACCGCTTTGCCGACGAAATCATCTCCCGGCTGGGCGGCGGCATTGCCGGGATTGCCGAGAGCAAGATTTTCTTCATCAGCTCGCGCAGCGGGGCCAAGGAAGTCTGGTCCATGGATTACGACGGGGCCAACCAGCAGCAGCTTACGCATCTGGGATCGATCGCTCTTTCGCCCCGGATCTCGCCCGATCGTTCCCGCCTTGCCTTCAGCGGCCTCGGCAAGGATTCCTGGCAGATCATGATGTACTCACTGGAGCTGGGACGGCTGGTCGCTTTCCCGCATTTCAGCGGCGACAACATTTCTCCTGCCTGGTCCTCGGACGGGACCAAGGTCGCTTTTGCGTCGTCACAGGGACGGGGCGGAACGGAAATCTTTCTGGCCGATGCTAGCGGCGCGGGACTCCGGCGGCTGACCTCGGCGCACATCAACGTCTCTCCCGTCTTCAATCCCAAGACCAACGGGCAAATTGCCTTCGTCAGCGGACAAACCGGCCTCCCACAGATCTACATCATGGACGCGGACGGCAGCAACCTTCAAAAAATTACCGACCAGGGATATGCGGTTTCGCCCTCCTGGTCGCCCAACGGCCTTCTGCTGGCGTTTTCCTGGATACGCAACTACGGCCCCGGCATAGTAGGCGGCGCCGACATTTATCTTATGGATATCGCTTCCCGGCAAATCGTACAATTGACCCACGATAGCGGGCGAAATGATTTTCCTTCCTGGTCGCCGGACGGACGCCATATCGTCTTTCAATCCACCCGCGGCGGGACGGAGCAGATCTGGAGCGTGCTGGCCGATGGCACGCATCTGCAGCAGCTCACCCGCGAGGGCCGTAATAGTCAACCGAACTGGAGTTATCAATAGGTTTTTTTGTCGAATTCTGTCGAGCACAGCTCGAGTAATTTTGGGAGGACATGAGGTGAACAACACCAAGAAGCATTTGATTTTGGGAATCATGCTGTCTGTCCTAGGGGTGCTGGCTGTCGGTTGCGGAGGGAAGAAAAAACCGCCACCGCCGCCACCGCCGCCTGCGCCTGTAAGCGCCACGCTGTCCGCGAATCCTGCCACCATTCAAAGCGGACAGTCGTCAACTCTGACCTGGAGTACGCAGAACGCGACTGACATCGCTCTCGACGGCAACAAAGTCGATGCCAGCGGCTCGCAAAGCGTTTCGCCCCGGCAAACCACAACCTACCACCTGACCGCCAAGGGCGCGGGTGGAACGCAGGACGCGACGGCCACGGTTACGGTCACCGCGCCGCCGCCACCGCCGACACCAACCCCGACGCCCGCGCCGTCGCTTACCGACGACCAGATTCTGGCCCAGGCTCTGACCGACATTTATTTCGACTACGACAAGTCGGACCTGCGGCCGGAATCGCAACAGGTCCTGGCGCGCGGGGCCCAAGTCATTGCAGCCCACCCCAATTGGATCGTCCGGATTGAGGGCAACTGCGATGAACGCGGCTCCACGGAATACAACCTGGCCCTGGGCGAGCGGCGCGCCGCGGCGGCCCAGCAGGCTTTGGTCCAAGGCGGCGTAAACGCGAGCCAGCTCCGGACCATTAGCTATGGCAAGGAAAAACCCGTCTGCACGGAATCCACCGAGGATTGCTGGCAGAAAAACCGGCGCGATCACTTCGTGCTGGTGCATTGAACCTTGAGCACCGGACGGGCCTTAGGCCCGTCCGGTGTTGCACCACGCCCTGCGCCCCTTCTCTTTCGCTGAAGTAAAATTTCCGCTGGAGCGCCAGCTATCCAGCATCTAACGAGTTAAAAACGCCTATGAACAAGAACAGCCTAATCGCCATGCTTGCCGTGCTGCTCTTGGCCGCCTGCTGTGTCCAACCCGCATTCGCAGCCGATACCAAGTCGCAGCTTATCCAGATTCAAACCCAGCTCCAGATCATGCAAGACAACATGACGCAAATGAAGCAGTCGTTTGACGAGCGCATGGGCGTCATGAAAGACATGATCACGCAACAGAGTGACAACGTGAACAAGATGGGTGTTGCCATCCAGAGCCTGCAAAAGACGCTGGGAGCGCAGACCACGGACGCGTCCTCCAAGGTCGACCAGATCTCCGGCCAGGTGCAATCGCTGCATGATTCGGTGGACGAGTTGAAGGCATACTTGGCGAAGGTCAAGAAGCAGCTCGATGACATCCAGGCGCAGCAGCAAAACATCACCAATCCCCAGCCGGGCGCCACGGGTTCGCCGAACGGGCCGGGCGCAGCCAACCAGGCTCCGCCGGCCGATTCGCTCTACAACGCCGCTCTGGGTGATTTCAATGCCGGGAAGAATGATCTGGCATCGACGGAGTTCACGCAGTACCTGCAGGTTTACGGCAACACGGACTTGGCCGGCAATGCCCAGTTCTACCTTGGAGAGATTCAATATCGCCAGGGGAATCTGCAGGGGGCGGTGATCTCCTACAACAAGGTGCTGGACCAGTATCCAGGCGGAAACAAGGCAGCCGCAGCACAACTGAAAAAGGGCATTGCGTTGCTCGACTTGGGACAGCGCAGCCAGGGCGTACAGGAACTACGCAGCCTGATTGCGCGCTATCCCAAGAGCCCGGAAGCGGCGCAGGCCAGAGATCGTCTCAACAAACTGGGGGTCGCGGGAGCGGCCTCCAGGCCCGGCCGTCCGTCCCCCAACCACCACTAAACTCTTAACTCTTATCCCTTCGCGTCTTCTGCCTGCGCTTTCTCTTTCTTCTTCAATCCCAGCTTTCTAAGACAGTAATGAATCTCCTGCGCCATTTCCGTAACCCGCATTCCTTCCTGCACCATCAGCTTGCAGGAGATGGCGACGCGGTTCTGCGTGTCCGGACCTAAATCGTAACTGACGCGGCAATACTGGCATTCTTCGTTCCAGCAGAACTTTCCATAGGAGATATCTTCAGGAGCAAGATACTGCAGAGCGCGCAGAAGCATGTTGCCTTCCGGGACTTGAAAATCTTTGTCGGCGATGGTGATTTTGACGAGTTTGTCAAAGGGACGAAACAGAGGCCCGGGATTGGACATAGTCGGATTCCAGCAGACACAAGCGGGGCGCCCGCGCCCCGGTCTATTGCAGCTCCTTCATAATCGCATCCAGCGCCTCTTTGGGCGGACGCACCACGCTCTCCGGCAGGCGGGAAAGCGGTTCGTCCGCGAGCCCGAGTAGTTCCATGAAGCTGGGCGCCTGGGTGTTGACGTAGAAAACTCCAGTCAGCACTTCGCCCTTCTCATGGGCCTCCCCCATGACGCGGAGCGCGCCGGTCTTGCTGGTGGCATCGTAGTCGCGATCCAGCTTGCGCAGGCGTAACTCAGAACCATCGTGCATGCGCACCATGGCCGTGGTTCCGGGATCGTATTCCACTTCGATGTTCTCGAAGCCGGGAACAAAGCCCAGGTCCTGCAGGGGCTCCTCGTGATCTTTCAGGTATTTGTAGGACTTGGTGGATCCTTCGTGATCATTGAAAGTCACGCACGGCGAGATCACATCCAGCATGACCGTGCCGCGATGGGCAATGGCGGCCTTGAGCAGCGTGAGCAGCTGTTTCTTGTCGCCTGAGAAAGAGCGCGCCACAAAGGTAGCGCCCAGTTGGATGGCCAGCGCGCACGTGTCGATGGGCGGCAGATCATTGATCACCCCGGTCTTGAGCTTGGCGCCCAAGTCAGCCGTGGCGGAGAATTGGCCCTTGGTCAGTCCATACACGCCATTGTCCTCAATGATGTAAATGAGGGGCAGGTTGCGGCGCATGAGGTGCACGAACTGGCCGATCCCGATCGAGGCGGTATCGCCGTCGCCGGAAACGCCCAGCAGCATGACCTTGTGATTGGCAAGAGCCACGCCGCTGGCCACCGAGGGCATGCGTCCGTGGACGGTGTTGAATCCGTGCGAGCGGTTCAGGAAATAAGCCGGGCTCTTGGAGGAGCATCCGATCCCGGAAAGTTTGACCAAATGTTCCGGCTGTACGCCCATCTCGTACGCGGCATCGATGATGCGCTCGGAGATGGCATTATGTCCGCAGCCGGCGCATAGCGTGGTCTTGCCGCCGCGATAGTCGAGAACGGTCAAACCGATATGGTTGGTCTTCGCTCCAGCGCCCGGAGCTGGAGTGGTTGGAGTCGCCGACATATTATCTACCCTCCTGAGCAACGATCTCATCGGTGACGGACCGCGCGTCGATCGGCAATCCGTCGTAGTGGAGCACGCTGCGCAGCTTCACGATCTGTTCCGGAGCTGCATCCAGCTTCAGCAGGGCGAGCATTTGTGCGTCCCGGTTCTGTTCCACCACATACACAACGTCGTGGCCGGCAATGAAAGAGTGCACGTTGGGGCTGAAAGGATAAGCGCGAAGCCGGAGGTAGTCCAACTCCATGCCGTACTCCTTCTTCAGCTGATCGCGAGCTTCCGTCACCGCCCAGTGCGAGGTACCGTAAGCGATGATGCCGACTCTTGATGGTCCGCCTCCCTCCAATACCGGCGCGGGAACAAACTGGCGCGCGGTTTCGAATTTCCTCGACAGGCGGTCCATGTTCCGCACGTAATCCTCCCCACGTTCGCTGTACTGGGCCTTTTCGTTATGGCCGCTGCCGCGCGTGAAATATGCGGCCGCCGGATGGTTCGTTCCGGGAAGCGTGCGATAGGGAATGCCATCGCCGTCGACATCCTTGTAGCGGGCAAAGCCTCCCAGGCGCTGCAAATCCTCCGCATTGAGAACCTTGCCCCGGTCGATTGGCTTTTCCGGATAGGTGAACGGACGGGACATCCAGTTGTTCATGCCCAGATCCAGGTCGGACAGCACAAATACCGGCGTCTGGAATCTCTCCGCCAGGTCAAACGCTTCGCCCGCCATGGTGAAACACTCTTCCACCGAAGACGGAAGCAGGAGAATGTGTTTAGTGTCGCCATGCGAAAGGAAAGCGCATTTCAGAACGTCGCCCTGCATGGTGCGCGTGGGCAGACCCGTGGAAGGTCCTACGCGCTGGATATCGAAGATCACGCCCGGGATCTCCACGTAGTAACCCAGGCCCACAAATTCGGACATCAGGGAGATTCCCGGACCGGAAGTGGAAGTCATGGAACGAGCGCCGGCCCAGCCTGCGCCCAGCACCATGCCGATAGCGGCCAACTCGTCTTCCGCCTGAACCACGGCAAAGGTGGCTTTGCCGTCCGGACCGATGCGGTATTCCTTGAGGTACTCGATCAGCTGCTCCACCAGCGAAGTGGATGGCGTGATGGGATACCAGGTCACCACGGTCACGCCGGCAAACATGCAGCCCAGGGCAGCCGCGGCGTTTCCATCGATGATGATCTTGCCCCGGTTCTCGTCCATGGGCTCGATGAAGAACGGGTCTTTCTTGATAAAGGTCGCCCGGGCATAATCGTACCCGGCGCGCACTGCGCTGATATTGAGTTCGGCCGCCTTTTTCTTGGCGGCAAACTGCGTGTTGACCGCTTTCTCGGATTCCTTGATGTCGATGCCCAGCAGAGAATCCACTACCCCCACGTAGATCATGTTCTTGACCAGACGGCGCAGCTTGGCTTCCGGGCATACCGTGGCCACCAGCTTGTCATAGGGCACAGGATAAAAAGTGATGTCCTGGCGGAGGCCGGAAAGATTCAGCGGCTCATCGTACACGCAAGCGGCGCCGGGCCGAAGCGACATCACGTCTTCTTGCGCGGTCTCCGCGTTCATGGCCACCAGGAAATCGATCTCTTTCTTGCGCGCAATATAGCCGTGCCGGCTGGCGCGGATGGTGTACCACGTGGGCAGCCCGGCAATATTGGAGGGGAACAAATTTTTCCCGGAGACCGGTACGCCCATCTGGAAAATGCTGCGCAGCAGCACGGTGTTGGCGGACTGCGAACCGGAGCCGTTGACCGTGGCCACCTGGATACTGAAATCGTTCACATTACGACGGTCTTCGCGGACCCGTTCTGAGCGTTCCTGAATGCCTGCGTCTAGCGTTGCCATGAAAATGTCCCTGATACGGCCCTCACGGCCGCCCCTAGGATTGACTAACAAACTTTGCTGAAGTATGCCTCAACGCCTGATTATAAAACAGTGAGCGCCGTCACAAGTCCGCAAAGCCGATGCCGCAGGACTTCCTTGGTAACCGCGGCGTTGCTCCTGCTGTTCTGGCGGGCCTCCCCTGTTGATCTGCGGGTGCAGCGTCTTACCGGGCGACCTTGATGTTGTACTTTGGTCACCATATTCCGGAATTCCGGAAAAATTCAGAGTACCGTTCCCGGCTGCGGCCTTTGTGGTATGTTGAGGCGGGGTGAGGGAGAGATGAATCGCAGCGCCGCCGAGGATTTCAAAGAACGCTCGTTGCGGGCGTTGCCAACTCTGCTGGAGCGGCTGGCCTACATCTGTTCCCTGCAAACTGAAAGCGGCTCTTACGAGCACTGGGGCTTGAGCCGGGTTTTCGGAAACCGTCTGGCCCAGGACGCGATTCTTCGCGCCCACGCGGAAACGGCAGGGGAATTGATTCGAGTGCCAATCCGTGAGATCTATCAGGAATATCAGGATGCAGTTTCTCGACCGGAAGGCCCCCAGGTCTTGCATCCGGAGTCATTCGTACTCAAGGCGCCCGTTACCGGCGACGAACTTCTTTCGGCTCACCTTGATCTTCTTCAGAACTCGGTTGCAGCTGTTGCTCGTCAGGAGCGTACCACTCCACGAGGCGCATAGCTATACCCACCACCTGGCCGATCACTTCGGCTTCCTGCGGATGCTTCAAAATGCGCGGCGGCACCGGGGAAAGCGGGTGCGACTGCAGTACGATCTCTCCACGCTTTACCGAGCACCAGCAGCAGAGGTGGCCGTCGCGGGTTTCGACGAAGTAAATGGGACGTTCGATCTCCGAGCGCCACGGCCCTTCTTCCACGCGGCTGCGCTCTTCGTCGATCTGCAGGAACGAGCCCGGAGGAATCATCGGGTACATGGTCAGGTCTTCCATCCCGATGTAGCCGTAGATGTATTTCTTTTTTGACAACTCCCCTAAAAATTGCAAGGGCACCAAGCCCCAGTTTTCGATCATGCGGCCCAGGTTCGAGGAGCGTTTGATATCGAAAGAGGGATCGAGCTTGATCGGCACTTGAACCGAACTGCTCCCGCTGAAAACCTCCACCCGATGTGTCCTGCGCGGGCTGCAGATGGCAAAATCTGCGGCCGTGCAATTCAGGTCCACACCGTACAGCTTCAGCATTTCGGTGAAATCGGCGCGATAGATTACGGAGAGAACATACAGGCGGTAGATGCTCGGGATCACGCCCTTGGTCTCAATGTCCGAGAGCCGGCTGGGATTGACGATGAAGTCCTCAATGCCGCGGGCTTCGGACAGCGAGGTGCTGGCGATCTCTACATCACGTAGAGTAAGCCCGATCTGTTCCCGGATTTCGCGTAATCTCCTGCCGGCTGAAAGCACTGTTTCGCCTCACGCGCGTTCCGTCTGACTACATTGAAGAGCCGTATGGGCCGGGCTGCCACCGCCGTCCGCGTCCCCAACCGGCGCCTTGCTCAAAGGCTGTTTTTCCTTCACCTTTT
>CAZFRV010000139.1:0-6966 GCA_964521445.1 uncultured Acidobacteriaceae bacterium
CTTGCAGACATCGCTCAACTCCATTGAGGACAACATCCAGAACGCTCGCCGCTATTACAACGCCGTGGTCCGCGACTTCAATACCCGGGTACAGTCGTTCCCGGCAAACATCGTTGCCGGCATGTTCGGCTTCCAGGCCAAGCAGTTCTTTGAAGTGGAGAGCCCGGAAGATCGCCAAAACGTACAGGTCAAATTCTGACGGCAATGCAGACCAACCCCGCCCGTTGGCGATATGGCATGCGTCAGGCGATGCTCGTTCTGCTCATCGTCTGTGTGGCGATGCCGGTGTGGGCGCGAAGCTATCGCGTGGCCAGCTTCGCCAGCACCGTCCACGTGGATGAAAACGGGTCGGCCCGGATCAGCGAGAAGATCTCGTTCGTCTTCAATGGCCAGTATCAGGGCGTGTATCGCATCATTCCTGTGGACTACCCGGGACCTCGCGGGAGCAACTACTCGCTCTTGCTTAAAGTCGGCGCGATCACCGACGATACCGGCTCCCCGCTCAAATACGAGGCGCACACCAGCAATGGCTTTCTTACCCTCAAGATTTTCGTCCCCGGCGCGGTGGATACGACGCGGACGGTCAACATCGAGTACTCCGTCGCCAACGCCACCAAGTTCTTCGAGGACCATGATGAGTTTTATTGGAACGTAACCGGCAACGACTGGCCGGTACCGATCGGCAGCGCGTCGGCCATCGTGTACTTCCCCGAGCAGACCAGCGGTTCGCTGCGGGTGCAGGCCTATCAGGGCGTTTACGGATCGGCGGAAAACGCGCGTTCCGCTGTGGAAGGGCCGGTGGCGAACGCCGAAGCCTCCAATCTGCCGATGCGCGGCGGGCTGACCATCGACGTTTACATTCCCAAGGACCTGCTCAAGGAGCCGGGCGCGCTGGCCAAGTTTGGATGGTTCATCCGAGGCAATCCCATCGTGACTTTGCCTCTGTGGGCTTTCGCGGTGATGTTCGCCATGTGGTGGTTCAAGGGCCGCGATCCTGATCCGGGGATGTCGGTGGCGCCGATGTACGCCCCTCCCGACAACATGGGCCCGGCGGAGGTGGGAACGCTGATCGACGACGCCGTGGCGCCTCGTGACATCACCTCCGTGCTGGTGGACATGGCGGTGCGCGGCTACGTCAAGATCGTGGAGACCGAACACAAAGGCCTGCTGACGAACACCAAGGACTACGAGTTTCATCTGCTGAAGGACCGTTCCGCGTGGACGGATTTAACCGACTACGAACGCGCCATGCTCGATCGCATCTTCGCCGGCGGCCAGGTGGCGCGCCTCTCGGATCTGCGCAACCACTTCTATACCGTTCTGCCTATGGTGAAAGACGAGATCATCGGCGCTCTCAAGCAGAAAGGCATGTACACGGTAGACCCGGAGTCAGCCCATATTCTCTGGGGCATAGGCGCGGTCCTGGTGGCGGCCCCGTATGTGGTCCTGCAGTTCACCGGCATGGCCAACTTCCTGAACTCGATGGGCTTGACCCTCGTGTGCGCGATCATCGCCGTGCTGATCATTTTCCTCTTTGGCCGGCAGCTTACCGCCACCACCCTCAAAGGCGCCAAGACCCGTGTACAGATTCAGGGTTTCCAGGAATTTATGAACCGCGTGGATGCCGACCGGCTCAAGACCATGCCGCCGGACACGTTTGAAAAGTTCCTGCCTTACGCCATGGCACTGGGCGTAGAGCACCGTTGGGCCAAGAATTTCGAGGGCATTGTGCAGAACCCGCCCACCTGGTACCAGGGCTCCACTCCCGGCATGTTCAACTCCATCTTTTTCGTCAACAGCATCGGCGCCATGTCACAACAGGCAAGCTCGACCTTTGTATCGGCGCCCCGGGCCAGTTCCAGTTCCTCAGGTTGGAGCGGCGGCGGTTTCTCGAGCGGCGGAGGCTTCTCCGGCGGCGGCTTCGGCGGAGGAGGCGGCGGGGCCTTCTAGGACCCGCATTCCGCCCGGGGCGCAGAGTCCGCGATCCGACTCGCGCAAACCTCCCGGACCCCCGATTCCCTCATCGTCCTTCTTCCCGTAAATATCGCTGCAAACATCCCATCAGGATTCGCCATCTAAGCTTCTGGTAGCGAGTGTGCCTGTGCGCCCGGATTTGTGAGTTCCGGGCAAGGAGCTTGGCCATGGACGATTTGCGACCGCAAAGGCCCGAAAGCGAAGACAACGAATCTGCTGCTCCTGGGCCCACGCGGCCGGTATTCGTTGAGATGTCCGGGACCGAGCTGCAAAGACGGGCCGCGCAAGTGGGCAAAGTGGCAGGCACTGCTGTGGCGGTGTTCCGCGACGCGCGACGAAGGCTGCGTGAGCCCGGCCAAACTCGCGACGACCACCTCAGTGAGCTGGGCGCAACCGCCCGGACCCGCGTGTGGGAACTTCGTCGCGAAGCCGCCGAGCACGCCGAAGACTGGCGCCGGGCGGCGCTGGAGAAGACAGCTGACCTGCGCCGGCATGCCAAGGCTGACTATGAGAAGGTTCGGGAGCGCGCCCGGCAACTGGGGCGCGACCATCCGTTGCAGGTGGTGGTGGCTGCCGGCATCGTCGGATTTCTGATTGGAGCGGGGCTGAGAATCAGGAGGGCGCACCGTGGCGGCTGAGAGATCATTGGCGTCAGAACTGGCAGGGATCAAAGACGAGTTGAAGACTTTCTTCCAAACCCGCGTGCAGATCTTGCGCGCGGAAACCAGGGAGAAACTGCGCACGTGGAAGAGCTCCATCGTGCTGCTGGCCCTGGCCGCTGTTTTCCTGCTGACCGGCTGGTTTACGTTGGTCTTCGCCGTGGTAGCCCTGCTTCACACCTGGATCGTCTCCGGCAGTTACGCCTGGTTCTGGGGCGGATTGATCGTCAGCATTGTCCTTTTGGTGGCAGGCGCGGTCTGTGGCCAGACCGGCTATAAAGGAATCAAGGCTTCCGGCATGAAGCCCACCCGAACCTTGAGGATTCTCAAACAGGACCAGGAATGGATCCAGAAGCAGGCGAGGCCCGCATGACCCATGGTATTCCCGTTGACGTGCTGGAAAAACGAGCTGAAGATCAGCGCCTCCGTCTCGAAACCCGCGTGGACGATCTGCGCCAGAGCGTAAAAGAGCGGCTGGACATCAAGCGCAACCTCCGCGACCACGTTTGGCCGGCGGCCGGCGTCGTGGCGGTGCTGGGGCTGGTTCTGGGATCGGCCGTGGTCGGCGTCTTCACGCGGGACTAGCCGTCCATCCTTCGAGCGATTTCCGCCGGTTCGGGCCCCGGACCGGCTTAAAAAACCCCGGCAAGTCCCCCGTCTGCTTCCCGTTCCCCTGTCTCCGCCCGGATATTATCTAAGTAGATGAACTATCTGTCCTGGTTTTGCATTTCATGATATAACCCTCCTTCGTTCTATCACCACCTGGAATATCCGCCCCTTTCCCCGGGTTGGGGGGTATTTGTGAGGAGGCCAATGTCAGAAGCTAGGACAGGGAAGAGATTTCCGCTGGAACTGCCGATTCGTATCCGCCGCAAAGGCGGCGACGACAAGGCAACCACGGCCGATATGAGCGCGGCCGGCGTCTACATCATGGCCGACACAGAACTTGCTGTCGGCTCGCCCATTGAGTTCGATATCACCCTGCCGGCCGACGTCCTCGGGACCCCCACCGACGTTGATGTTCACTGCACGGGACGCGTGGTGCGCAAGGAGTCCGGCGCCACCTCCGGCAAAAAGAAGAAGAACGGTGTGGCTTGCGTCATCGATCAGTACGAATTTATCCGCAAAAACAAAGGACGCAGATAAATGCTGAAGATCATTTTGGCTGACAATCAAGCAATCTTCCGGACCGGAGCAGCGAAAGTGCTGGCCGTTGAAGACGACCTGCGTATTGTGGCGCAGGCGGAAAACGCGGAAAAAATGATGATGGCCTTGGACAAATTCCACGCCACCGTCATGATCTTCGGCGCCGACATCAACACCAACCTGCCTGAGGTTGTGGAATCCGCCAGAAAATACAAGACCAAGCTGGTGGTCATCGCCGATACCGGCCAGGATTCACGCCACTACCTCACCAACGGCGTGCACGGTGTGATCTATCGCAACGTGAGCGGAGAAGCCCTGGTCCAGTGCGTGCGCAAGGTCACCAAGGGCGAAACCTGGGTGCAGGACACACAAGAGAGCAAAGAGACGGCGGAGAATGACCTGGTGGGCGCGCGCGTGCGCGACCGGCTCACGGCCAAGGAGCTGAAGATCGTCGCCTTGATCGTGCAAGGCTACAAGAACAAGGAAATTGCCTCGCAACTGGGCACGACCGAGCAGGTCATCAAGAACTATCTGCGCAACGTGTACGACAAGATCGGCGTTTCTGACCGGCTGGAGTTGGCCCTGTTCACCATCCATCACCGCATCCTGGCTGAAGCGGCGGCGACGTCGGTGGCGGCGGCGGGAAGCGCTAGAAGTTAGAAGTTGCGGCGAAGAGTCTGGTTCACGCGGCTGCCGGGCCCCTACAGCGGGCCTGGGCGGCCGTTGTTTTTCAGCAACTCATTGACGATGGTCACTAATTCTTCCGGGTTCACCGGCTTTTCCAGGTAAAGATCAGCCAGCGGTTCGGCCGCTTGGAAGGCCTCAGCCACGTAGCCGGAAACCACCACCACAGGCACGCTGCTGTGGCTCTTGGCAGCCTGCACCACGGCCCGGCCATTGGCGTCACCCAGGCGCCAATCGGTGACCACAGCGTCATAGATATTGTTCTGCAGTTTATCGATTGCGTCGCGGGCGGAGGTCGAAGCAGTCACTGTGTGCCCCGCTTGCTCCAGGATCGCGCATTTCAAAGTGACGACGTGTGGTTCATCGTCCACACAAAGAATCCTGGCCATAAGTGGATATCCTTCAATGAAGGCGCGCTTGCTTCCAAGAGCGCATCCACGGGGAAGTTGAGGCTGCCGAAAACCCGGGGCACTCGCTGGCCTATTCTCCGGCAGGAGTCAGCGGAAGTCAAATGTTGCCTTCCTGGTAGCAATACAGTTTGAAGACTTTGAATTTATCTCGCCTGGCTCACTTTCTTCCGCAGGGTTTCCACCATCAGGCCGACCAAGGCATACGTAGCAGCGTTCGCGACAAGAACCGAGTACAAACTAAGGGGAAAATACGAGCCGGCGATTTGAACGGGGCAGGTTAAACAGGCGAAGATCCACACATCCCGCATCCGTTCGTTGGTGAGTGGAGCTGTAGCGAAGGCATAAAGTACCCACCAGCCAGCAATGAAGAAGCCCGCACTCGTCCACACGGCAATTCGGTATTTCATGCTGCCACCCCTATCGTTCTCTCGGCCCAACGGTCTTTTTGCAAATCAAAACAAAGCGATCCATGTCCCGACTCGTGCTCAAGCTTGGCCCTCCTCCGGACCGGCATCGCCGATCTTTTCGGCCACTGACTTGGCCTGCGTGAACAGCAGCAGGTAGTCGGGGCCGCCGGCCTTGGAGTCTGTGCCTGACATGTTGAAGCCGCCGAAGGGGTGCGCGCCCACCATGGCACCGGTGCACTTGCGATTGAAATACAGGTTGCCCACGTGGAAATCAGACCTCGCCCGCTCCAGCTTTTCCCGCGAAGTGGAGTAGACCGCGCCGGTAAGCCCGAATTCGGTGTTGTTGGCGATCTCAAGCGCGTCGTCATAGTTGCGCGCCTTGATCACCGCCAGCACCGGCCCAAAAATCTCTTCCTGCGAAATGCGCGCCCCCGGTGCGACGTCGGCAATCACCGTGGGCTGGATGAAGTAACCGTCGCCGGCTTCTTCGGCGCGTCCGCCGCCGTTCAGCACGCGGCCTTCTTTCTTGCCCACTTCGATGTAGTTCAAGATCGACTTCATGGCGCTTTCATTGATCACCGGTCCCATGGTCTTGTTCTCCGCCGGGTCGCCGACCACAATCTTGTTCACGCGGTCTTTCAAACGTTCCAGGAAGACGTCATAGATCTTTTCATCAACGATGGCACGCGAGCAGGCCGAACACTTTTGTCCCTGAAAGCCGAAGGCCGAGAGAGCCACGCCTTCGACCGCCGCGTCCATGTTGGCATCGTCGGCGACGATGATCGAGTCTTTGCCGCCCATCTCCAATATCGTGCGCTTGATCCACTTCTGGCCGGGACGCGCCGTAGCCGCGCGCTGGTGGATGTCCAGCCCAACTTCCTTGGAGCCGGTGAAGGCCACGAAGCGCGTCAGCGGATGTTCCACCAGGCCGGCGCCGAAACTCGATCCCGAGCCGGGACAGAAATTCACCACGCCATCAGGCATGCCCGCTTCCTGCAGAGCTTCGAAGAACTTGAAGGCGATGGCCGGCGAATCGTGCGATGGCTTGACCACCACCGTGTTGCCGCAGACGATGGCAGCCATGGTCATCCCCGCCATGATGGCGCAGGGGAAATTCCAGGGCGGAATCACCGCGCCCACTCCCAGCGGGATGTACCGCAGCGTATCGCGCTCGCCCGGCAGTTGCACCGGAGTATCGGCCTTGGCCAGCCGCAAGGCCTCAAGCGCGTAAAACTCGGCAAAGTCGATGGTCTCAGCCAGGTCGGCGTCCGCTTCCACCCAGTTCTTGCCCACCTCGTACACCATCCACGCGCAGAACTCGAACTTGCGCTCGCGCAGGATGCCGGCCACAGCGTGGAGGAGCGACGCCCGCTCTTCCACGGAGGTCCGCTTCCAGCTCTCGAAGGCGGCAGCAGCCGCCTGGATCGCCGGCTCCACGTGCTCGCGTCCTGCACTCTGAAATACACCGACCACCTGCGACGGGTCCGCCGGGTTTAGCGTCTTGATCTTGCCCGTTGTCTTGATCAGCCGGTCACCGATCACCATATCATATTCGCGGCCCAGCTCCCCCCGAACCTTGGCCAGCGCCTGGCGCATGCGCCGGGCGTTTTCCGGATTGCTGAAGTCGATGGCGGGCTCGTTGCGAAACGGTCCCGTGGGAACGTGCACTGCGGGTTTCGAAGTTTC
>CAZFRV010000140.1:0-9572 GCA_964521445.1 uncultured Acidobacteriaceae bacterium
GATCCTCCGGCGTAGAACTGCAGACTCTTGGGTATCAGCATCGCCGAGGCTTGTATCTGGAAGCCGTGATCAAAGAGGCTGGGAAGGCTGGTGGTACCAGGACCGGTGAAGTTATTGAGCCAGCGCATGAAATACTCGCCGTCGAGTGAGAGGCCGTGATATTTGAGGCCCGCGTCGAAGTCGGCCATCTTGGTATTCACCGTATTCACTGTGATGCCGGGGCCGAAGAGATTCGGGGTGAAGATGATGGTCCCGTCGGCGAGCCGTATTTGCGTGTTCTCGAACGATTGGGTGTTGGGCTGCTCCTCTGCAGTTTCGTGGCTTCGGGTGAAATGCCCCGCCAGGCGGGCGGCCGGCTTTTCATGGCTCTCGAAGTCGCCAAAGCCCTGGCCAAACTCGCCCAGGGGCTCCCAAATGAGCGCGCTGGAAATGGTGCTGAAGTTATTGTCGAGCTGGGTAGCGCTCACACCCAGCGTGCTCAGGTTGTTGCCGAGCATGACCTGGTAGCGGAGTTTGTCCGTGATATCGCCTTTGGCCCAAATACCCGAGGTGTACGACGGCCGAAAGAACTCGTCGGCGATCAGACGAGTATCCACACCCAGCCAGAAGGGGAAGTTGCCTTCTACACTCCGCGTGCCCGGCAACGAGGTAATCCCGGCCGAAAAGGTGAAGTGCTTGTTGAATGTGTAACCCAGATTTCCGGCGAGCACCACCTGAGCGCCCTGGCCCTGGGTCGGGTTAGAAGTCCAGGCGTAGAGAAAATACCGGAACTTCGGGCTAATCATCCAGCCCAGAAACTTGAACTGAAGCTTCTGAATCTGAAAGTCCTGGCGCTGCTGGATGGTTGTGGTAGTCCCGAATGCATTCGTATACGTAGCATCGAGTAATCGCTGATTCAAGTAACGGGTATATGTGTAGATGCTGACACTAAGATCACCGTGCTCAGTATCAACCACTTTGAAACCAAGGTTGGGAGTGTACCTGCCCCACTTCTTGTTCTCTTCCGGTTTCTCCTGTGCGACGGAGACAGTGGCGGCGGTCTTCGGCTCTTCGCCAGACCGCAAAGGCCCGGCCGCGGCGCCCGCCTGGGATGTGGATTCAGTGGGTGAGGACCCCAGGGCCGTGGTCCGTGAGGTGTCTGTGCTCGGGCCCGGAGCCGGCGGGCCGGCCGGCTGCTCAGCCTCCTGATGCGCGAGGGGCTGCTGCGCGACGAGGGCCCGCCGGAGAATGGCGATCTGCTCCATCAACTGCTGGTTCTGCTTCTCCAGTTGACGGTTTTGCTCAGTCAATTGATCGATCGCCTTCAACGCGTCGGCGGTGTTCGCGGGATCGGCCGCAACATTCGCCGGCGCCTGCGCGTTAGCAATGCCTGCCGCAACCATCAGGACCAAACCGAAGTACAGCACCGCTCTCCGGAAAGTCTGGGTCACGATGGCCTCCTCAAGAACACCTTCTCCGCGCATGCTGAATATCCGGCGAACGGGACCCGCCGCCGGCTTGCTGCAACAAACAATCCCCTTACTTCACTCCCACCGAGCGCGGCGAGTAGAGGTTGATTCCGAGTTTGTCGGCGACGTAAGCGATGGCAAGCTGGGCTTTCACGCTGTTGCCCGCCTTATCGAGAGGCGGCGCGAACACAGCGATGGCGCCCTTGCCCGGAACAACGGCGATGATGCCGCCGCCTACGCCGCTTTTCGCCGGCAGACCGACGTGCCAGGCCCAGCCCCCTGAACCGTCATAGAGACCGGCCATGGTCATAGCGGAGAGAATCTCGGGAACGTTCTCGCGCTTGATCACCTGTTCACCCGTAATCGGGTTGGCGCCGAAGTTGGCCAGCGTGGCGCCCATCATGGCTAGCTGTTTGGCTGTAACCCCAACGGAGCACTGTTTTGTGTACACGTCCACCGACTCCAAGGTGTCGGCGTAAATGCGCTCATACTTGAGCAACAGAGCGGCCAGAGCTTTATTTCCCGTGTTCGTTGCCGCCTCAGATTTATAAACGTCATTCAGAATGGAGAGCTTTTCGCCCGCCGCCTTGCTGTAAAAAGCAAGGATCTTGTTCCACTTGGCGTCAGCGCTGGGACTCGAAATCAGGCTCACGGTGGCGATGGCGCCGGCGTTCACCAGCGGATTGCCGGTGTGTGTGGGCATGTCCACCACCGCTTCCACGGAGTTGAACGGGCGTCCAGTGGGTTCGGAGCCGATCTTTTCGAAAACTTTGTCCGGTCCAAACTCCTCCATCGCCAGTGCGAGACTGAAGACCTTGGAGATGGACTGGATGGAAAAAGCTTTGTCCACGTCACCCGCCGTGATGACTTGGCCATCCGCGGTAACGATGACGATGCCATACAGCTTGGAATCGACCTTGGCAAGTTCTGGAATGTAGTCGGCGTTCTTTCCCTCGGTGTTGCTCTTGAATTTTTCGTACGCCTCATTGACGGCGGCTTGCACCTGCTCCCGCGTCGGGGCCACCGGGCTGCGCTGTCCCGCAGTCTGGGGCGCGGGCTTGGCTGCGGTCTGTGGCAACGCCGCAGGAGCGGCGGCGAACAGCAGCAGAGCCGCGAGGGCGACGTTCATGGCGATCTTCCGTTTCGTGTGTTCCGTGCGAGTCCCTGGGTTAGCAAATATCATTTGGGGCCTCCAAGCTTGTAGTCGAAGTTGTATTTGAAGGAAAACTGCATCTTGTAATCGTCAAAGACGAAACCATCGAGGAAGTTCGACCGGCGGCCCCACTGGAACTCGCCGCCCATCATCACGTTCTTGGTTGGGTAATGAAGCAGGTTGACCAGCCCGTACTGGCCGCGATGGAACTCGGAGGGAAGCTGCAGCGGCTCATTATCGATGTTTGCCAGAGAATAACCTATGCTGCTGCTCCAGCGCTCATTCCAGTAGCGGTCATAGAACGCGACCACTCCTAGTACGGGCAGAGCCGAACCAACGATCGGCGTCCGCGCATTACCCACGTTCACCACCGGGGCCACGTCAGCCGGCGCGTCATTCATGTAGTTTTCAATGCCGTGGCCGTAAACCACGCTCCACTTGATGGTGTCTTTCTTGCCCACGCCGACGTTGGAGCTTACATTCACGCCCCAGCCCCAGAGATGGCCGCCCAGGTCGAGAACCGCGCTGCGCTTGAGGTCGTCCCAGGAGATGTAGCGGCCAATGCCGGCGATCTGGAGATAGCTGCGCTCGCCGCCCACGCGGGCGCGAGCAGAAAGGTCAGGCGCGGGGAAGCGGGCCTGCACCCCCTGCAACTCGACTCGGCCGGACAGCGTGCCTACGTCGGCGCTCGCCCCAGGCCGTTCAAACGCGAACCAAAGCTGGTGGTTGCCTTTATTGATGGGCATCCAGCGCAGCTGGACGTTGCGGAAGAAGACCATGCCATTCGGCCCCCAGTACTCAAGCGAGTTGGGAAAGACGTCAGGATCCATGAAGGGGCTCCAGGTCTGACCCGCGCCCACCTGTCCCAGTTCGCCCCACGCGTGCCGCAAGCGAAACGTGGTCTGGCCAGTGTCAACGCCCACGCCGAACAACTCGTACTCGAAGATGGTTTTTATCTCGCCCACGCTGGTGGGTATGTATCCCTTCACGCCAAAACGCGACTGCCGGACGCCGCTAAAAAATACTCCGTCCCTGCCGAACTCGTTTGGGAACGAGGGCAGCTTGGTGGGACGCATCACGTCGAACCAGTTGGGATCGATTTGCCCGAAGTTGTAACCCATGTCGAGCATGGCGTAGCCGTAAATGTCCATGCGCGGTTTGGATTCTGTTTTTTGCGGCTCGGCCTGTTGCGTTTTCGCGGCTGCAGCAGCAACGGCGACATTCTCTGCACCGCCGACAGAGGGGCTTGAGGCAACGGTTTTTTGCGGGGAAGCTTGTTGTGCGTCCTGGGGCTGGTTCAGGCCGGTGTTCACCACTTGCGGGCCTGCCGATTGCGCTTTTTCCAGAACAGCGATGCGGGCTTGCAGTTCCTGGGTCAACTGCTCCAGCTGTTGTATTTTTTGCTGCAGCTGTTCTTGCTCGTTCTGGGTTTGCGCCCAGAGCGGTTTCGCTAACAGGCAGCAGGCCAGAATGAGAGTACAGCCAATTCGTGCCCACATAATCTATTCCATACCTTTCCTCCCTGATCAGCGGCAGGGACTCTGTCCAGAGTCGCGCTTTACTTAACCGAGTTCGTATGGCTACAGAACTGGCAAAACTAGCAGACAGTCATAGAAGGCAGAACTGCACCTTCGCTTTTAACCTGTCGACTGTGACAGTTAGCGTTGGTTGATCGTTCGTTTCAGAGTGGCTAGGACTGTCAGAATTGACAGGGACATGATCAGAATTTCCATCCCACTGAGGTAGTAACTCCCAGATCATTTCTGGGCGCAACCACTGGAGGCCGGCTGTCAAAATTCTCATAGAACTGGAAAATCCAGACAAAGTTCCGGAACAATTCAATTTCCAGGTTCGATTGTGAGGCCATGCGCACGCGTCCAGGATCGGAAAGGCTGGGAAAAACAAGGATCTGCGAGTTGATGTCAACCGTCTTGAAGCGAAAGGTAGAGAACGTGAGGCCGGCCAGGGACTCCGCATTGCTCGCCGGCGCCGTGCCGGCCTGGGGAAAGTAACGTTCATGGGTATACGCCGCGCCGCCCAGCAGCAGCAGTGAAGTCCTGTCCGTCTGGACCAACTTGCGGCCGATAAATCCGCCATAACTGGAGCGCAGGTCCAGTTCCTGCTGGTTGCTCTTGAGCAGGCTGACAATCCCACCCGCAAGCCATCTCTCCGCGAACTGGTGTCCGTAGCGCGAATCGAAGGTAAAGCGGTTCGTGTTTGTGGTTGTCGACTGTGAATCAAATTGCGAAGTCGTGCCGAGATAGACAGAGTTCTCCGCCGCGTTATAAGCCACAGTAGCGCCCAGGGAAGAGTTGGTGGAACTGTTGTCGGCGCTGAAACTGAAGCCGTAATTCACGGAACCTGTAAGCTGGTGCCAGAAGTTGGCTTCGCGCTGCTGGATGCCAATCACCTCCGGTGGCTTGACCCGGACCGTCCCACCGCCCGTTCCACCGCCCGCAATGGCCTGGAATTCCTCGCCCGCGGCGTCGCCGGCCTGGGCGATTTGCCCTATAACGCGGGTGCCGTTTTTCAGCGTAACGATATAAGTGTCCTTGCTCTTCAGCTCTTTCACCCGTTTCCAATCCAGGTGGACGGAGTCGATCATGTAATCGGATTTGAAGAGGAGTTCGCCGCGCTCAAGACCTTTGATCTCGCCGGTGAAGCGATCGCCATTCTGCATGACCACGACATCGTCCTTGCGCTTGGCAAATAAAGGGTAGGCAAGCAGGAGCAGGAGCACAATCGCGGCAATGCGGCCTCGCCTGGCAGCAGAAGCGAGCGTCAGCTTCATGACCGTTTCGTCTTGTACCCGCAATCCTGCACGCTGGCCAATACCGATGGCCCTCCCGGTACCAGTTTCCGCCTGCCGGAAACTCTGGAAACTGGCAGAAGTACCAGACATTACACATAAGCCGGAAGATGCAGAGAGGATTGCAGGGAAGGATTCCTAAGGCTCAAATCAACGGGAATATATTTCTAATCTGATTCTCATCGGTGTGGCCAACTGAACGACCAAGTCCGCAACTCAAACTGACCGTCACCGGCTTGCGTCGACGATTCTTGTTTACACAATGACCACGCCCATGAGATTGGGCCAAGGCCCGCGATGAAAACGAACATGCGACTCACGCCATTAGAGTGTCGTACTGGGACGCAAAAAAGATGATTGGGGGAAATTCCAATGTACCAGGCTCGATTGCAGACAATTTCTCCTTGGTCACCGGCGGTCCTTTTTTCAGAGCTCTCCGGCGGATGGGGCTGTTCGAACTACGACACAATATTAGACGCGTTGTCGCCTGGTTGATTCTGACTTGGCTGCCGCTCGTGGTGCTCTCCATTGTTGAAGGAACTGCCTGGGGCAATAGAGTCAAAATCCCGCTGCTGTATGATTTCTCGATCTACGGCCATTTTCTCGTGGCTCTGCCCTTGTTGATTGCGGCTGAAGTCGTCATCGATCCCTTCATACGCCGGGTGGTTTCACTCTTCAACTCATCCGGACTTATCCGAGAGGAGGACATTCCCGCTTACCATGCGATCCTCTCAAGGATCGTGCGCTTACGAGATTCAGCTCTTATTGAATTGCTTCTGGCGCTTGTGGCTTGCATTCCTTTCTTCTTGTTGGTCGCCGATTATGAGTGGGTTTCCAACCAAGTCTCGGCGTGGCATGGAACCACGTCTGCAGGGCTGAGCCCGGCGGGTTGGTGGTTCTTGTTCGTGGCCAGCCCAATCCTGCGCTTTCTCACTTTGCGTTGGCTGTGGCGGTACGCTCTCTGGCTCTATTTGTTGCGCCGCGTCGCTAAGTTGAATTTGAATTTACTGCCCACCCATCCTGATCGTCTAGGCGGCCTGGGTGCTGTGCTCTTTGCCCAGCAGCAATCCGGAATCCTGGCCACGGCGATAGGCTCGGTTCTCGCGGGACAGTTTGCAAATGAAATCGCCCATTTCGGCGAAGCCCTTAGCGCAATCAGAGCGCCGGCTGCTGTCTTCATCGTGATCTCAGTTGTCCTTATTCTCCTTCCCCTCACGGTCTTTTCGCTCAAGCTGTTCGAAGCGCGGCGCGATGGACTGGCTCGCTATGGTCTGGTGGCCAGGGGCGTCACCGGTACATTCGATGAAAAGTGGGCGCGAAAGGCGGGTCCTCCGCCGGAAGTGCTGATCGGCAGCCAGGACCCCTCTTCTCTCATTGATTACATCAGCAGCTACGATGTCATCCGGGAAATGCGGGTCATCCCGATAAGCAAACGCGCAGTGATATACATCGCGGTCCTAGCCGCGGCGCCTTTCGCTCCTGTCTGGTTGCTTGCCACCCCTTTGGATAGAATCATCGGGGAGATTCTAAAGAAGCTTCTCTGATAGTTTTGCGGTTGAGGCCCCTCCTTTTTGTCGGTGGCGGCGGATAAGGTTCCCTCGCTGTACTTTGACAACTGCCAGGGTATCGCATTGCGCAAAACGCGAAATGATTGCGTTGCATCCAATTCAGAAGAGGGGGAACGCATAGTTCAGAAGTGGGGGCACGTATGCTGCAACAGGACCATCGCACGAAAAAATCTGTGGAAACTATGCGCCGGCGTTTATGTTGTGTGTTTTTTGGCTCGATGTTGCTTCTGTTGGGGTGCGCATCTGGCACCACCCGAAAAGCGTCTTCGATAAAATCAGCCAAGAATGTCAAGTCGTCCGTGGCGGAGCTCAACTCGCGGAACCAATCTCTCCTCGGTCTTTACTCGGCCGAGATTGAAGCCGCAGCCGACAGGATTATTCTGGAGTCGCCCTCGGCCGACGCCCGGAGACAAGCACTGGTTTGGAAGGCCGAGGCGATTCCGGTGATGCAGACATCTTTGCTGAACACTGACGCGGTTTCTGCAGTCATCGATACCTGGGTGTTCCTCTTCCAGATGAAGGCTTATATGGAACAACCAACCGTGAAAGGAGCGCTTGGAGGGTTCCATACCGTAGTCGCCGAAACTCTGAAAAACATGGACGCCGAGATGGAACAACTTGTCCGG
Organism: uncultured Acidobacteriaceae bacterium; assembly: GCA_964521445.1. GTDB lineage: Bacteria > Acidobacteriota > Terriglobia > Terriglobales > Acidobacteriaceae > Angelobacter. Next base: position 7,605 of record CAZFRV010000140.1, read on the forward strand.
GTGGCGGCTCCGTCAGCCAACGTCGTTGACCTGCGTGTGCGAGTGAGTGCCTGGGCCGAAGCTCACCCCATTCACGCCCGTCTGACTGGCCGTCAATCGGCCGACCCGGAGGTGATCCGGAGAGTTGGGGAATCTGACTTGGGAGCGATGGCCTCCATCAAGGCACTGGGGGAGAGCCTTGGCGATCTTACTGCCCGCTTGGATTCGTACAACCTCTACCTCCCCAAACAGGCTCGTTGGCAGGCCGAACTCCTGCTCAGGGACCTCACGCGCGACCCTCAGGTTGACGCTGTCATGTCCAACTTCGTGGTTGTGTCGAACGCGCTCGCGAAAACGTCAAGCAGCATGGAGCGCATGCCGGAACTCATGGGGCAGGCACGGGAGGCAGTCAGGACGGACGTTGAGGGCCAGCGGTTGGCCGTTCAGGCCTTCCTGCGGGACGAGCGCCTGCAAACCCTCGATGCCCTGCGGCAAGAGAGAATCGCTACCGTTGCCGCAGTGCGCCGCGAACGTCTGGCCGCGACTGCGGACTTCCGTGGGGAACGGCAGGCCGTACTGGACGCTCTTCACAACCAGGAAGTAGCGGTCATGAACGATTTCAACGCCACCAGCGAAAAGGCGATTAAGGATCTCGATACCAGGGGCCGCGGCTTGATCGATCACTTCTTCCTGCGTGCTCTCGAACTGGTGCTGCTCACGCTGGTCTTGTGCTCTCTTGTGGCATGGATTCTGCTGCGGTGGTTTGCCGCCAGGCGCCCGGACCGCAACGAAAGACTGTATAGCCGCGCAGCCTGAATCAGCCATGTCCAGACAAACCTGGGTACAGAGTAGATATTCATGACGAACCAGCAAGCCCTCTGAAAATCGGCCGGCTGCCGTATTCATATACGGGAGTCTGGCGGGAGCTGAAGAGGGCTGCGGCAGCAGCGGGTATCGGCGAGATCGCCACCCACGCATTTAGGCACACATATCGAACCTGGCGCGATTCAACTGGTATGCCGGTCGGTGTGCAACAGCGCCTGATGCGTCACGCGGATATCCGTACAACGATGAACCAATACAGAGACGCACTGACCGCCGACATGGAACAGGCCCAAGGCAAAGTCATACAACTAGTGTTCAAATCGGCTTAACAGATCGCAAGCGGATTGCCGGGCTTCTAACCTATTGAAAATTTGGCTCCTCAGGTAGGACTCGAACCTACAACCCTCCGGTTAACAGCCGGATGCTCTGCCATTGAGCTACTGAGGAGTGGGCAAATCGGCCGCCGAGGAGTTGGCGGCAGATTGAATTGTCCCTTTCAAAATAGCATGCATTTGTGGCCTTTAGCAATTGGCAAATCACAGGCATAAAAGGCAATCAGGCCGTTAGTATTAAGATGGCGGAAGACCGGAGCAAGCCAAAAGCCGCATTGAGCCGCAAACCGAAAATCGCAATGAGCCAAGAACCGAAATCCCAGAACGTGGAGACACTGGCGCCGCCGAAAGCCAGGATCGCGCATGTCATCGACAACTACCACGGCCATCAGGTCCGGGACCCGTATCGCTGGCTCGAAGATGCCGGCGCTCAAGAAACGCGGGAGTTTGTGGAAGCGCAGAACGCTCACACGCGAAGCGTTCTGGAAGGCGTCCCCGGGCGCGACGAGCTGCGCCGGCGGATCGAGCAGCTGCTGACTATCGGGCGGGTGGCGGCACCGCGGACCGGCGGCGGACGCTACTTCCATGAACGCCGCGACGGCCGGCAGAACCAGGCCGTGGTCTACGTGCGCGAAGGACGCCAGGGACAAGACCGCGCGTTGATCGACGTGAACGCGCTCGCGCCGGACGGCACCATCGCGCTGGACTGGTGGTATCCGTGCCATCAGGGCCGCTACGTGGCTTTTGGAACGTCAGTGAACGGATCAGAGCTGAGCACGCTGCAGGTGATCGAGGCCGGCAGCGGCAAGCTGCTGGCGGAGAGAATCGAACA
>CAZFRV010000141.1:0-5091 GCA_964521445.1 uncultured Acidobacteriaceae bacterium
ATTTTCATTGGCAGCAGTCAGTACTCAGCATTCAGCATTCAGTCAGAACATTTGCGTCACAACCCCGTGGCTCGCATGGCAAGTCACGAAGAGGTCTTGCGCACGCGGAGATCGCGTCCGGTCATCTCCTTCGGCTGCTCAAAACCCAGCATGCTCAAGACGGTGGGCGAGATGTCCTGCAACGATCCATCAGGACGCAGAGAAAACTGCTGCGCATCTTCGCTGGCCACAATCAAGGGAACGGGATTCGTGGTGTGGGCCGTGTGCGGACCGCCGGTGGCGGGGTCGATCATCATCTCGGCGTTGCCGTGGTCGGCGGTGATCAGCATGGCCCCGCCGTGCTGGCGGACAGCGCGATCGATCTCGCCCAGACAGGCATCCACGGTCTCGACGGCCCGAATCGTCGGCGGGATTTTGCCTGAGTGCCCCACCATGTCGGCGTTCGCGAAGTTGACGATGATCACGTCGAACGCGGAATCTTTCGTTGCCTTGACCACGTTCTCCGCAATTCCCGCCGCCGACATCTCCGGCTTCAGATCGTACGTCGCCACTTTTTGCGAAGGCACCAGCACGCGGTCTTCGCCCGGAAAAGGTTTCTCTACGCCGCCGTTGAAGAAATATGTGACGTGGGCGTATTTCTCGGTCTCAGCCACACGCAGGTTGCGTAGCTGGTGCTCCGCCATCACGTTGGCCAGGATGTTCTTGAGCGAATCCGGCGTCACGACGAACGGCAAAGTCAACTGCTTGTCATACTGCGTCATGCAGACGTACTTCAGGTTCTTGGGAACACGCTCGCGGGGAATCGCGGCGTCAAGTGCTTCGGAATCGGGGAGGTCGCGTCCGCCTTGGGCGGTGAGCCCGCTCTCCCGAGCCAGGCAGCGCGTAATCTGGCGTGCGCGGTCGGCGCGGAAGTTGAAGTTGATGACCGAATCTTCGTCGCGGACACTCGCTGGGGCCTGGCCGCGATTGTCATGATCCACGCACACGAACGGGACAATGAATTCGTCGGTCACGCCGCGGTTGTAGGATTCCTTCACGCCCTGGACCGGATCCACATACTCACCGCCTTCAGCCTTGCCGGCGACCATGGCGTCAAATGTCTTCAGCTCGCGGTCCCATTTCTTGTCGCGATCCATGGCGTAGTAGCGCCCGTTCACGCTGGCGATCTTGCCCGTGCCGTACTCGCGCATCTTCTGTTGCAGGGCCTGGATGTAGCCAGCGCCGCTGGTGGGCAGCGTGTCGCGTCCATCCATGAAGCAATGAACAAAGACGCGATCCACGTCGTTTTGTTTGGCCATGCGCAACAGCGCATAGAGATGGTTCTGATGGGAGTGCACACCGCCGTCGGAGAGCAGGCCGCAGAGATGCAGCCGCCGGCCGCCGTTGCGCGCGTTCTTGAACGCCTCCAGCAGCACCGGATTGGAGAAGAAATCGCCCTTCTCGATCATCAGGTCGATCTTGGTGATGTCCATGTACACGATCCGGCCGGCGCCGATGTTGAGATGCCCGACCTCGCTGTTGCCCATCTGCCCATCCGGCAGGCCGACGTAGCGGCCGCTGGTGTGGATCAGGGTGTTGGGATACTCGCGTAACAGCCGGTCGTAATTCGGCTTGCGGGCCAGCGAGATGGCATTGGCCGCGGAAGGCGGCGCGTAACCCCAACCATCGAGAATCATCAAGACCAAAGGCCGGTTCATAAGTGAAGGAAAATTGTAAATGAAAGCGCGCACCCCAATCGGAACGCAACCTCATCTATACTTACTCGAATCCCACGGCCACGAGGCGCGAGACAAATGTTTCCTAATCTGGTCAGTTTTGTAAGCTTGGCGCTTATGCTTCAGCGCCTCATGGTGGGACTTGTCTTCGGCACCAGCGGATGGAGAGACCTCAAGGATCCCGCCGCCAGAAGCAAGGACATTGGCATGAGCAAAGGCTTCACGGTCTTCCTGGGGGCCGCTGAACTCGCCGGAGCTCTGGGGCTTGCCTTTGGCGTCCTAACCCAACTTGCTGCGCTGGGGTTGATTCTGCTGGGGTTGGGCGCAATTCAGAAGAAGATATTTGTCTGGCGTACCGGTTTCTGGGGCAAGCACGGTACAGATGGCTGGCACTATGATTTGATGCTGATCATCATGAACCTGGTGATCATCGCCACCGGCGGTGGCGCGTATGTTCTATGGAGATGAGTTGCGCGGCGTTGCTTGGCCGACGACCTATGATCGAACGATCTAAGGCTTGACCCCTTGTTTCAGATTCACCAGTCCGACTACATCGCCGCCCTTGCTGTCGATGGCATGCGCCCAAACGTTATTAAACATATCCTTGAGTTCAGGGTTCTGCGTGATGTAGGCGTTGGCCAAGCTGCGGGCATCGGCCTGAACGGCGCTGAAGTCCGCGGTGCTTGTAACCGAGTACTTGATGGAGAGATCCAGGGTCTTGTCGCTGGGCAATACCGTTATGTCGGTGATCTTGTAAGTCTTGCCGTTGGCAGGATAGTCCACTGGAGTACCGCCCACCGGCACGTCCTTGGGCTGGATGCCGCTCGACTCCTGTGTGATCCTGGAGAGCAGGCTGGTGTCCATGGCTTCGATCGGCGCTAGCAGGTCCCATGAGGTCACATAATAGAACCAGGCGCTATGGTTCTGGCCTTTGGCCTTGTAATCGCGGGCCCGCTGGAGATACCAAATGCCGTCATGCCCAAGCGCGGTTGCGGGACGGATTCGAAAGCCGGCGAGCTTCCAGCCGCCAACGTCCTGAAAAATAGTGGTGAGAGCGAACGGCCCCTTGCTGCCAACGAAATCCTGGATGACGATGGCGTATTTGCCCGGAGGCAGACCGGGCAGGTCGAACTCAGCGGAATTTGCGCCGAGACCACCCGCTCCGAAAACGCCGCAGTAATATCGTCCGTCCTGGGCCGGCGTCGCGCCGGTATCCAGCAAGAACGAGGCCCGAAGCTCGGGATGCGCTCCGGCGAAGGCGGCCTTGTTATCGGTGACGGCGTCGGCCACTCCAGTGAAACCGGATTGCAACAAGGGACTGGCGCTCGCCCGCAGACCATTCACGTCGCCGCTGGCAGCCTGGTCAAATGCTTGTTTGGCCGCGCTATCCATGCTGGTTTTGGCCTCGGCGGGAATCTCGTCACGGGTCTCGCAGCCCTGCGACCAGCCGGGAATGCCCGCAGTCAAAACCATGGCCGCACACACGATTTTCAAGCTCAGATGCTTCATCTACTGTCCTAAAGAGGCGTTAACTCTGGCTGCTTCGCAGAAGTAAGATGCCTTCGTCGATGACCCGGATGTACATACCGTACGCCCGGGAACGCCTGCTCATCCAATCTTACCTTCGCCCAGCTGCCCGGCCAAGTTCCAGGACAGCAAGAAAATTCCCTTAGTGCCAGCAAGACTCCATTCCTGCTGCGTTCTTCATGATAAGGAGTAAAATCTAGCCTTGTGTGGGAACCGAGGGGTTCCCGAATCGGCCTATGATCCGTTTGCTTTCTGTGATTTGCGGGATAGTGATGGTCCTGGGTGGCGTGGCGCCGGCCCAGGGCCCGGCTACGCAAGGTATTGCCGCACGCCGCGCCCGTCGACTCCAACACCGGCTGCCGACGGATCCCCAGAATCCGGCCGCGACCGCGGTGACGCTTACGCCTCCGGTCGCTCCCCAGGAGCCTGCGATCCAGCCCGCGCGTCCGCCTCAAACGGCCCCTCAGCAGCCCACTCCCACCCCGAATCCGGTGGCGCAAGCGCCGGAATCTCTGCCTCCACCCACTCCGGCCGTGGTGACCTACGAGAACGGTCTTTTGACAGTCCAGGCCATGAACAGCACCCTGGGAGGACTCTTGGCGGCCATCCGCAACAAAACGGGCATTCAATTCGAAGGCTTGGAAGGCGGCGCCCAGGAGCGGGTGGCGATCGCCATGGGCCCTGCGCCCGAGAGTGAGGTCCTGGCAGCAATCCTGGGTGGGTCAAGTTTTGACTACGTAGTGATGGGCCGGCCCGATAGCCCGGAAATCGTGCAGCGCGTCCTGCTGATGCCGCGTGGAGGCTCAGCGCCGGCCGCTGCAGGAACTCAGCCTCCCCACCCGGCGAATGCCCAGGGCGAAGGCGATGACGAAGATAATCCCGACGAACAGGCTGCCGGCGAACCTCAAGATACGCCCGTCCGTCCGCCCGTCACTCAGGTCCAGCCGCAGCAACAACCCCAGCAACAACCCAAAACGCCTGAGCAGTTAATGCAGCAGTTGATCCAGATGCAGCAACAACGTCAGCAACAACAGCAACAGCAGCAACAACAGCAGCAGGTACCTCCGCAGAACCAGGCGCCGATCAAACCGCCTCCCATTCCTCAGTAGAAGACGGGCGCGATTCCGTACGTGTTGATGCCTTGACGATATTTTGGGGCACGACACGTAACCGGGCATGACTCAGTCGCGCCGTAGCGCGCCTTAAATGAATCGGGCTTTAGCCCCTGTGGGGCCCTCTTTTGGAAGGAAGCCTAGTGGCTTTGCGCCGTCGTGGCGACCACCGCCCGCGCGGAAGAGGCTGCAGGCTCCGGCTTATGCACCATCGCGCGCAGAATGGCCACGATGACCACATAACCGCAGGCAATGCCGAAAGCAAATGAAAACATGATGGTGAGAAAGACGGTCGAGGAAGCCAGTAGTGTTTTCATTTCTATCTTCTGAGATGCTGAAACTACCCGGTTGGGCTGTTTTGAATTCTCCGAGATTTTCCCTTGTTTGTCTTGATTACAGGTGTTGTTGCACTGTGGTGACAACATAATGCCCTTTGGTCACCGAGTCGCGCAAGGTACTGAAGTCATTGGAATTGCCTTAGTAGGTACCCGGCGCCGGGGCTGGGCCGGACCTTAGTTCTGAAGTGCTAAATAAGCCGCCAAATGTGATACATTTTCGCGCATGGCTACGCGATCCATCGCTCTCCGGAGGGGATTCGCCGTACTGGTCCTCTCAAGCCTTTGCCTTAGCCTTTTTGCCGGCGCCAAAGCCAAGGAGCCTGCGCCGCGGTTTAACGCCACTACCACCACCGGCGAAAAGTTCACGAACGAATCCATCAAAGGCAAGGTCGTCCTGCT
>CAZFRV010000142.1:0-7270 GCA_964521445.1 uncultured Acidobacteriaceae bacterium
CCGATGATGATCCCCAGCATGGTCAGCAGCGAACGCATCTTGTTGCGCGTTAAAGCCCGAATTGCTATCCGTAAAATCGCTAGTAAGTCCATATATGCCCCCTTCATAAAATCAATTGCCAGAATTGCCAGTAGTGCCCAAAGATTGCCAGGATTGCGAAGATGCTTGCCGTCTCCTTACTTTCGGTGATGTTTGGCAATTGCCTCTTTGTCCTACTCATCGACCGTCGGCATGGTCGCCAGCACCTCTGCCGCCCGCGGACGATCACGAACCGGATCATCGTGACGAATCTTGCCGTCGCGGAACACGACGATCCTTTTAGCGAACTGGGCCACGTCCGGCTCATGCGTTACCAGGACGATGGTCAGCCCGTTCTCGTTCAGCTCCTGGAAGATCTGCATGATCTCGACCGAGGTGCGGCTGTCCAGGTTTCCCGTGGGCTCATCGGCCAGCAGGATCGCCGGACGGTTTACCAGAGCGCGGGCAATCGCCACGCGCTGTTGCTGTCCGCCGGAAAGCTGTGAGGGAAAATGGTCCAGCCGCTCACCCAGTCCCACCATCTCCAGCACCTCTTTCGCGCGCGCCAACCGGTCGGCCTTTTCCATGCGCGCATAGAGCGTTGGCAGCTCCACGTTTTCTAGAGCCGTAGTGCGGGAAAGCAGATTGAATCCCTGGAAAACAAATCCCAGCTTGCCGTTCCGCACCGCCGCCAGCTGCTTCTTGTCCAAGCGGGAAACATCCGTGCCTTCCAGGATGTAACGCCCGCTGCTGGGCTTATCCAAGCAGCCCAGCATGTTCATGAAGGTTGACTTGCCGCTGCCGCTGGAGCCCATGATGGCGACGAACTCGCCCGGCTCAATCTTCAAGTCCACCCCGCGAAGCGCGTGCACTTTGGTTTCACCGAGATCGTAGTACTTGTGCACGTCCTCCACCTGGATTACTGGAATGGCGCCGACCGGAACCAAGCCGACCGATTCTTCCGATTTCGACACTGCGGTTACGTTCAACTCAACTTGCGCCAGGGTTGCCATAATCTCCTCCACTTCCTTGCTTGCAGGGGCTGAAGCCCGATTCATCGCTCGACAAGTTTCTTTCTTACGGGAGGGTGGAGCAGGCCTTCAGGCCTGCGGGAAAGCTGTAAAACCCCGGCTTTAGCCGCTGAGGTATTACTTCTCAGGGGCTGAAGCCCAATTTTCTGGGTCCTGATTCCGCAGGCATAAATGCCTGCTCCACCCTCTCCAGGACACAGGAATGGGGAGTCTAGCGGCCCATTCCCCGCACTCCGGTGTTGCCGGTCGTGCCCATGCCGGGCGCAGCCTTCGTGGCTGCGGCCGTCTTGGTGGCCGCCGCCGCACCGGTGATGACCTGGTCGCCTTGTCCGAGCGCGCCCTTCATTACCTGCGCGACCTCCGTCGTCGTATGGTCGGTAATGCCCAGCTTGATCTGCACGGGCACAAGCTGCCTGTTGTTATCGAGCTTCCAGACCACGGCCGTAGTGGCTTGATCTTGAGTCGCGCCGGCTTTACGCGTGCGTCCGCCAGCCGCGGTGATACCGGCGTTCTGGTACAGCGCCGCTATCTGCTGCGCGGTAAGGTCGGGCGTGTAACGAAGAGCACCGTTGGGGACCTTCACCACGTCGGTGGCGGTGGCCACAGGGATGTTTACGTACGCGGTCATTCCCGGATAGAGCTTCATTTCCGGATTGTCGAAGTCCACGATGGTGGTGTAGGTAACCACGTTCTGCACCGTAGTCGCGTTCAAACGCACCGCGGAAACTTTCCCGGTGAAGGTCTGGGTGGGGAAAGCGTCAACCTTGAAGTTGACAGTCTGCCCGGCGTGAATCGCGCCCACGTCGCTCTCATCGGTGGCGACGTACACCTGCATCTTGGTCAGGTCCTGCGCGATCGTGAACAGCGTTGGCGCTGCCAGCGATGCCGCCACGGTCTGGCCCACGTCGACGCTGCGGGCGATCACCGTCCCGTCAATGGGGGAGCGGATGATGGTGTGGTCCAGGTTAGTCTGGGCCACAGTAAGTGCGGCTTGCTTTTGCTGTACGTCCGCCGCGGCCTGAGTCACCTGGGCCTGAGCCGCTGCGACCGCGGCATCGTTCGATTGCGCGGTGGCTTTGGCCGCGTCCAGCTGCTGCACGGGGACCACGCCGGCGTCAGCCAGGGCCTGGTTGCGATCCAGATCCTGTTTGGACTGCACTGCCGCCGCCTTCGCCTTATTCAGGTTGGCCTTGGCGACGGCAAGATTGGCCTGCCCGTCACCCAGGTCGGCCTTGGCCTGCAGCACCGCGCCTTGAAACAACGAAGGCTCGATCTGCGCGACGATCTGGTCCTTCTTGACGTGGGAATTGAAGTCCGCGTTCAGCTTCTGTATGGTCCCGGAAACTTCCGAGCCCACCTGCACCGTGGTGACGGCGTTGATGGTGCCGGTGGCCTGGACCACGTTCTGGATGTCGCCCTTCTGCACCTTCTCGGTGAAGTATTGTGGCGCCTTGCCGGACTCAAGTTTGAATGCGGTCAGCGCGCCCATGGCTATCAGCAGCACGCCGATGATCGTCCACTTGTTCTTTATGTATTTCATCCTGCACCCCCGGAGCCGGACCGTACTTTGGTCTTTCGGTTCCTGCAGGATTCAACCCCCGGTGGGGTCAAGAGCAGTTAAGAGTACGCAAGGGAGGGTAAATATTTGTTAGCGCTGAAGTTGCAACGGGTTACGAATGGGTTACGGATGTGGGTTCACGGATAAATGACACCAGAAATAGTGCAGGTGGCCGGGCCAACCTCTTCCATGAAAGCTGTGTAAATGGACCTAATTCCTGCTTTCATTCCTCCCGTTCATGATTTATTGTGGCTGGCTTGTTCGTCCCCGCGGGACCGGAGAAGGAGTTGGGCCAATGAAATCTCCTCTTTGGGTATCTGTTGTTCTTTTAAGTACCTCGTGTTTTTGCCTGGCCGGATCGCCACTGGGAGGCGTTGCTTCCCCCTGGGATGCGCCGGAAGGCTCACCGACCTCGAAAGCTGCCTCTTCGGTGGGCGCTCAATCAGAAGTCGCAGCTGAAACCGTCATCCCCGGTCCTCTGCACTCCTTCCAGCGCATGGCTGGGATCAGCCAGAAAGCTTCGCCCGAGGAAGTCTTGCCATTTCTGGCCCACGAGATGAATGTGCGCGGCTATACCGTGGGCCGGCCGACTGAGTATCTCCTCCTATTGCGACGCTACGTGCAACAAGCCAGGGAGTTGGTGGCGTTGGCAGGTCCGGAAGGCGTCATTCACGTTTCCAGTTGCACCGAGGCCGGGCCTCTGCTGGCGATCCTTGGCTACCAGCTCCAGCCAGCCTGCGGTCCGGAAACGGCTCTGCATGTCGCCGATTCCGGGAAGGCATTTCTGTCCGGAGATTCCGGATTTCCTCTGGCGGCCCTTGAAGAGGCACTCCGCGCGGGCAAGGCGTTTGCTCTTCCTTATCCTTCCTCCCGTGTGCCGGTGCTGTTCGCTCTGAAAGACTGGGCGACCTTTAGTGAAGGCGGCAAGTCAGGGACCTCCAAGACTGACCTGGTGGACATCCTGTTACACAGTCCCGCCTTGGCCCGACTCTATGCAGCGCTGTCCGGAATGGACAGCGAAACCGCGTTTGCCTTGCGCCAGTCCGTGGGACTGCCGAAATTGGTCCGCTCCGCCAAGGTGCTGGACTTCTATGGCAGTGATATCTGTATCCGCTCGGGCACGGTGCTTGTGCCCGGAGGAACATCCGCGGAGCAGGCTTGGAAGGACCTGGTAGGAGCCGACCCTCGATCGCCCGGCGAATTCGTAGCCCGGCTGTCAACGCAAGATGCGGGATGGCTGGCCGCATACTTTGACGCGCTCTTCCACTCGAGCCCTGCGCAGCAGGCGTACTTCACCGAGCCGCGGCGATTACGGCGCTTCTACTCGGCGCTTCGCGGGAAGGATGTTGCCCGCGGTCCGGCCAGGGCCATCGTGCGTTCGGACCCGGGATTCTGGCTGTTGATTGCCCGGTTGCAACTGGACTCCAGCGAGCCCGCCGTCCCGGGCAATCTGGATGCGTGGAAGGATATTGTCCACCGTAATCGTGATACGCCGCGCGACCGGGAATGGGCTTCGCGCTCCGAAAACTGGCAGCGTCCCGAGGACCTGCTGGAAGGGATGTTTGCGCTCTCCCACGACGTGAAGAGAGGGGCCCCGCTGGAGGTTTATCTCACCTTGAGCGAAATCGACCGCCATCGATCACCCCAGGAGCGGTTGACTCCCGCCACCGTCACCCTGCTCGCGGATCGGTTCTGGCGGCTGGGCGATCAGTATTCCGTCTTCGCCGAGTTTCCCGGCTTGAGCAACGAATCCATCACGGCTTTCTTGAAGACGGCCAATGTTCTCGATGGCATCGCTTCCCCGGTGCTGCGCGCCAACGCCATCGGCATTTTCCAGTCCAACCTTGGACTCTGGCAGATTCTGGCGCGCCAGGGGCAGATCTCCGGCGCCGGCCTGAACGACTCCTGGCAGCGCGTGATCGCTCCTTTCGTCGACGCCCACTCGTCCGCGGCCTTGTTCGATGCCGGCCGGGCTTCGTTTGGAGAGTTACTGTCGGCCGCTGCCGGCAGAAACGATTTGTCGCAAGATGAAGTCATTGACTTGCTGTCCGGCCCAAACCTGGTCAATCCGGAAGCACAACAGTCAAGAGAGGACCTCGCGCGAAAGATGAGGTCGGTGATGGATGCTCAGCGCCTGGTTTCGCTCGATACACTCTTCGCGTTGGCAACCGGTCTGGAGCAGTTGGCACAAGGCAACGGAACCCCGGAGAGCCTGGTCCCGCTGGCGGCCCAGCTTCGCGACTTCGAACTGCCGCGGCCGATTTTCAGCCGCAGCCTGGAAGAGATTCAATCCGGCCACGAGTTTTCTGACGTCCGCCACACCACGTTGCAGACGCGGACCGATTTGCAAAAGATCATCCGCTCGGGATCTGCGAAAGAGCGAGCGGAAGCCCGCGGACGGCTGGCCCCTTTCCTGAGAGACACACTGGTCGGGTTGAATTACACGTACTATGATCCGCCGGGCGCGCAGATGCTTTACAACAACGCGGTTTTCGTCCGCTCCCATGATTATTCCGAAGGCATGGGCACGGGAGCGGACCAGCCATGGATCACGCCGCGCCTGGTGAACCTGGCCGGTTCAAGCGGTGGCGGTCATCTGGCCGGCTCCCTCTCCGGACTGCCCTATGCCCTGGCGGAAGTAGAAGAGAATTTCATCGTTCCGGAAAACGTGCAATCGCTCATCTGGGAAGATTTTGTGCCCAGCCTGCTGACCAGCGCCGTGTTGCCTCGCTTCTGGGAGGTAACCCAGCCCGAATTGCACGCCGTCACGCTGTACCAACGCACCGGAGAGGAACTGCTGGGCGGCGCAGCCGAGGATGCAGCACTGCGGGGCATGGTGATGGAGATACTTTCCGATCGCATGCCGCCGCAAAGCTTGGGACGCATTGAAGCTGCCCTCCGCTCCGGTCACCGCGCGGAAGCGCTTGCCGAGGTGCTGCCGGGAGAAACCTTTTACCTTGCCGCCGAGTTCCGGCGCCGATTTCCCCAGGAGAGCGGCAAATGGAACGCCGCCGGCCAGGAGTTGGACAGCGTTGTGCGCCGCTATCCGGCGGAGACCAGTTGGGAGCGGCTCTCGAAGCATTTTGGAGTTCCTCACCCGGCGCTGGGGCATACCTATGCCCGAGAACTGTTGAGCATCAAACCGTTTCCCACGTTCCAGATTTACTCCAGCCGATTGATGGCTGAATGCTGGGATTCCAACAACCTGTACTGGGCGCGGCTGGCCGACGAAATCGGCTATCCGCCGGTGATGCTGAATCGCCTGGTACCCGAACTCACGCATCGCATGGTGGAGAAGCTCTTCGCCACCAACCTGGAAGACTGGTCGGCGGTCTCGCGCGCCATGCGGGAAACCGGCGAGGAGTTTCGCCAGGGCAAGATTGTACCGCTGCCGAAAAGCGGCGCCGTTTCCTTGCAGTAGATTGCTGACAGGATTGAAACCATGACTAGTCGATTCGCATTGCCATTGCTGGTTCTCGTGGGCATCCTTTCCGGCCCGCTGCCGTCGCCACGCGCCGTTGCAAAGCGTGCCGTGCCCGAGGTTGAGTCCCAGGACGCCGGTCGGGGAAAGACTGTTTTGCGCGTGGAAGTCAACCTGGTGCTGTTGAATGTGGCCGTGACCGATGCTAAGGGCCACTATGTGACTGGCCTCCGTCCTTCCGACTTCGCGATTTCCGAAGACAACATTCCCCAGAAGATCGCTTCCTTTGGCGAAGGCAACGGGCCACAAACAACGGTTGAGCCTGCCAGCGAAGACAACGGCTCGGCTAACGTTTCGGCAGATTCCAGGCCTTTGCAGAACTCGCCCCTGTCCGGGGCCAACGTTTTCGTGCTGTTTGATACCAGCAACTACATGTATCGCGGGTTCGCCTTGGCCCAGGATGCCATTGCCGACTTTGTGAGATCACTCGACAGCCCGGAGCGCGTGGCCTTCTATGCCTACAGCCGCAATCTCTATCGCGGAGCCGTGCTCACCGCCGACCGCGATCAGGTGTTGCGCGGCGTGCGTTCCACCGTGGCCGGCGATCAGCCCGCTCTTTATAACGCCCTGCTTTTGACACTCCGGGACGCAGGCCAGTTTCCCGGCAGGAAAGTGCTGGTGATCTTCTCGAACGGCCCTGACGAATCCAGCATGGTCACGCCGGAAGATATCGGCGAACTGGCACAGTCGGAAGGTATTCCCATCTACGTGGTGAGCACCCAGCAGGCATCACTGGACCCGGTTTCCATCGGTGTGTTCCGGCAGATGAGCGCGGCCACCGGCGGCCAAGCCTACTTCGCCAAGAATTGGCGGGACGAACGCAAAGCGTTCGACGCGATTCGCAACGATGTGGGCCATCTCTATGGTCTCAGCTATTATCCGCAGCCAAATCCGAACCGGGGATGGCGCACCATCAAGGTCAAGCTGGTGGGCGAAGCGGCAAAGAAATATCACGTGCGCACGCGCAGCGGATATCGTCCCCAGGCGGCACACTTTTCGAAGGAACCCATGCCGGCCGCCGTGGATACGGCGGGCCCAAAGGAATAAGAGCGGCACGGCTGCCGCTTAATCGCCCGCCCGCTGTCGAAGCCAGCACATCGTTTTTAGTAGGAATAGGGGTAAACGTAGCCGGGCGGAGGATACCAACCCCACCAGGGGCTGAAGTAAGAATACGTTGGCCAA
>CAZFRV010000143.1:0-3301 GCA_964521445.1 uncultured Acidobacteriaceae bacterium
AATCGGACCTGAACGAGGCTCGCCGGGGACGTGAGGCTGTAACGACAGCTCGGGCTTCCGTCCGTCGGTAACTGTGTACACCCTGAACTCGCTCTCGCCCATGCGGGACCCTGGCGCTCTAAACAAGATATGTTTGCTGTCGGGAGACGGGGACGGAGCTGCGACTTCATAAAATTTGCCTGAGGTGATGGGCTCAACCTTTTTGCTGTTTAGATCAATTACGAAGAGATCGAGGTCGTGACGCCTGGGCCGCACAATGGGCGAGTAATGACCAAAAAACAGCGACCGCATGAAATAGAGTCTCCGACCATCGGGTGCGAATACCGGCTGGATATCATCCGCATCCGTCTCAAGAAGCAGGTTGGGATTGGTTCCGTCGGCATTGATGAGATACAGGTTCGAATGCGGGTTTCCCTGCGAAGAAAAAGAAAAGGCGATCATCTTGCCGTCTTTAGAAAACGCAGGGTCCGATTCGCAACCCGCTTTGGCCGATGTTAGGCGGGTTGCAGCGCCGCTCGTCAGGTCAGCCTTGTAGATGAAGCAAGAGCCCTCTTTGGAGTAGGAAAACGCTATGGTCCTACCACTGGGAGCAAAGCTGACGGGGCCGATTTGGGCGACGGATTTACTGCTGATCAAGACGGCGAATGCAAACAGCATGTTTAGCGATTTCTCAGCTCTGGACATTTCGGCTGCTCCTTAACGCCCCAACTCCATCAAAACCGTTCCTTTGGGTCCCACCGCCCAGGTTCCGCGCGTGTTGCAAACGACCGTATTCAAGTTCTCATCGCTCTCTTTTCTCCAACTATCGCCCCCTTGGACAGACGCGTGGTACAGCCCTGTGATTCCCGCGGCGAGAACCGGCTGAGCGGCGCCCTTCCCATGCACGGAAGGAATCGTAACCGACGAAAGATAGAGCCCAGCAGGGTTGGTGGGCTGGCCGGACTGCCAAGTCTGTCCGCCATCAGAGGTAATGAGCAGGTTAGGCAATTCGGAGTGCTCAGGACGCACGTAGTCTCCTCCGACCGCAACTCCGAAACTCGCGTCCTGGAACGCCAACGAGAAAATCCCCGAAGAGGCGTTCGCGGGATGCATGGGTGTTTCGGCCACTGACCAGGTTCGTCCGCGGTCTTGCGAGCGAAACACTCTTGCCACACTCGCGCCGCCGGTTGCAAACCAGACATTCTTTTCGCCTTGCACAGCCAAACAGGAGTTGCTGGCGGCGAACGCGCCTTCGTTGGGCAGAGCCGGAGGGAGCGCAGAGGGAGGAATCTGCTGCCAGGTCGTCCCGCGGTCGTCGGTGGTGAATAGCGCAAAGCGGCCGTCAACAGGATCGCTGAGAACGATGCCATGTTTGCGATCCCAGAAGGCTATGGCGTCAAAGAAGATTCCTGCACGCTTTTCTTCGAAGACCTGCTTCCACGTGGTGCCGCCGTCGGTCGTGCGGTAAATCCGGGCTTGGCCTTTTTCCGCCGGGCCGGAGCTGATGATGACCGCGTTCTCGCCGTCAAAGGCGCGGATGCCGCGGAAGTCGAGCTTCTCGGCGCCGGGGACACTGATTACCAACCAGTTCTTCCCGCCGTCGACGGTGCGAATCACGGTGCCTTCCGTTCCGCTGGCCCAAACCACGTCCGGGCTAACGATGCTCAGGCCCCGGAAGCTGGCCGTGGTAGGCACATGGATTGTTTCCCATTGCCCGCCAGCTGCGCTGGCGAAAAGAAGCAAAGATGAAAGAAGCACACTCATATTTTTCAAGCTCGTTCGGGCCACCATATCAGAACCTCGATCTCGCGGGAAAAATGCAGGAGGGGCTTGGTGGCCGGCAGCTCGATCCCGGAAGCCGCGGCCATGGTGTTGCGTTCGATCTCGGTCTCAGCATCCTGCAGCGGCCAGGGCAGGTGATGAATGTAGGCGCGGGAAACCTGCTCGCCGCCGACAGCGTACAGGCAATAGCGCTCGGTCAGAAAGTGCTCTAGCGATCCTTTTTCCCGCATGCGTGGCTGGGAAACCGGCCGGTAGCGGCCGTGAAATTCCGCCGGACGAGAGCCTTGAAGCCGCCGACTCGAGTATTCGTAGTTCTCACCCAGCGACTTGACCGACATTTCAGCATGGAAGTACGGCAGACCGTAGAAAGACCTCGCCGCGCGTACCGCCGTCGGGTTCCCGGCATCCAGGCTGAAAAAGAAGACTCCCGGCACGTCGCCCTGGTAGCGCACGTAGGTCCTGACGTTGAGTTCGGGAAAGCTGCTCAACCCCGGCATGGGCGGTAGGAAGCGCGAGCGTATGCCGCTCATCCAAAACGGAGCCACTGCCACGTAAGCCTGGCCGGAATATAAGTCCAAGTCCAGCACGGGCGGGACCAGCGGCCGGATTTTCTCCGGCGCTATGGCCCAGTGCATGAACAGCAGGTCATGCCAGGTTTGTTTCATGATCCACGGCCCGCCCGGCATGGCGATGGGACGGTGGTCGGTTTGGCGAAGCAGACGATGCATGGAGATGCGGCGATTCTACCTGGAAGCCTGCCTGACTTCATCATGCGCCGGCGGTAGTCGGAACGTCAGCCATTTCTGCCGCAAGCCGAGAATGGAATAGAATCACGTTTTGACCGTCATGTCTGACCCGATCACCAAGACCACGACGCAGGAAAAGAACGGCGCCAATCCGGAACCTCAAGTCAATGTCTTCGCCGTACATGGCGTTGACCCCGAGGTTCAGGCCTACGCCATGGCCAAGTATTCGCGCTCGGCGCTCTCCATGAAGGAGTCGCTCAAGGAGATCAGCGACCAGAAGGCCGAGCAGTTCCTGAACACGTTTTATTTCCAGTACGGCCACCGTTCGATTGCTGACCTGGCGCACATCGCCATGGCGGTGGAGAAGCTATCCATCCTGGCGGCCATTGTGCTGGTGGACGAGCAGCGCTGGGACGGCCAGGAGCGCTCCACGCGCTACCAGAATTTCAAGAAGAGCGGATACTTCGTCCCCGACTTTGGCGGCGACCAGGCTTCCGAACAGAGCTACCGCGCCACTGTGGATTTTCTCTTCGCCGAATATGACGCCTTCACCCAGGAGATGCTGGGCTATTACAAGTCGCGCGTCGCCCAGCCGGTGGACATGCCGGAAGACGCCTACACGCGCACGCTGCGCGCGCGGGCCTTTGACAACTCGCGTTACCTGCTGCCGCTGGCCACCAACACGTCGCTGGGGCAGATCGTAAATGCGCGCACCTTGGAAACGCAGATCGCGCGGCTGTTGGGCAGTCCGTACAGCGAAGTCCGGCATTTGGGCGAGTTGCTCAAGCAAGCGG
>CAZFRV010000144.1:0-16977 GCA_964521445.1 uncultured Acidobacteriaceae bacterium
CCCTTCTTCATCTTCTGCAACGATGCCGCGTTGATCATGCCAGCGGTCTGCGGCGTAAGCCCCACGTGGAGCGTGACGTAATCCGCCGCGGCATATACCTGATCGAGCTCGGCGAGCTGAATTCCCAGCTCCCTCGCAACCGGCGCCGCCACAAAGGGGTCATGGGCGATCAGCTTCATTTCAAAGGCGCGGGCGCGTCGAGCGACTTCGATGCCGATGCGTCCCAGGCCGATGATGCCCAGCGTCTTGCCGCGCAGCTCCGTGCCTTGCAGAGATTTCTTTTCCCACTTGCCGGCGCGGGTGGTGGAGTCGGCTTGGGAGATGTGCCGGGCCAGGGCCAGCATCAGCGCCAGAGTATGTTCGGCTACGGCTACGGCGTTGGCGCCGGGGGTATTCATCACGGCGATGCCGGCCTTGGTAGCGGCTTCGAGATCAATGTTGTCCACGCCTACGCCGGCGCGGCCAATCACGCGAAGCTTCGCGGCATGTAGCAGCATGTCGGCGTTGACCAGTACGGCGGAGCGGACGATCAGGGCGTCAGCGTCACGTAGCTCGCCAGGCAGGCCGTCTTTGATCTGTTCAGGCGTGATCACCGTCCAGCCCGGTTCGTCCTTCAGGAGTTGGAGGGCGCTGGCGGCGACTTTTTCAGCGACGACGATCTTCATACTTACCTTTCAGCGGGACGCGGCTACCGGCTGTTCCGTCTCAGCGTAAACCTGCTGCGCGGCGCTCAGCCCGGCGCCGAGTTCGATGCGAAGCCCCAGCCCGGCCAGCACGTGCTCCAAGGCGCCGATGGCGGCTATGGTGTCGAGATAATCGTAGTAACCGAGGTGGGCGATGCGGAAGAGCTGCCCCTTCATCTCGCCCTGGCCGTCGGCGATCACCGCGCCAAAGCGGTTGCGGAAGCCCTTCACCACCGCGCCGGAGTCCATGCCCGGCGGCGGGGCAATCGCCGTGAGGGCCGCACCGGGCGAACTTGCCGAGAACAGCTTCAGTCCCAGCGCCCGGGCCGCCGCGCGGGTCATGGCTGCAGCGGTCTCGGCGTTCGCGATCAGCAGTTCGCGGCCGGCAGCCAGATCGCCGCCGCCCTGTTCGCGCACGTAATCCAAGGCCGTTGCCAACGCGGCCACCAGCGCCGTGGATGGCGTGTACGAAGATTCACCTTTGGCGCCGTTCTTGCGTTCTTTGCGCAGGTCGAAGTAGTAGCGCGGATTTGTTGCGCTCTCCATGCGCTTCCAGGCTCGCTCACTGACCGCACAGTAAGCCAGGCCGGGCGGAATCATGACCGCCTTTTGCGAGCCGCCGATGATCACGTCGAGGCCCCAGCCGTCCACGTCGAAGTGCGTGGTGCCCAGGCCGGTGATGGCGTCGGCCACCAGCAACGTGTCTGAGCCGCGCAACACCCGCGCGATTCCTTCCACATCATGGCGCACGCCGGTGGAGCTCTCCGTGGCCTGCATATAAAGGACTTTGTGTTCGGGGGTGAGCTTCTCCCGGACTTGCGCCGGCGTAACCGTTTCGCCGTAGGGAGCGCGGATGCTCTCCACCTGGCAGCCGTAAGTCTTGGCCAGGCCTTCCCAACGCTCGCCGAACTTGCCGGCCGTGACCACCAGCACCTTGTCGCCGGGCGAGGTCAGGTTGGCCACCGCGGCTTCCATGGCGCCGGTCCCCGAGGCGGTAAACATGACAACATCGTTCTTTGTTCCGACGAACGTTTTCAGGTCGGCCAGCACGCGGGAGTAGAGGGCGCGAAA
The DNA here is from genome assembly GCA_964521445.1 of uncultured Acidobacteriaceae bacterium. Taxonomy (GTDB): domain Bacteria; phylum Acidobacteriota; class Terriglobia; order Terriglobales; family Acidobacteriaceae; genus Angelobacter. Next base: position 1,755 of record CAZFRV010000144.1, read on the forward strand.
CTCCGCCGTGCGATGGTGCATGCTGGCGGCGGCCATGGCTAGTTGCGCTGCGGGCAGAAGCTGCGTTGGTCCGGGAGTAAAAAGGCGGCCTTTGCGAATCATCGTGTGATTATTCCTGTCGGTTGAGGTTGCTGTTGGGAAAAACCTGGTTTGATTTTTGAAATCAGCAGAACAAGCTTAGTGCATTGGAGTGTGCGTCAACAGCGCCAGGCTTGTGGTTGGATGGTTCGATTCAGAAACCCCAGCGTCTTGGACCCCAGCATGGTTGAACCCCCGTTGAGCATCGGCCGCAGTAAACCGTTAAGCTGAAATTCCATTGTATCGCCCACGGGTTGCTCCGGGGAATAGGCTCTGCCGGTCAGACCTCCAGGCAGCGCTTGTTTATAATCTTTCTTTCTGCATCGCAGCGAGGCGCGAAGACATGGGCATCAGCGAACAAATCCAAAAAGACATGGTGGAAGCCATGCGCGGCCGCCAAGAGCTCCGGCTCTCTACCTTGCGCATGGTCAAGGCGGCGCTCAAGAACAAAGAAATCGATAAACGGGCGCCGCTCGACGAAAAAGAAGCTCAGCAGATTCTGGCCACATTGATCAAGCAGCGTCGCGACTCCATCGAGCAATTTCAGAAGGGCGGCCGCCAGGAACTGGCCGACAAGGAGGCTGCGGAGATCAAGCTGATCGAGGCCTACCTGCCCAAGGCCATGGGTGACGAAGAGATCGCCGCCGCGGTCAAGGCCGTGATCGCCGAGATGGGTTCGCCGACGATCAAAGACATGGGCACGGTGATGAAAAACGTCATGGCCAAACTCCAGGCCTCAGGCGCTCGCGTGGAAGGCAAGACCGTGAGCGAGACGGTGAAGAAGCAGTTAGGAGGATGAGACGGCTGCTGCTAAGGGAAGCGAGATGGCGCGAATCTCGAAAGAACCGATCAAAAGATACGATGGCAAGGCAACTCTAGCTCCGCGTCATGTCAGTGTGGTTCGGGTTGCGTCCTTCACGTTCAGGTTTGCGACCATTGAGCGATTGCGAGAGTGTATTGCGTATTATCGGCAAAAGACGCGCCCCAGCAGCCGAATCGCGGCCAAGACCCTGGCGGCAGACCTCAGCGACAATTGGAGAGCGCTGCGGGGATGGGACGTAGAACGCTGGTTTGAGCGCCTACCTATGTACCTGCTCGAAGAGCCCAAACGTCAGAAAGTACTCAAGGCTCTCTCGAAAGCATTAGAGCTTGCCGAGAATCGAAAGCCCTAGAAATTCAAAACAGCCTACGCTCTTGGCTCACGCGTAGCGGCGGCGGAGCAGATCCCTCACCCGCGCCCCTTCGCTAGCTCGGGGTCGCGGGGTTCGGGATGGGTATCGTGGTAAGGAAACGCGAACCCACTCGTTCATGGTCCTGTGCTCTAAGGTCTCCTACTAACTCTTTAGCAGTCTCCCTTTGGTGCTGCCAAAATGAGGGTAGTGCCCACAAAATTACTTGATCCGCGAAACTCTCATAGCCATACTACCGTTCAAATTAACAGAGTGCTTCCGCGAATGCTGGATGATCGCACCGAGCACGCAGCGTGGCAACGGCAGGAACGGAACGGGACACAGGTGACTTATGGTTTCCGAATCGAATCCGCTGCATCAACTCTTCACTGAGATCGTGGGACGGAATTACGACTACGTTGGAGTTTCCAGCTCCGAAGTCCAAGGCTACGTAGCCACGATGCTCACCGAGTTCTGCGAGGCCGAGAATCTCTTCAAGATCAAGAGCTCTGCCGGCCGGCCCATGCACGACGTGGGCGAGATGCTGCTGGAATCCGATCCGGTGTACGGACCGGCGCCGTCGTTCGACCGCGAACGCCAGGTCCGCAAGCATATTGGCGACTACTCGCTGTTTTTTACCGGCATGTTTCCGGAGAGCATCAATTGGAGCCGCCTGCGCCGCAGCCGCATGGACAACCTGGTGGATTTTGTGAGAGCCGGCAAGGAAAGCTATTACATCGTCTCCAAGTTCGAGTTCTTCGAGTACGCCAAGGTGGCGCCTTTGTTCCGCTGCATGGCCCGGGACTTCGAACTGCTGGTGTACGGCCTGAACCAGGTGAAGAACGATCTCGAGGAGATGCGGCATCCCATCACCCGCAAGACTGCAGAGTTTTTGATGTAAGCGCGGAAATCCAGCTTCACCGCAGAGGCACGGAGAAAACCCTCATCCGGGCTCGCCGACCCCTTCGTCCGGGCCCACTGCTGAGCAACATCTCAACTTCATATTAGAATCTACTGTTAGAGTTCCAGGCTGAGCCATGCCCAAGCGACCCTTACATTTCGTCACCCTGTCCGGCCTGCCCCTCCACGTGAGCGAATTGAAGTGGCCGTTCCATGCGTCCACCTCCGGTGCGGACTGGCTGGTGCTGCACGGCCGCGTCGACCTGCTCGGAAGCGACGAAGGCTTGCACGCTGAGGTTGCTGTAGGACTCACCCAAACCATGAAAGACGCGCTGGGCTCACTCGCCGAAGAACATGCCGAAGGTCTGGTGGTCAATTCCATCCGCAAGACCATCGACAACGGCCAAGTGGCGCTGCTGAAGTCGGGCAAGCTGCAACCGGTGCATGTGACCAGCCGCTTCTACAGTTTTGCTACCAAGAAAATCCAGTTCCCCACGCAGGCCGAGCCGGACGTACGCGAGCTGATCAAGCGGCGCGTCTTCTGGCTGAGCGCCAAGCTGGGCGAGGGAGCTCCGGTTGAAATCACCCATCCCTATGATTGCCAGTACCTAAACTTCTCCCGGGAAAAGATGCTGGAGATGGCGCAACAGCTTGCCACCCAGGACCTGATCCGGCTGCAGGGGGACTACGCCATCGCCTCCGACAAGCTGCTCCAGGAGGAACCCGCCATCGTCGCCGCGATGCACAAGGGCGTCGAGGCCGGGAAAGCCGCGACCAAGGTGACGGCGTAGAACAGCACTCAGCAAATAGCAGTCAGCAATTAGCACAGCTAAAGCCGGACCAAACGGCAGCGCGCCCTTATGAAGAAATCAGGGCTCTGCTTTAGCTGTGCCATGTTGCTAATTGCTATTTGCTAATTGCCAAACTGCTCTTCATAGTACAATTCCGCAACCCAAGCGGATGAAGCCCAAAGTGAAGCCGGGAATGGCGTCCCTCATCGTGTTCACGGTGGTGACGATCCTCGTCTTCTGGGCGGTCGCGGAGCTGGAACCACCCAAAGAATTTGACGCATTCCTGTCTGCGGTTTTTTTCCTGTTCATATGGTGGAGTGCATGGCGCTGGCGCCGCAAACTGTTTCGCCGGATCGAAGAGACCTCCGCCGAGGCTGCGACGCGAAGCCAGGAATTGCAGGAACGTACAGCCAGACTCGAAGCTGAACTCAAAGAACTCCGTGAGGCGCCGCCGCAAGCGCGGCTATCGGCTGCGACTACGGCAGCGGCCCCAGCTTCTGCCGCCGCCGCGGCCGCAGCCAGCGTCGGCGGATTCACGCTAGCCGAGCCTGAGCTGTCATCGCCGCCACCACCGCCTCCTCCTCCACCGCCGATCGGCCAGGCCGCGGCGAACCTCGCTTTTGGCCAGGTAGAAACTGCGCGTCCGTCGGGGCTAAGCCTCTTCCAGCGCCTGCGTGCCTTGCTGAAGTTTGAAGAGTTGCTGGGCACGAACTTGTTTGCCAAGATCGGCGCCCTGATTCTGGTGCTAGGCGTTGCCTTCGGGTTCAACTGGGTATGGGGCAACATTCATGCTGTTGGCAGAGTCGCCCTGGGATGGTCGGTGGGCGCCACTCTGCTCGGCATCGGCATATTGTTCGAACGCAAAGAGCGCTACCGTATCGTGGCCCGCGCCGGCGTGGCCGCCGGATGGGCGATCATCTTCTTCACCGCCTTTGCCATGAACCACGTAATCGCGGCGCGGGTGATCACGTCACAAACCGCAGATATGGCGCTGATGTTCGTGGTAGCCGCGGGCATGGTCACACACACGCTGCGCTACAACTCTCAGGTTGCCACTGGCCTCGCGTTCCTTTCCGCGTTTAGCGGGATTTTTGCCACTGTCTTTCCCAGCCGCGAAGTCCTTCCCGCGGACGTCTCCAGCCTCACGGCGGCAATCGTCCTATCCGTTGGAGTGGCGTGGGTGGCGTTGCGCAGGCAGTGGTTCGTGTTAGAGATATGCGCGATCGTAGCCACGTATCTCAATCATTTCGTCTGGCTGATTCACATCATCCAGCCGATGGGGAAACATCACCACGCATTCGCGGGGTTCCTGCCCAGCGCCGCAATCTTAGTTACCTACTGGGCGGTGTATCGCGCATCGTACCTGATTCGCCGCGGTGACGGCCACGAGCGCATCTCGGCTCTGGCGGCTTTGCTCAATACCGCATCACTGCTCGCGGTCCTGAAATACCAGTCAGTCCATCCCGAATATGCCTTCTGGGCGCTACTGGTTCTGGGCGCGCTCGAACTTGGCCTGGGACAACTGCCGCAGGCCCGCCGCCGCTCCACGCCTCACATCGTCCTTACTGTGATCGGCGCGTGTTTGCTGTTTACCGCCATCCCCTTCAACGTTGGCCTGGAAGCGAAGGGCGTTGCTCTGCTGTGGCTGGCGATGGCCGAGGCCTTCTTCCTGGTGGGCATACTCACTAGGGAGCAAGTATTCCGCCGCGTGGGATTGTTTGCCTTTGTTCCATTGGCGGGGCGACTGATCATCATGGAAGTGGCTGAGATTTTTGGCAGGCGCATGGACGGCGCCGATTTCAAGGGCGAGTTCCCGCCGGCGGCTGTCTGCGCTCTGGCCGCGCTGGTGCTCTATATCAACGTTCATTGGGCCCCGCGGAGATGGTCTGAGCAGTTCACGCACGCGATCGAGCAAGCTGCTACGCGTGATCTCTCTTACTTCGCCGCAGTGCTCGCTCTGGCTGCCGGATGGTTGGCGTTTCCCGACCTGGGAACGGCAGTCTCCTGGATGGGCCTGGCCTGTGCCCTGGCCTGGGTGGCGTATCGCTGGAATCTGCAGCCGCTGCGAATACAGTCCATGGTGCTGGCGGCATTTACCTTCATCCGCGTCCTGGCGGTGAACCTGCCCAGCTCGAGTTCGTACCACGTGGGCGGGCGCCTGTGGTCCGCCCGGTTGATCACGACGGTCGCGGTGGTGGCGCTTTGCTATCTGGCCGCCCATTGGCATCGCCGCGCCGAGGGTTCCGTACTTCGCTGGCTGGAACCGTCCCTCACCTGGGTGGCCTCCATCATGTTCACGCTGCTGATGTGGTATGAGCTATCGAGCGCCAGCGTGGCGTTGGGCTGGGGCGCTTTTGCCCTCATCATGCTGGAAGCCGGAATATGGCGCGGCAGCGTCAACCTGCGCTTGCAAGCTTACGTGGCTGGGGCCTGCACGTTCCTGCGCCTGCTCTTCGTGAACCTGAACGCATCTTCGGCGGGCCGCCTGAGTCCACGGCTCTATACGATTGTTCCTTTGGCTGCATTGTTCTTCTACGCGTATCAGCGATTGGACGAGCAGGCGGCCCGTCTTTCGCCGCTCGAGAGGAAGGTCAAGTCGGCCACGTTGTTTGCCTGGATGGGGACCACCACCGTAGTGCTGATGCTGCGCTTTGAGGCGCCGCTGGATTGGGTGGCCACGGCATGGGCCGCCGTTGTCTTCGCCGCCATGGCCCTGGCTTGGTGGACAGGCAAACGAGTGTTCGCGCACCAGGCTTTGCTCTTGAGCCTGGGTGTTCTTTTCCGCGGCGTCCTGCACAACCTATATGAGCGCAGTTACTTCACATCGCCTTCTCGATTCCTCTCGAGCCTGAGCACAACCTCCGCCGTGGGACTTCTCTTTGCCGGGCTGGTCTTTGCCTTCAAGTTGCGGCGTCAACCGGCGCGAGACGAAGACAAGGCCAACTGGCTGGTGCAGGCCGGCCGCATGCTCGACGCTCATCCCGAACAGGTGCTGTTCTTTGTGCCCCTGGCTTTGCTCACGGCGTTCCTGGGGGTAGAGGTGGCGAGCGGTTGGTTGACGCTGGCGTGGGGGCTCGAAGCGGTGGTCGTGTTCCTGGCGGCGCTGCGGATCGGCGAACGCAGCTACCGGCTCTCTGCCATGGGCCTGCTGCTGCTGTTGGTAGGGAAGATCTTTATCTTCGATGTCAGGCGTATGAGCGGCGCAGAAGAGTTCATTACATTCATCGTGGTGGGGGCGATGATCATGGGCGTTTCCATCCTCTACACCCGGTACCGCGAGAAAGTGAGGCAATTCCTGTGAAGCGGTGCTTCAGCTTTGCCGTGGTTCTTGCGTTGCTGGTCGCAGGGCTGATTACCAGCCAGGCACGCAAGGTCGAGGCGCCGGTGGCGGCCACGGCCCTGCACTTTCTCGTCGCCGATACCGAGCGCGAGCTCACACGCCTTCCCATGAAATACACCCGGATCTCCGACGCGGACGAGATCAAGATCGGCAACCGGATTGTCGAGGAGATTGGGGAGTCAAAACAGGATGAGGAAGGCAAAGTCGTAGAGGCCTATCTGCGGACGGTGGGCAGCCGCGTGGCCGCCCATGCTCATCGCAAACTTCCCTACACTTTCCACTACCTTCCCGAACTTCATTTCGTGAACGCCTTCGCCCTTCCTGGCGGTCATGTGTACATGGGCGCAGGCTTGCTGTCGCTCATGGAGAATGAGGACGAGCTGGCCGCGGTGTTGGGACATGAGATCGAACACATTGACCACTACCACTGCGTGGAGCGGTACCAGCTCGAAGCAGCCTTGCGGCACGTTCCTCCTTTGGGATCCATCGTCTATATCCCCCTTCAAGTCTTTCAGGTTGGATACAGCAAGGACCAGGAACTTGAAGCCGATCGCGAGGGCACAAGCCTGGCGGTCGCATCCGGATATTCACCCCAGGGAGCGATCCAGATTTTTGCGCGGTTCCAGAAGATGGAAGAGGCAATGCGCGGCAAGAAGAAGGCTGCAACGCCCGAGGAAGAGATGGCCGGCGCTGCAGTTGATATCTTGACCGGCTATTTCGCATCGCATCCGCCGTCTGCGGACCGGGTCGCGCAAATCCAGGCACTGATCGCGCAAGAGAGATGGACGCTCGTCCCGGAAAAGCCGCTCGACGTCCGATATATCTTCCTGGCCCATCAGGCGGAAGAGTTGGTGGCTTCCGCCAAGTATGACAAGGCGATCGAGGCCGCGAACACGGCTTTAGCCCTGCATCCCGGACATCCTCTCGCTCTGGTGGCGCTGGCCAAAGCACTTTGCGCGACACATGACTTCACGAAAGCCGCTGCGGCGTACAGAGAGCTGCTGGCGAGCCATCAGGCCGAAGCTGATGCGGTGCGGGCCTTTGCCGACGCCCAGGGCAACGCGGCCATGACCGCCAGGCACTTTGCGGAGGCCGCCCAGTTCGCAGCTTTCTCCCTGGATTTGCAGCCCAATAATCCCAGTTCGTTGAAGCTGCTGGCGGAGGCGAAACTGGAGCTGGCGGATGTGGACGCCGCGCTGGAGATTGGACATAAGCTGCAGAAGCTCTACCCGAACGTGGCTTCGCAACTCCTGCAATACATCAACAGCGCTAGCCGTCAGGCGTTCGATGCGCGCAACTACGAGCGGGCCGCTCGCTTCGCTTCTTGCTCCTTGCGCCTGGAACCAGCAATGCAACCGGACGTCCAGTCGCAATATGCGCGGACTGAATTCGCATTGGCCGACTTCCGCGCCGCCGCCGACGCTTATCGCAAGCTCATTGAAGCAGACGTTCACGCCGACGACGTAACGCTGACGCCGTCCTTGGTCATCGCCTACGCCGATGCTCTCGGCTCGCTGCCTCAGCACGCTGACGCTGCCCGCGAGTTTCAGGCTGCCTTGCGGCCCGCCCGCGGCTTGAGCGACGACGTCGCCGCTCAGATCAAGTTGGAAGAAGCGGGCTTGCTGATCATGGCCGGAGACGACTCCCTGGCGCGCTCGCTCAGCGCGGGCCCGATCTCGTTCGCGCCGGAGCATGGCGCCCGCCTGGGCTGGTGGTATTACCGAGCCGGCAAATACGATACCGCGAACAAAGCCTTACAGCTCTTCCTGGCGCAACGTCCCGGTGATCCGGGCTTGCAGGTCACGCTGGGCTGGGTGAAGCTGGAGCAAAATGCGCCGGCAGATGCCGTTCATGGCTTTGAGAAGTTTTCTGATGATGAAACCGCGGCCGCATCGGCCCGCGCCGGCCAAACCCTTGCCCTCTGGCGATTACGACAAACCGACCGAGAAACGGACGCTGCCATATCTGAATTCGAGCAGTTAGCAAGAGAAGCACCAGAATGGACCAACCCCTCTTGGGTCCATGCTGTTTATGGGCCGGCGGCCGCGCAGAGCGCACAAGAGATGCACGCCGAGCAACAGCGGCGGACCGACGCTCGGAAGAGAGCGGGTCAGAGACGGTCTTCCCAATAGCCCGGGCGCCGGCCAATTTTGACCCTGCCACCGCTGTTCTAATGCTCAATACGGCTTGTAACGAGAGTTTTTGTTCTTGTGTTTTTGAGGAGTCTGGTAACTTGCTGTCTGAGCCAAGCCCGGCGTCACGGATCGCTGTTTTCTCCAATGCCTTTTTCCTCTGTCATCCCGACCGGAGCGCCGCGGAAATTCAAGAAATCTCCGGCGCGGAGTGGAGGGATCCCGACGGAATTTCCTCCGCCATGCCGCTTCAAGGCATTCTTCCCCAGATTGACAGTGGCTACAGCCCGACGCTCAAGGAACGTTGTTTTCAGACGTATGCGGCTTTCGATCTGCCTCCTGCCCAACCCGACATGTTACGAAGGGCAACGCAAGCGGGACAAACTATGGGGAGGACTCCCTAGGGCAGCATAGTCGCGGATGGTTCCTCGGGATCCCTCCACTCCACGCAGCAGATTTTTTGTGGGAACCAAATTTCCGGGGCGCTACGGTCGGGATGACAGCCTAACGGATTCTCGAAAACATGGGTGAGTGGTATCAGGTTTGGTCTTCCGCCCGCTTGCGCAAACGCTGCGACTCCGTGAAGAGGCCCATGCTGTGCATGAGGTTCTGCAGAGTGACAATGCCCACCAGCCGCTCCTGTTCCACCACGGGAATCAGAGTCAGGCCGCGCGAAGTCAGCTTGCGGAAGGCAGAAGCCAGAGATTCGGTACGTTCGGCGATCTCAAAGGCCCGGCTCATGGCGCCCTGGACGTAACCGTTGCCTTCGCGGCGCAATCGCTCCACGATGGTCTGCCGGTTGATCACCCCCACCAAATCGCTGCCGCTGACCACGGGAAAGTCGTCCTGAAGGCTGTGGACGGCCTTGTGAAGAGCGTCCTCCAGCGTGTCCGCGGGCGACAGGGTGGAGAAGTGGGTCAGCATAACATCTTCCATATGCACCGTCTCCACCACCGACTGAAACATGACGGCGCGCTCTTCCATCTGCGTGGCCATAAAGAGGAAAGCGCCTATCAGCAGCGACCACTGCGATTCCAGACCGCCCAGCATGAAGGCGGCGGCGAACATGTGTCCCAGGTTGACGGCGCGACGGGTGGCCAGGCGGTACTCCATCCTTCGCGCCAGCCAAGCACGTAACACGCGGCCTCCATCCAAGGGAAAAGCCGGGAGCAGGTTCACGGCAAAAAGAAAACAGTTGATCCAGAAGAAGCTCTTGCCCAGGGCATCCACGCTCACCAGGGGCAAGGTCCACAAGCTCGCCGGAGGCCCCAGTCGGAGCAGGACCAGGCCGGTGATGCCGGCCAGAAACAAGTTGACCGCGGGTCCGGCCGCCGCAACGCGAATTTCCCGGGCGAGGCTGCCGGGAACGCCGGCATCCAGGGGAGGGTTCGGATCCGCCAAGCCAACCCCGCCCAGAGGGAAGAGAATGCTGCCTTTCATGGGCAGGCGGTTGCGGGCGCCTGCCAGGGCATGTCCCAGTTCGTGCAGCAGCACCGAGAGGAGCACCATGGCAGTGACCGCCACGCCCCGGGCGATGGTCCCCGGGTCGACCGTACGCGTGGATGGAAACAGAAGCACAAAACCCAGAAGGAAAAGGAAAGCAAAGTGGATACGAAACTCGACGCCGAAGAGTCGTCCACCGGAGATTGACCAGGATCGCATTGAGTATGGCGCAGGCCGCCGCGTTTGATTTTATATTAGATGTCCGGGAGGGGAGCTTGCGCTCATGCGGGTGATCGCCGGAACATACCGCAGCCGCCGGCTTATTGCGCCTGCGGGCGTCCAAACGCGTCCCACTTCCGATCGCCTGCGGGAAACCCTCTTCAACGTGGTGGCTGGCTCGGTTCCCGATTCCGTATGGCTGGATTTGTTTGCCGGCAGCGGCGCGGTGGGGATTGAGGCGATCAGCCGCGGCGCCCGCATGGTCCACTTTGTGGAATCATCCAGCCGGGCGGTGCGTGCCATCCGCGCAAACCTGGCGGCTCTGGGAATCACCCAGGGCTACGAGATCGTGGAGCGCGAGGCAATGACGGCCCTGCGCCAGATGGAAGCTCACCAGACGGCCGGTGATTTCTGTTTTCTTGATCCGCCGTATCGGCAGACCGGGGATTATGAGCAGGTTCTAACGTTCCTCTCCCGCTCCGGCGTGCTGAAGCCGGAAGGCCTGGTGATCGCCGAACACGATAAGCACTTTGACCCCGGCGAGAGCTTTGGGACGCTCCACCGTAACCGCAAACTGCGTCAGGGAGACGCCGTCCTGAGTTTCTACAGGCGAGGGTAGCGCCAGAATGAACCACAAAGGACACAAAGGAACACGAAGTTAGCGAAAAGAAGTTCCTTCGTGCGCCTTCGTGACCTTTGTGGTTGGTGGGTTCCGGCCCGGAGCCGGAAACCACGAAGCTGCCATCGCCGCTGTTTATGCAGTTTTCCACAGCCCTGCCTCAAAAAACCCGCATGAAATCTAGCGAAAACGCTTGCATGAACTCGTCTCTCATGTAATATAAAAATGAGTGCCCTAGCGTACTCACATGTTTAAGGAGGAAAGATGGCAACGATGACCAAGACCCAGATCGTCCGTCACTTGGCGGAGAAGGTCGGGACGAACAACAAAACTGCCGCGTCGTTTTTGGAAAACCTGGCGGACACGGCAATCAAGGAAACAAAGAAGAACGGCGTATTCGTCATCCCCGGCCTGGGCCGATTGGTAAAATCCAACCGCAAAGCCCGCATGGGACGCAACCCTCAGACCGGCGAACCCATCAAGATCGCTGCTAAAACCGTATGCAAGTTCCGCGTGGCGAAAGCCGCTAAAGACGCAATCGCTCCCAAGAAGTAACTCCCGGGATTTCAACCCAAAAAACTGAAGGCCAACTCTGCGGGGTTGGCCTTTGGGCTTTTTGCTTAGAGAAATCGACGTCGTGGCCTGTTGTGACGGCAAAATCCGGCGCAACCCAACAGAACTAAGTCGCGGTCACGGCAATATCCCGTCCTCGCCGCGCTCCGTTATTGTGCGGCGCGCAAGAGACTGACTCAGTGGGGCCCCGTGCTTCCAGGCGCTCCGCGTTTGCCGCAGTATTACAAGACCCTCTTAACTCGCTACTACTACTCGATTTCGCGTTTCTCGCCGCGCACGTCGAAATCAATTGAAGCAGAGCTGATAGGCCGATAGTCTCCAACCTCGCGCGGATAAAACGCGCGAACGAAATCACTTAATTCTGGAGTATCACTAGAGATGTTGAAGACCGCAATCCTACGCCGCGTAGTTTTTATCGGAGCCATGTTCGCGATTTCCGCCGCGGCTCTTGCCGCAGGCCCTGCCGTTTCCCCGGCTCCCGCCAATGCGGGAGTCTATCCTGCCATTCAGACCATGCCAGCCTGGGACAACTGCAGCGTGTGCGCCGGCGTGAACGCCAACGGGCCGGTGGCCACTTACTCCATGGGCGAGCACGTGGCCACGCCTTCGCTCAGCGGGCAGTCGGCACAGTTCCAGATCAGCGGCAATACTCCGTACTCCGATGCCATCTGGTGGAAGCAGTTGGGCGCGAACAACGCCGCGTCGCATTTTCAGTACGACCTCGACTTCTATCTGACGCAGCCGCAACTGGCCGAGGCGCTGGAGTTTGACGCCAACCAGTCCACCGGCACCCTGAAGTTCATCTTCGGAACGCAGTGCAACATCAAAGGCGACGGGCAGTGGGACGTGTGGGACACGGCGGGCAATGCCTGGCGCCCCACCGGCATCGCTTGCACCATGCCGGCCGCCTTCCAGTGGCATCACCTGACCTGGCAGTTCTATCGCGACAACTCCAACATCTACTTTCTCTCGGTCACCGTGGATGGAGTCACCAACTACGTGAATCGCGTCTACGCGGCCAAGCCCGTCAACGCCCAGGAACTCAACGTGGCCTTCCAAATGGACGGCGATTTCGCCATGCATCCCTACTCAGTATGGCTGGACAACGTGACCCTGCGGGCATGGTAGGACCCCGGGGTCGCCGTAATCGCACGTCATCGCCGTGATCGCACGTGATCGAAACCTCGAGCCACAATTTCATTTCCGCCTGCCTGCGGGCGAGAGAGTCTTCTCGGTGAACCGGATGACGGCGATCACGGCAATTTTCGTGTGGACATTCCCTTTTTCTTCGCCTATGATGTGCGTATATAATCGCCGTCCGTTAACATGCGAATGTGACACTCGCGGACGCAACGAGATACTCAGGAGAGAGCTGAATGGCTGACGAAAGAACGGAAAAAAACAGGGCAATTGACCTGGCGCTAGCGCAGATTGAGAAGCAGTTCGGCAAGGGCTCCATCATGCGGCTGGGCAACAAAGAGGCCATTGTGCCCATCTCCGTCATCTCTACCGGCTCCATCTCCTTTGACGCTGCGCTGGGCGTAGGCGGCTTTCCCCGCGGCCGCGTGGTCGAGGTTTTCGGTCCTGAATCCAGCGGCAAGACCACCATCGCGCTGCAAGTGGTGGCGGAAGCCCAAAAAGCCGGCGGCATGGCGGCATTTGTCGACGCCGAGCACGCCCTCGATCCTGCGTACGCCAAGAAACTCGGCGTGGACGTGGACAACTTGCTGGTCTCCCAGCCCGATTACGGAGAGCAGGCCCTGGAGATCGCTGAAGCCCTGGTACGCTCCGGCGCGGTTGACGTACTGGTGGTGGACTCAGTGGCGGCGCTGGTCCCCAAGGCGGAACTCGAAGGCGAAATGGGCGACAGTCACATGGGACTGCAGGCGCGGTTGATGTCGCAGGCGCTGCGCAAGCTGACCGGGATCGTATCCAAGTCGCGCACCTGCCTGGTTTTCATCAACCAGATCCGCGAGAAGATTGGCGTGATGTTCGGCAACCCCGAAACCACCACCGGCGGACGCGCGCTCAAGTTCTATTCTTCCGTCCGCGTGGACATCCGGCGCATCGCTGCGATCAAAGACGGCGACCTGGTCGTCGGCAACCGCACCAAGATCAAAGTAGTGAAGAATAAGACCGCCGCTCCCTTCCGCGAAGCCGAGTTCGACATCATGTACGGCGAAGGCATCTCCCGCGAAGGCGATCTGGTGGACCTGGGCGTCATCAAGAACCTGGTGGAAAAGTCCGGCGCCTGGTTTAGCTACAAAGGTGAGCGCATTGGCCAGGGCCGCGAAAACGTCAAACAGTTCCTGAAAGACAACAAAGACATCGCCGCCAAACTGGAAACCGAGCTGCGCAAAGAGCTGGGCCTCAAGAGCCTGGCTCCGGAACCGCCGCCGCTCACTCCAGAACAGAAGCAGGCCGCGACAGCCGCGCACGGGAAAGCGCCGGCGGGGAAGCGCTGACGTCACAGATAAGAACAAAAGGATGTCATTTCTCGCAAGACTCGGAATGTAACGCGTTCCAGGCTTGAGGTTTCCTTCCCAGTGAGACTAGCTAAACGCGTCTTGATAAGAATGCTCTACATTCCCATTGTTCTGTATCTCAGTCTGGCCATCTACGCATGGTTTTTGTCCGATCACCAAATCTTCCTACCTCAATCTGCGTCGTACAAAGACAGCCCGGAGATCCTAAAACTAAGAAGCACCAACGGCAACATGATCTCGGCGCTGTATCTGCCCAACCCATCGGCAAAGTTCACATTGCTGGTGAGTCACGGCAACGCCGAAGACCTGGGCGATGACCGGGATTGGCTGGAGGAGATGCGCCGCGCCGGCTTCAGCGTTTTCGCCTATGACTATCAGGGCTACGGCACCAGCCAGGGCAAGCCCAGCGCGAAGGGCGCATATGACGACGAAAATGCCGCCTACGACTATCTGACCCTTAACCTGCACGTTCCGCCTGATCATGTCGTGATCCTGGGACGTTCCGTGGGTAGCGGCCCCGCGGTCCGACTTGCGGCACGCAAGCCGGTCGCCGCGCTGATTCTGCAGAGTCCGTTTCTTTCGGCGTTCCGCGTCCTGACCCGCGTTCCCCTCCTGCCCTTCGACAAGTTTCCGAACTATAAGGAGATCGGCCGGGTGCATTGTCCGGTCTTGATCATCCACGGCACGGACGACAGTGTGATCCCTCTCTGGCATGGCCAAAAACTCTTCGCGCTGGCCAATCAGCCGAAACAATTCATCGCCATTCAAGGGGCGGACCACAACGATCTGAACATGGTGGCCGGACCGCGTTATGGGCAAGCTCTTCAAGCATTTGCCGCTGGGTTGCAGACAGGCGTGCAGCATTCACCGAAAACCAACTAAAAGCTGGAGTGAAACTGCTAATATTCTTGCGGTTCCTTCCGAGGTACAACCATGCAGCGCATGCCAGTTCAGTGGTCCGCCCTCATCAGCGTTTTCTTCCTTGTTACTCTACCCGGCCCCTGGACGCAGCCGGGAAACTCGCAGCAATCATCTGCGGCGCAGGGCAGCAACAACGCGGCCGTGCAACCGAAGACCGTCATCCGGTCCAGCACCCGCTTGGTGATCCTGGATGTGGTGGCCACCGATGACAATGGGCAGCCGATTACCGGTCTCACGGCCCAGGACTTCACCGCATTGGAAGATGGCAAACCGCAGCGGATCAGCGACTTCACCTTCCACCAGCCCGCCGAGGGTGCGGCGCCGGTCGGGCAGCTTCCGCCCAACGTGGTGTCCAACGCTCCCGTCTATAGGACCAATAGCTGCCTCAACGTCATCTTGCTTGACGCGATGAACACCGAGTTTGCCAGCCACGTCTATGCGCAGGACCAGCTGATCAAATTTCTGGAAGGCGGGCCGGCCATTCAACCCACAGCGGTCTTCGCCCTGGACGGCAAGCTCAAGATGTTGCACGACTTCACCACCGATACCGAG
>CAZFRV010000145.1:0-11391 GCA_964521445.1 uncultured Acidobacteriaceae bacterium
CACGACTTTCCCGCGGAACGGAGCGAGTGCTTCGCCCACAAGTTCCTCGTTGCTGTACGGTCCGTACACTTCCGCCGTATCAAAGAACGTGACGCCGCGTTCGACGGCAGCATGGAGAAGATCATTCATTTCCTTCTTGTCTTTGGGCGGAACATAGGAAAAGCTCATTCCCATGCAGCCGAGCCCGATGGCCGATACTTCCAAATTACTTTTTCCAAGTTTGCGTTTTTTCATTGCCTCTCCTTCCAAGACATTTCTTCTCACTCCTTGGACCAAGTTACGATGCTACGCCGGGGCGCTGGTTTCCAAGCTTTCGCGTTGTGCATGAACTTAATTCAGATGCTCGCCGGCTATTCCGATATGCAAAACACGCCATTATGCATGCAAAATGCGCCAACATGCGCCAATGGAAGTCCCTTCATCTGGCAAATGAGCGTATGTTACGCAAAGAAACCGGGCTGGAAAAGACCAGCCCGGGCTCTAAGCTACTGGTTGGTTGCTAGAGCGAACGCAAAAAATTGAGTAGGTCCTGCTGTGACGCTGAGCCGCCGGTCGAGGTTGCCGGCAGGCTGTTGAAGAGCACGATCACCTGGCAGGCTTCGTTGTTGGGTGTAGCGGCGCAGTTGTTATTGGTGGTGGTGCCGGCGGTGGGAGCGTGATCCAGGATGGCGGTCAGCAGGTCGCTGGCGCGGCCGTCATGCATGAAGAAGAGCCGCTGGCCGATACCCCAGAGCGGCGCGGTACGGAATTGTGCAGGCCCGGCCTGGCCCTGGGTTACGCCGTCAGCGAGCGTGGGATCCATCACGTGGAGGGCGAAGTCGGAGAAGGGACTGAACGACGCATGGTTCAACTCCGGGGTCAGCGAGGTCGTGGTGGTAAGCAAGTCGGCATGGCAGAGCGCGCACCCGATGGACTTGGGCGTGCCGGCCAGGGCCGGCGTTGCGCTGGTGAAAGAACCAACGAGTGAGGGATTGATGCTGCCGAACAGCGCCGCGCCGCGCTGGATGCTGGTGACCGCGGAGGCGCTGGGGTTGGGATTGACGCAGCCCGGAGTGGAAGAGGTACAGGTGAGTGAGAAGCACTGAGCAGGACCGCCGCTGCCGGTCGTCTTGCTGTTGAAGGCGCATTGGCCGGGCGCTGCATTCAGCCGCATAAAGACCGCGAAGTCATCGATGTTGTTGGTGATGTCGCTGACCAGACCCGACGAGCCAAAGGTATTGAGGATTGAGTTGAGGCTGCGGGTGTCGGCAAAACCCGACCCGGGCGCAGGAGGGTTCACCAGCGGCGGCACAATGACCTGGTCCTCCGGCTGAAAATCGGTGGCGGTGGGCAGGCAGTTGCCGTTCCCGTTGGTCTTTTCGTTCGGGAACAGCTCGTTGTCCACGCCCATTTCGGCGTTGGAGGCTTCGCCTGCGAACATCAACAAAGATTTGTTCTGCGCCTTCCAACCGAAGCGGGAGATGGTGGAGTCATTACCGCTGTGGTTGAATTTTCCGGTAATGCCCAGGGGCGGATTGAAGAAGTTGGTGTTAGCGGCGATGGCGTCTGAAGCAGCCAGGTTACTGACCAGGTTTTCATCCGGGGTATTCTCCACAAAGCCTTCGCCGAAAGTCGGGATGGGAATGCGGAAGATCACATTGCCGTTGGCCACTTGAGTGGCGAAGTCCTGCTGGGTGATGGTGCAGGAAGGCGGTGCGTCAGGGCGGCCATCGACCACGAACAACTCGGCCACGGTGCCGGCGCTGATGGCGTCACGGCTGCCGCTGGCGCCGACCGCTTTTACAAAACGGGCTTCACGCACCGGTCCGTTGGCGTTGATGAACGAACTCACGGCCGCGAGTTGGGCTGCGGTAGGCGCGTCGCCTACCTGCGGATTGCCGTCAGGAAAGCCCGGCGTCCTGGTGTTCGGGCTGCTGCCGCCGATGGTCGGCTGCGAGTGACACTGAAAACAACTGGTGGCGTTGAACGACGGGCCCAAGCCGGGGATGTTGGAGCCGCCGGTTTGCGGTCCGCTGACCGTGGCCGGCGTCCCGAAGATGGGTAGGGTTGAAAACCACAACCCCGTCAGGTTGCTGTTGAAGCTGACCACGTTGCCGGCGCCGCCGTTGCCATTGGCGTCCGCCGGCTGCGCGTTGTCAATACATTGCGGAGCGCTGGGGAACTTCGCATTGGGCAGCGCACCATTGGCGCAGATGTTGGAGCTTCCAACCGGTCGCGGACCGGGGTCGGTTTGCGCTTGGGCGACCGCGCTCAACAACAGCGCACACGCCGCCATCAGACACACCAGTAACGGGTGAAGTCTATAGGTCTTGCAGACTTTCATTTTCGTTCCTTTCTCTTCTCAAATGTGCTCGGGGAAACCCCTGGGCGAGGTGGGAACAGGGGCAACCGAACAACCGGCGCTCAATGTAGCACCGCTGCACGAATCAATTCTTAAAGTCTCAAGAAAATTCCGTTAGCGAAAATTGCGCCATCTCAATCCAAAATGGAAAACGTGCCATAACGGAACTTTTGCGATCGTTTGTGTTTCGTAGCGTGAGATCATGTTGCGGCCCGGTAGGAAAACCCGGCAAGAAGCAAGAAGCAAGAAGCACGAAAAATGACGAGCGGCAAGATGACAACGCAGAGCCGGCCGCGTGCGCCTTTAGCCTTGGCCGCAGCGGCGTTTGCCGCGGGCATTTGGGTAGCGACGCATGTGCCTCGCTCGCCTCTGCTGTGGGCCGTATCCACGGCGATGTTCGTTGCCTGCGCCCTGGTGGCCGTGGCGGTCAGAAGCCCGCGTGTGGCGCACCTCTCGGCGGTTCTGGCTTTGCTATGCGTGGGCGCGCTGGCCCGCGTGAATGAGCCTGCGCTGGCCCCGCGACCAGCCGTTCCTCCAACGGAATTTTTGAGCGGTGAACGGGTGGAGATTGAAGGCCACGTTACCAGCGATGGCGCTCTGCTGCCCGGCAACAGCAGGCGCGAACGTTTCGATCTGGAAACGGAAAGCATTCGCCTGGGCGATCGTACGTTCACGCAGGCGGTGGGCATCCGAGCCACGGCATTCTCGAAGAACGACGCATCAGAAGACGATCTCGCGGTCGCGGGCTTTCCTCAGCTTGCTTACGGCGACCGCGTGCGCTTTACCGCGAAGTTGCGTCCACCGCGCAACTTCCGCAACCCCGGGGCCTTCGATTACGAGGGCTACCTGAGTGAACTGGGGATTGCCGCGCTGGCCTCGGTCAACGTAGAGGAACTGGACGTGCTGCCGGGAAGGTCAGGCGGGCGCTTGGGTTTTTGGCGAAGCCGCATTCGGCGCAGCATTCTCGAGCACATGAGCAATCCCGCGACAGGTCTGTGGGGTCGCGAAGACGCTGCATTGTTTGCCGCCATGGTTCTGGGCGATGACTCGCTGCTCCTGCGCAACGTTCGCGAAGAGTTTCAAGCCACCGGTGTATACCACCTGCTGGTGGTATCCGGGATGAACGTGGCTTTGCTGGCGCTGGCGGTGTTCTGGCTGGCGCGAACGCTGCGCGCGCCGGAATGGGCGGCGGCGCTGGTGACGGTCGCGCTCTCCGTCTTCTACGCCTACATTGCCGGCATGGGTGTACCCATCCAGCGCGCCGTGCTCATGCTGACGCTGTTCCTTGCCGCGCGCCTGCTCTATCGTGACCGATCAGCCTTGAACGCCACCGGCTTTGCTGCGCTGGCAGTGCTGGTGATTGCACCCGGCGCGCTTTTTGAAGCCGGATTCCAGTTGACCTTCCTCGCCTTGATGGCCATCGCCGGCATCAGCCTGCCGCTTCTCGATCGCACGTCCGCGCCCTTCCGCCGCGCTCTGCGTCATCTTGATTCCACCAGCTATGACCTCAGCCTGGAGCCGCGGCTGGCGCAGCTCCGTTTGGACCTGCGCCTGGTGGCGGGCAGAGTGGGCCAATTCATCGGCATGAGAGCGGCGCGATGGCTGGTCACCGGTCTGGCCGGCGTGATCCTGGCAGCATACGAACTGATTGTGGTCTCCTCCATCACGCAAACTGTGCTGGTGTTGCCCATGCGCGCGTACTTTCATCGCGCGGCGCTGATCGGGCTACCTGCGAATGTGCTGGCGCTGCCGCTGGCGGGAGTGATGCTCAACGCGGGAGTCGCGGCCATCGCGCTCAGTTACATCTCCCTGCGGCTGGCGCGGCCGGTGGCGTGGATTGCCTCGGCCGCCCTGCACTGGACGCTCGCCTGTTTGGACCGGCTCTCGCACCTGCATGTCTCCCAGTGGCGCGTGCCCGACGCGGGTTGGGTACTCTCGCTGGCTGCGGCCAGTGGCATCCTGGTGGTATTGTTTGCGGTGCGTCGCCCGCGCCGTTTGGCCTGGGCGGGCATGGCGATCCTGTTCGCCACGGCGGCGGCCGCGGCACTCTTCGTCGCTCCGCCACGGATTGCGCCGGGCAAACTGGAGATTACCGCCATTGACGTAGGCCAGGGCGATTCGTTGCTCGTCATCTCTCCCGAAGGCCGTGCCATGCTGGTGGATGGCGGCGGCAGCATCGGCCCGGCACGTGGAGAATTCGACTTCGGCGAAGACGTGGTCTCGCCCTACCTGTGGTCGCGCGGCCTCGAGCGGCTGGACGTTGTGGTTCTCACGCACGCTCACGGCGACCACATCGGCGGGCTGGCGCGCGCGATAGAAAACTTTCATCCCCGCGAACTTTGGGTGGGAATCAATCCCGAGACCCGCGAGTTGGACCAACTCTTTGCCGCGGCCGCGGCCAACGGCGTTTCCGTCCGGCGCCACACCACCGGGGACGAGTTCGACTGGGGCGGAACGCGCGTCCGCGTACTTTCGCCGCCGGCAGACTGGCGTCCCAAAGCCAGGCCCATGAACGACGACTCTCTGGCCCTGTTGCTCTCCTTCGGCGAGACGCGCGCCCTGCTGGCCGGCGACCTGGAAAAAAAGATGGAAAAATTCGTGGCCGGTGAGTCTCCGCAAGCCGATTTTCTGAAAATCGCCCACCATGGCAGCGCGACTTCCACCACCCCGGAACTGTTGTCGGCGGTGCAGCCGAAATTTGCCGTGATCTCGGTGGGATGGCGCAACTCGTTCGGACATCCACGCGCGGTAGTGCTGGAACGCCTGCAAGAGGCCCACGTACTCACCTACCGTACTGACATGATGGGTTTAGTTACGTTTCTGCTCGACGGCAAGAAGGTGGAAGCGAGGGTGGGTGGATTGTGAATCAGCTGTTAGCACTTAGCCATTGGCAACTAGCCAAACCGTGACGCAGCGGGCTTCGTCGGCCTGGGCTGTTTTGACGCACAACACAATTCCCCCTACGCCCGGGAGCGCATCCTTTCGTCTCGATCGAAATCAAAAAAATATCCCCACCTCCGGCTTGGCCGGAGATGGGGAGTATGTTTTAGAAGCTCAGCCGCACGCCAAACTGGATCTGACGTCCAATGTCCGCCGAGTCAAAGGATAACGGGACGCTCCCCGGAATTGTCCCGTTAAAGTCGCGGGCTTTGACGCCTTGAACGTTGTAAGGACCATTCAGCAAGTTGCCTCCGTTGGGGAATGGCGTGGCCAATGCGGCTGCGGCATTTCCCGCCGGGAAGATGCCGTTTACGCCAGTGAAGTTGGTGTGATTGAGTATGTTGGCCGCGGTTACGCTGAGACCCAGCCGCACGGCTTCATGGTTCTTGGAAAGACGAATGTCCTTGTTGAGCCTCATGTCCCAGCGATAGTTCCAAGGAAGAACGCCGCTGTCTCGCGGGGCATTGAACGGTCGCGCCTGATTGAGCGCCTCCTGGGTCAGGCCATTGCCGGCTGCGCCAGTCGCCGGGCTATCGAATATCTCAAACGGAGTGCCCGAGTGAAAGTTCACGATGGGCGACAAGCTCATGTTCGCCAGTAAGCGCAGGAAAAGATTACCCGAGTCAGTGTGGAAAGGAGTGGTGTACACCGCGCTGGCGGTAAACAGTTGGCCAATGTTGTAGGGAGACGTTGCCCGGTCCTTGCCCGGGGTGGTTGGAAAGTAAGAGCTATTGAACGAAGAAAAATCCAACACGTCGTCAATAGCGTGAGACCAGGTGTAGTTCACCTGGAACTGCAAGTGATCGGCAAAACGCCGGGTGAGCGAGACCGTCCCTGCGTGGTAGACGGCATCGCCGCAGCCGCAGTAGCTGGTAAGGGTCTCAAACTTAGGCTGCCCCCCGATCAACGGGTTGTTGGCCGGGTTTGGCATCAGAATGGGGCCGAGTAATGGATCGGTTGCGCCACTGTTGACGAAACCAACTTCGATCGGATCCTGAAGATGGACAGTGTGCTGGAAGTTGTAGCCCACTTCCAGGGAGGTGTTCTTGCCCAGTTCGCGTTGAATGCTCAAGCTGGCCTGGATGCCATAGTTGTTCTTGTAGCCACCGGCAGGGTTGATGATTCCGATTCCATTGGCGTTGCCTTGCGCAATCGGTATGCCGGCGGCCGTGTAGTTTGCGGCAGTGACGATACCGAGGCCCGGGAAATTGCCGGAGCCAAACAACTGACCAAGCAGAGCATTGTAGCCCGGCGTGCCCAGGGTCTCGACCGCCTGGGCAAATCCTGTGGCCCCGGTCGGGTTGTAGAGATTGGAATAGTAGGCGTCCTGAAATTGAGCCGGAGCAACGAATATGCCGCCGCCGGCGCGGAGGACGGTCTTGTGATCGCCGAACATATCGTAAGCAAAACCCAGCCGAGGTGAAGCGTATTTGAAGGCGGGCGTGTTGGGGAAAGCTTCATTATCCACGTCGAACCGAATCCCGTAGTCCACCGTCAATCGCGAGGTCATCTTCCAGGAATCCTGGAAATAGACACCACCATAATTGGCCCAAAAGGATATGAGCGCATTGTTGCCAGTCGAGGTACGGAATTGGGTCGGGAGCCCCGCGGCGAAAGCTTGCAGCGCGGTCAGACCGGCAGCCGGCGGGCCGAGGCAAAGAGGAGCGGTGGCGATGACTCCGCCAATGCACCCTGCGCCAAACGTGCCGTTCGGGACGCCTGGTTGGCTCTGTAGAAAGAAGTTCACTCCCACGAGTTGAGCCACTAACGGTGAAGTCGCGCCGGCGCCGAGAACGACCGGAGTGACTCCCGGAACGAAGGCGATCTGCGAGTGCGCGTAGAGGTTATCAAAGTAGGTGTACTTTACCGGCCGGAAAGACTCCCCAAACTTGAAGGTGTGTTTGCCCTTGCTCCAGGTAACGCTGTCTTCAAACTGGTACCTCCGCTGATGGGTAAAGACCTCTGCGCCAAGGAGGGGGCCAAATGTGCCGAATCCATCGGTAAAGGCATCAAAAGGCGTGGTTGGTCCACCGTGTCCGTTGTTCCAGGTAAGGTCGCCGGTGTTGTCCGGGACGATTTGCACGCGCAACGTGTTGAGGAGCGAAGGGCTGAAGATATGGCTCCAGGTGGTCAGCAGTTCGTAGTCTCGAGTGGTATTGTTGCTGGCATAGCTGGCCGCCGTCGAGGGTCCAGCTCCAGCGGCGTATCCACCGGCGCCTCCGGTCAAGGCGAGAGGATCATCCAGCCGCTCCATCAGGAACCTGACGGTAATTGTGTTGCTCGCGTTGGGCTGCCAATCCAGGCGCGCCACGCTGTCAACCCACTTGGCACTGTCAGGGAAGAAGCCGCTTTGTCCGGCAGTCAAGGCGTTCACGCAGCCACCAGGAACGATCCCACAAACGGGATTCGTGGCTGGAACCAACGCATTGGCCAAGGCCGCCCCCAGCGCCGGACTGACAGCCGTGACCTGACCAACATAGGCTCGTTGCGCGGCCGCTATCCCGGCATCGCCGGTCGTCATATCGTTCAACCCTTGAAGAAACGGGGTATTGAAGTTCTTCAGACTCTCGATCGTTGTCCGGTAGGCCTCAGTGTTGAGGAAGAAGAAGAGCTTGTCCTTGACCAGGGCGCCGCCCAGATTGAAGCCAATATGGTAATCCTGATTGGTGGCGTCGTTGTTTCCGATCTGGAAAAAAGGTTTGGCATCGGTTACTTGATCGCGGAATAACCCAAAAACGCTGCCATGCAGTTGATTGCCTCCGGATTTCGTCACCACATTGACGTGCTCGGCCAGGGTGAAGCCAAACTCCGCGTTAAACGAATTGCGGTTGACCTGCAGTTCCTGGATGGCATCGGGGGAAATATGCGACGCCCGGGAGGCGCCTGATCCGTAGTCATTCTCGCCGCCGTCAATCGTGACCAGTCCACCGCGTCCGTTTCCGCCCGCGGTGGTGAAATTGTTCACCGCAAACGCCCCGATATTGCGCTGTGCGCCGGAGCTGTGAATGGCCTCGGCATTGGTCATTCCCGGCAATAACTGAACGGTCTGAGAATAATCACGGCTGACGCTGGGGATGTTCTGTTCCGCGATCTGGTTGATGTAGTCGGCTTGCTGCGTCTGCGTGACCAAAATCACCGGTGCGCTATCCCCGGTGACCTCGACCGTCTCCGAGGTTGAGCCTACCTTTAAATGGGCGTCATAGACGGAAACGGTACCCACCGTTAGGGTAAAGGTCTTGACCACCTCTTTCTGAAATCCCTGCGCCTCCACGGCAATCTGATAGACGCCGGGCTGCAGCACCGGTATCACATAGCTGCCGTCGGAGTTGGCTTTCACCGTTTTCGTGAAGCCTGTACTCGGATTGGTCGCCGTCACGCGTGCTCCGGCGATGACCGCCCCTTGCGGGTCGAAGACGACCCCCTTCAACGTGGCCGTTGAATAATCAACCTGCGCGTAGGCAGACAGGAATCCTAACGTAGCCACCAGCAATCCACTCAAGAAACAGAACCTGCTCAGTCCATTCATCGTGCATTCCTCCGATCGAGTAAGAAACTTGCAAGAAACTCTCAAAGATGGCGGGAGACAAAAAACTCAGCTCTTGAGTCGGAGCACGATTCCAAGCCTTCGAAAAGCCTGTTCGCCTCTTGCAGATGCTGCTTCAGGCGGCTTTAGGCGATCCGAAATGGGCGTCCTCCTTCTCCAATCATCGGGGCCCGAAAACCGGCTTTCGTAGTGGAATGAACGAACATTCATTTGAATGGACGCTCGTTCTTTTTTGAGTGATAAGCATTCTCTCTGCCAAACTCGTTTTCGGCCCAGCCGCACATGGCATCGATGGCCAAAACTATATTGAGATTTCAAGAGGTTAGCGCCGATAGTTAAGTTAGAAGCGGCTAGAAGGCCTTCAAGGATTATCTAGTTTTTAGTATGTTTGAGTCGCAATAAATACAAGATTTGGGAATTCATAAATCAACTTACCAAAGCGCAAGTACAAGTTGAAAATGACGCAACGTTGAGACATTGATATGCGTCGTTTTACTTCGAAATAACGAAACGAGTGGTATTTCGGCAAAGGATCAACAAATCCCCATCGCTTCAAAATTGCTGACTACTCCCGGTGAGCGACAAGCACGGAGTCAGCAGAGAATTTGGCTTGAGAGAAGGGGATGCGCTTGACACGACATGGGATCCAGTCACCGGCAAGTCGAAAATCGATCCACGATTGACTTTCGTGTATCACTTGTCTTCTTCGTCGCCGTCCTGTGTTTCCCCGTCTTCCTCCGGCGCCGGCGCATTTCTGTAATCTTCGATGACGCGGCGGGCCTCGTCGGCCTGGGCTGGATTAACGCGCAGCACGATTCCGCCCACGCCCGGGAGCACGTCCTGCGGGGCCTGCAAGGTGGCGATGAGGGACTCAATGCCCGCCGAGGTGAGCAACGCATGCACCACCATGGCTTCCGGTTCATCTTGCGTATCAAACACCGTTACCAGTTCGGGATCGGCCGTGTTGCCTTCGCTCATGCTCTCCTCCTCCTCCTCCGCCGTGCAATAGTGGGTCAGCCACAAGAGTAACACTCCGCAGTGCCATCGAGATAAGATTAGAAAAGCGACGATCATCCCAGGAGCAGCTTCATTCCCCATACACCGCAGACCGCTTCAGACGAAAACGAAGAAGAACGGCGCCGGCTGCGACGCCTGCAAATCATGGTTGCCATGGTTTCGTCTGTGTTGAGCCAGGAGGCCGACCTGACACCTGCGAGAGCCTCCACCCTGATCGGCGATTGCCGGAGTGCCGCGTTAGCGATGTTCCCCGGCAAAGAGCTGGCTTTTGACCTGATCTACAAGCCCCGCCTGGAA
Source organism: uncultured Acidobacteriaceae bacterium (assembly GCA_964521445.1). GTDB lineage: Bacteria > Acidobacteriota > Terriglobia > Terriglobales > Acidobacteriaceae > Angelobacter. The sequence continues at coordinate 10,140 of CAZFRV010000145.1, forward strand.
CGGGTGGTGAAGGAACGGTTTGAGGTTTGATCCAGAGTCTGGCTCCAAGCTACGCGCTGCGCATTTGCCGATTGCGCTTATGCCTTCAAAGAATTCTCGTGAAATCATGCAAATCTTAGTAAGATGACCGTTCCAACCTTCAGAGAATCCCGCTATGCAGCCTCACTGTAAAACCGTGTTGTATCTCGTGGCCCTCTTGAGTTGCAGCCTTCTGCTGCCACACGCCATAGCGCAGACACCCGATCAAAACTACCAGGCTGAGCGAAAGAGAGCGACTGATCTATTCAATGAGAACAAGAATCTGGAAGCTCTCCCATTGTTTGAGGATCTGGTGAAACAGAGGCCCGAAGACGGCCCGATCCTGGTTGGACTCGCTGGCTGCCTGGTGAGCCACTCAGCCACCCTCGACGACGAGGATGCAGCGGCCAGGGAGCGTGTGCGCGCCAGGGAGCTTCTCCTCAAGGCCAAGGACTTGGGCACCAGTAGCACCCTCATGCTGAACCTGCTGCAAATGATCCCGACCGATGGACGGATCTCGTATTCTCAAACGGCAGCAGACCAGGCCTTGCGCAAGGCCGAGGCTGCTTTTGCCCGCAACGATTTCCAGGAAGCGATCAGGAACTATTCCCGGGCATTGGAGCTCGACCCCAAGAATTATTCCGCGGCGCTTTACATCGGCGACTCCTATTTCGGAGCAAAAGACTGGCCTAAAGCCGCTGAGTGGTATCAGCGCGCCATTCAGATCAATCCCGACGCCGAAACTGCCTATCGCTACTATGCGGACATGCTTGCCAAACACGGGGAGATGGAGAAGGCGCGCAAGCTGGCCATTCAGGCGGTTGTCGCCGATCCTTACAATCCGGTTACCTGGCGCGGCCTTGAGCAGTGGGCCAAGACCAACCAGCTTGCGCTGAACTCGATTCAAATCAAGGTTCCGAAAGACAGCGTTTCCCAGACAGGCGACAAGCAGATCAACATCACCGTAGATCCCAGCCTGCCCAAAGATACTGCGGCTGTGTGGCTAGCCTACAGTCTGAGCCGCGCAAAATGGAGGGGAGACGAATTCAAGAAACACTTTCCCCGGGACAAGCAGTACCGGCATTCGCTGGAAGAAGAAGCCGAAGCTCTCACCACAGCCGCGAAGGTGTGCACGGAATTGGCTCAATCCAATGCCAAGAAGGAAGGGAGTTCTGCTCGTCCGCAAGATCCGGACTTGCTGTTGCTCCTCAGACTTTATAACGCCCAGATGATC
>CAZFRV010000146.1:0-6809 GCA_964521445.1 uncultured Acidobacteriaceae bacterium
CGCCAGAGGCGAACTGCGCATCGAGGCCCAGGACCCACAAGGCGCAACGGTCGCTGCCGCCGCGGAGCTAGTCAGCGATGCCAACCAATTCCACCGCAAGTTTGTTCTGGGAGCGGATGGACGATACGTTGCCCAAGACCTTCCTTTCGGGACCTATCGGCTGAGTCTGCGAGCGCGGGGATTTACATTGTGGACGCACTTGATTGAAGTCCGTTCCGAAGTGCCGGTGCGCGTCTTGGCGAAGCTGGAACTGGCAACAGTCTCAACTGAAATAAACGTAAACGACTCGGCAACGCTGGTGGACCACGACCGGACTGGCGCCGTTTATTCCATTGGACAACGCGCGATTAACGAGCAGATCTCCGCCCAGCCGGGACGCGATCTCTCAGACCTGGTGGACGCCGAGCCGGGATGGCTTTACGAAGCGAATGGGACCCTGCACCCGCGCGGTTCGGAGTACGACGTGCAATATGTGGTGGACGGGTTGCCGCTCACGCAAAACCGTTCACCCGCGTTCGCGCCTGCATTGGAGGCCCGGGACGTAGAGTCTCTGCGCGTGCTTACGGCGGATTTTCCCGCCGAATACGGACGCAAGCTGGGCGGCATCATCGAAGTCACCACCGAGAAAGAGGCGCCTTCTGGGCTGCACGGATTTTTCAGCGCCGGTGGCGGTAGCTTTGACGCCGCTGGCGGCTCCGCCGGAATCTCTTACGCTCAAGGGAAAGACCACTTCGCCATCAGCGGCGACGCGTTCCATACCGAACGGTATCTGGATCCCCCAGTGCTCGAGAACTTCACCAATCGCGCCAATGCCGGCGGCTTTTCCGCTTCGTATGAACGCGACTTCTCCGATCGTGACCGCTTGCGCATGTCGGTCACGCGCAACGCCGTTCGTTTCCTGGTGCCAAACGAACTGGTCCAGGAGCAGGCAGGTCAACGGCAGGACCTTGCCGACACCGAGACGAGCGGACATCTGGACTTTCAGCACATCATCTCCCCGGAACTGCTCTTGACCTTTGCCGGCAGCGTGCGCGATGCCGGCACGACCCTGTCGTCCAATCCGCAATCGATTCCGGTCATCGTTTCCCAGGACCGCGGCTACCGCGAAGGCTACGCCCGCGCTGACTTGGCCGCGCACCACGGCCACAACGACTGGAAGGCAGGCGTCGACAGCATTCTGGGCCGAGTCCGTGAGCAGCTCCAGTACACTATCACCGATCCGACGCAATTCGACCCTGGCACGCAGCCGCAACTTCAGTTTTCAGCTCGCCGCTGGGACTGCGAGCCCTCGGCTTACGCTCAGGACCAGTTCCACTTCGGCAACTGGAACGTGAGCGCCGGATTGCGCTTTGACCACTATGGTTTTGTCGTGCGCAAGTCGGCGTGGAGCCCGCGCATCGGCGCCTCTCGCTATTTTCCGCGGCTGAATTTGTTGGTCCATGCTTCCTATGACCGGGTGTTCCAGACCCCAGCGGTAGAGAATCTTCTGCTGGCCAGCTCGCCGCTGCTCGACTCGCTGGCTCCTATCGTCGTGCGGCTGCCGGTGAAACCGGCGCGCGCGAATTACTATGAAGCCGGCTTTACCAAGGCAATCGCCGGGAAGCTGCGGCTGGATGCCAACGTATTTCGGCGCGACTTTCGCAACTATTCCGACGATGATGTCCTGCTGGATACCGGCGTGAGTTTCCCTATCGCGTTCGCCAAGGCAACGATCGTCGGTGAAGAAGCTCGCCTGGAAGTTTCGCACTGGGGACGTTTCTCCGGCTATCTCAGCTACGCCAACCAAACCGGAATGGGCCGGGGACCGATCACCGGCGGTCTGTTTCTGGGAAGCGACGCCGCCAGCGGTTTGACCAATAGCGCTCGGTTTCCCGTCAGCCAAGACCAGCGCAACACCGCCCGGACACGCGTGCGCTTCCAAGCTTCGCGCCGCTTATGGCTCGCGCTCGGCGGAGAGTACGGCAGCGGATTGCCCGCCGATACCAACGGCGAAGACCCAAGCTTTCTGCTGGCGCAGTTCGGCCCGGAGATTCTCAGCCGCGTGAACCTTGACCGCGGGCGCGTACGGCCTAATTTTTCGCTGGACGCGGGGGCCGGCGCAGAACTCTACCGCAACGACCAGCGCAGCGTCGAGCTGCAGCTTCAGTCGGGCAACCTGACCGATCGTTTGAATGTAATCAATTTCGCGAGCTTGTTTTCTGGAACGGCGGTGGCTCCACCACGAAGCATCGCAGCACGGATGAAGATAACGTTCTAGGAAACCGCGTTTAAGAGGGTTTTCTGATGCGCAAAGCTCAATTGTTTCACGCCGCCGCCGCCCTGGTCCTGATCTGGACTGGTTGCAGTCAGCCGCTTCTACTCCTTTACCAGCTCCCAACTGGGATCAGGATCGTATTCCGTGATGGAGCCGGCAACCTTTAAAGTGTTGCGGCCAAGATTCTTCTGGTAAACACGTCCCTGCTGGTTGACGATCAAGGTCATCACGCCCGAGCTACCCCACTTTTCCGGATAGGCAATGAGCGCATATCCGGCGATCATGTTCCCGTTGATGACATAGCCGTACTTCCCTCCGGGAGCGTGCGGTCCCTGGCTCTTCAGGATTTTGAAATAGTAGCCGTGATAGGGATGACGGGGAGGCGCGGCCTGATCGTTGCCGGCCCTGCGCTGCGTGCCCCGGCCGGCGGAGTAGCCTTCTGAGCGCGCGGCAGCCACCAGCGCTCCCATCGGGCTGGGCTTGTCGCCTTCAGCGGTGTCCCAGTACAGACCGTCTTTGTTGCCGGGAGTGCTGAAGAATCGCTGCGCGTATTCGGCTACGCTGTCATTGTCGTGATCGCCTTCGGTGAAGTATTCCCACTGCGCCAGAACATAGGCGCGACAGGTGGCAATAGCGGAAAGTTCATTCTCGCCGATGCGGCGGTTCAGGATCTCTTCCATGCCCGCTTTGGTGTCGAACCGCCACTGGCCGTCCTGCTTCACGATAGGAATCGGGAAGGGCCAGTTGTTTTCGCCAATCGCGAGCGTGAACTTTTCGTCGCCGACTTTTTCGAGCTTGGCCGACTTGTCGATCGCGGCGGCGAACAGCTCCAGCTCGTGGTTGTCCTGCGTCTCATCGCCGGAGAGCAGCATTTCATAGTCCGGTCCGAAGACAGCGGCAAGCGCTGCCCGATCCTTGACCTTGGCGGCCTCGGTCAGAGCCTTCGCAGCCGCTTCCGGGGCCGCAAACAGCCGTTGTTTGTCGCTGGGAGATTCAGCGCCTGATCCGGCGCGCGCCGTGGTCGCGAAAAATAGCAGCCAGAGCAACACGAGCAGAAGCCCGTTGCGCACAGCGTGGGAGTTCATTGCGTCTTCCGTCTTCATGATCTGGACCCTCTCGTGGTTGAAGTCATCGGCATGGATGGTTTTCATCGCGGCCTCCCGCCCTGCGGCCGGCCAGGCTGGTTTGCATGGACCGGAGCAGAATTTTGTATCCGCGGTGTAGATCCCGCACCACCTGCCCCGCGGTTTGCCTGGTCACGGCTGGCTTGCCCGCGGCGGCTGGCCTCTTGAGTACTGATGGGACCCGGGCTCCCGTTGAAGACGGGACCGCCTACCCGCGGCTGCACGTTGCTGGGGTGCTGCGGCAATTGCTGAGGCGCGGGCTGCGCCTGGGAAGTGTATCGCGGCTGCGGCGCTGGTGGTTGCGTTCTGTTCAAATCGGGCTGCCTCCGGAAGTCCTCAGGCTGGCGTCCGGCGCCAGCCGCCGGAGGTTGAGGTGCGGGCGATGGTGGGAAGGTGACTCGCGGCTGTGGCGCTGCTGGTTGCGTTCTGCTGAAATCGGGCCTTCCTCCAGGACCGGCTACGGGCGGGGTTTGCGGCACATTGCCGTGGCCGCGATTGGCATCAATTCTGGGATCGTTGGGATTGATGTTGCGGCGGATAATCTGATTGTCGGGATGCGGCTGCGCGGGAACGCCCGGTGCGCCTCGACCGCCGGCAACCCCGCGCTCGTGACGCACGTTGCTGAAGTCCGTGTCGCGATGGATGGCTTTATAGCGGTCCAGCGCGCCGTAGTTCACGCGGTGGTCCAGCACCCCGCGGTTGATGGTCACGTTTTGATACCGGCGGTCCACGTAGACGTTGCTGATGCGAACGTATGGCCGCGAACGCACGATCCAAGCCGGCCCGTTCTCCCAGCCATGGTAGAACACGCGGCGGTGATGCCAGTCGCAGTCATGGTTTAACCACGCGCCAATGATAAAGCCGGCGCTGAACCAGATCAGCGGACCCGGGGAAAAACCCGGGCGCTGGAAATAGATGATTGCCGGATCGTAGATTGGCACATAAATGTACTGCGGCTGAGCAGGATAGATGTAGAGGTCGCCATCAGTCTCGACAATCTCCTGTTGCGGCGTGGTTACCAGATTGCCGTAGGAGCGCGCTTGTTGCCGCAGGCGCTGGATGGCATCCATCACGTCGCTTGACTGGTTCACGTAGGCCTGTCCCACAGAAGTGGTCCAATCGATCTTGTCCGCCATCATTGAAAGCACCGTGGGATAGTGCGCGACGGCTTTGACGCTGACGTCCCAGTCCGCCGAATCGACGCTATAGCTATTACCGTAGGCGCGAATGGTGCGCGCTGCCTGGTCGACCTGGTCGGGAAAAGTTGCCGCCAGCAGCACCTGCGCCAGCAACGGGTCAGGATAGAGGGCAATCGGCGCCAGCAGGTTCTCAAGCTGCTCCGGCGTAAATGATACCTGGTATTCGTCCTCCTGAGCCGCGGCCAGAGGCGGGCTTGCCGAGCTTGTTGCTGCACCTGCAAAGATTTGGACCGAGGTAAGACCGAAGATGAGCAGAAGAGCCAACGTCGTTCGCATCATATATCTCCCTCGACAGTCGCCGGCTGGGAGCGCATGCCGAGGCTGCCTACGTTGTGAAGGTACTCTCCTGACCGCACGCTCATCCGTGACGGTGCTCACATGGCAACGTGAGTTGGGTTGCGCGCCGTTGGACCTCAGGCGCGGATCGGGGCGGCCTCCCTCCGTCTCTCGTCCGCTTTTGACTCAACTCCTCGGCTTCCGGCATGCTGTGTCCGGAGACGGTCATGGCCCGAGCAACCATCAAACGAGATCCCAGGTTCTTGTGGTTCTGGCGGTTGATTTCGCCACCCGTCGCAGCCTACATGTGCGTGGGGGCGAAGTTGACGCTAGCGACGTCAGTCGTCGTCCTCGAGGGCCCCGGCGCGAACTATTCGCACGCGGCTGTGTACGTCAACTGGCACAAGTATGTCCCATTCCTTTGCATTCACTACGGGCAGCGCCGTCACTGGTTACTGATGAGCTCTGCGCCCTACCTGGAGCCGGTGGCCCTCTGGTGCCGCTGGATCGGCCTCACCGTGATCCGGAGCGCTGCGGGCGAGCGGAGCCGGGAATCACTGGTCCGTCTCATTGATGCCCTCAGGAACGGAAACTCTGTCGTTCTAGCTGCTGACGGACCCGCCGGGCCTGCATTCCATGCCAAACCCGGTTGTATCGATCTGGCTCGCGCCGCAGGAGTGCCAATCATCCCCGTGGCCTGCCGGTCCAGAAAAGGCAGGTCCAGCCGCAAGCGGTGGGACCAGTTGTACAACGTCGGAAAGTTTGACCGGATTGAAGTTTGCTACGGAGCCCCAATCTTTCTCGACCCATCCGAGCCGGACAGCGTCGCCCTGGAGCGCGTGCAGAAAGCGCTCGACGGGCTGAGGTAACCTCTTTGATCGCGGTCGGCTGTGCGCGATTCACGGAATGCGAGAGTGATTTAGTAGGCCGGTGGCCGTGTTAGACGCCAATCACTTTCACCAACTCAGCGACCGCATCAGCGCTCTTCTTGAGTGCCGCCTGCTCCTCTGGCGTGAGTTTGATCTCGATGATCTGTTCCAGGCCGTTGGCGCCAAGTTTGCACGGCACGCCGACGAACAGGTCCTTGATTCCATACTCGCCCTGGAGATAGACAGCGCAAGGCAAAATCTTTTTCTTGTCTTTGAGGATGGTCTCCACCATCTCGGTGGCGGCGGCCGAAGGCGCGTAGTAGGCGCTGCCGGTCTTCAAGTATTTCACGATCTCGGCGCCGCCGTCGCGGGTGCGCTGTAAGACTGCCTCCAGGCGTTCTTTGGGGAGCAGTTCGGTGATGGGAATCCCGGCCACGGTGGAATAGCGGGCGAGGGGGACCATGGTGTCACCGTGTCCGCCGAGCACGAAGGCGGTCACGTTTTCCACGCTGACGTTCAGCTCTTGGGCGATGAAAGTCCGGAAGCGCGCCGAATCCAGCACGCCCGCCATGCCGATCACGCGATTGCGGGAGAATTTGCTGAGTTTGTACGCGGCCTGAGCCATGGCATCGAGGGGATTGGAGACCACGATCAGGATGCAGTTGGGCGAATTGGCCACCACGCTGGCAATGACGTCCTGCATGATCTTGAAGTTGATGTTGAGCAGGTCGTCACGGCTCATGCCCGGCTTGCGGGCCATGCCGGCGGTAATCACCACGACGTCAGAGTTTGCGGTATCAGCGTAGTCATTGGTACCGAGCACGTGCGAGTCGCGCTTCTCAATAGGCATGGCTTCGAGTAGATCCAGCCCCTTGCCTTGGGGAATGCCTTCAAGAACGTCAATCAGGACCACGTTGGCCAATTCCTTTGACGCGATCCAATGAGCAGCGGTCGCGCCCACGTTGCCGGCTCCGACAATGGTTACTTTTTTGCGCATGGATTCTTTCCCCTTCCACCGGCACTGGATCGATGGTGCCGTGAGATTGATTACACTGTTTTCTTTCTCCGGTCCACCATGTTGTCAATG
>CAZFRV010000147.1:0-6064 GCA_964521445.1 uncultured Acidobacteriaceae bacterium
CAGGCGCCTCACCCACCATCCCGGAATCGACGAAGTCGTCGGCTGGACGCCGGACGGCAAGCAGGTCCTCTTCCGCTCGTCGCGCAACAGTTATTCGCGCTTCAACCGTCTGTTTACTGTGTCGCTCGAGGGCGGCCTGCCCCACGAACTGCCTTTGCCCATGGGGGAAACAGGTTCTTACTCGGCTGACGGCAAGCACATCGCTTACGTCCCTACCGACAACAACCGCCGCCTTTCTGCCATTGGCTGGAAACGTTATCGCGGCGGCAAGGCCTCGCACATCTGGATCGCCAACCTCTCCAACTACGACGTGGAAATAATTCCGCACGATGCCGCCAACGACGGCAGTCCCATGTGGGTCGGCAGCAAAATCTATTTCCTCTCCGATCGCAACGGTCCCTTCAGCCTGTTCGCGTATGACTTGAAGTCCAAGAAGGTGGAACAAGCTTTGCCGGGCAACGGCCAGGACATCAAATCCGCATCGGCGGGTCCAGGCGCGATCGTGTACGAGCAGTTTGGCTCGCTGAACCTGTTCGATCCGGCTACCGGAAAGTCGCAAGCGGTGGCGGTGACGGTCCCCGCCGATCTGCCGAATGTCCGGCCGCATTTCAAGAAAGTTGAGAACGAGATTGCCGCCGCCGGCATTTCCCCCAGTGGAGCCCGAGCGGTGTTTGAGGCCCACGGAGAAATCTTTACGGCGCCGGCGGAGAAGGGCGACGTCCGCAACTTGACCGATACGCCGGGCGTGATGGAGCGCGATCCCGCATGGTCGCCTGACGGGAAATGGGTAGCCTACTTCTCGGACGAATCCGGCGAGTATCAGCTCTTCCTCAAGAGCCCGGACGGAATGGGCGAGCCGAAGAAGATTTCGCTGGGGACCCCGGCCTCGTTCTACTACAGCCCCACCTGGTCGCCGGACAGCAAGAAGATTGCCTACACCGACAAGCGTCTGAACGTCTGGTACGTTGACTTGGCAAAGGGCACGCCCGTCAAAATCGACAGCACGACCTATGACACGCCGCAGCGTGTGCTCGACCCGGTGTGGTCGCCGGACAGCCGCTGGATTGCCTACGCCAAAGAGCTTCCCAGCCACATGCATGCCGTCTTTGCCTATTCGTTGGAGCAGGGTAAGGCCGTGCAGCTTACTGATGGACTGAGCGACGCGCTTTCCCCCGCCTTCGACCAGAAGGGCCAGTATCTCTACTTCACCGCCAGCACCGATGTGGGGCCGACTACCGGCTGGCTGGATCTTTCCAGCATCAATCGTCCCACGACGCGCAGTGCCTACCTGATCGTGCTGCGCAAGGATTTGCCTTCGCCGCTGGCGCCGGAGAGTGATGAAGAGAAGTCGGCCGACGAAGCCAAGCCGGACGCCGACAAAGCCGCGCCCGCCAAAGCTGATGACAAGGACGAAGCGGAAGCCTCAAACGAAGACAAGGCCAAGGCGCAGGATGGGAAACCGGCGAAGAGCGCCAAGTCCGAAGCAGTCACCGTCAGGATCGACGCCGATAACATCGGCCAGCGCATTCTGGCGCTGCCCATCCCCGCGCGAAACTACCGCCGGCTGGAAGCCGGAAAGGCCGGGATTATCTTTTTGCAGGAAGCGCCGGAACCCGGTACGAACGCGGGCACCGGCGCTCAGACTACTCTGTGGCGGTTCGACCTTACTACGCGCAAGACCGAGCGGTTGATGGAGGGTGTCACCAATACGCTGGTCTCGTTCGATGGCAAGAAACTGCTCTACGCCAAAGGGCAGGGCAGGAATCGCAAGTGGTACATCAGCTCAGCGTCAGCGCCCGCAGCGGGTGCCGGTCCTGTCGGCGGAGGAAAGCCGGAAACGCCACTCAACCTCGCGCGCATGGAAGCCCTGGTGGATCCGCGTGCGGAGTGGAAGCAGGAATACGCCGAAGTCTGGCGCATTGAACGCGACTTCTTCTATGACCCCAAATTGCACGGCCTCAACCTTGAGGCGGCCGGCAAACATTACCAGCCGTACCTGGAAAATATCGGCAGCCGCGTGGATTTCAGCTATTTGTTGTCGGAGATGCTCGGGGAACTCACGGTCGGCCACATGTACATCCGTACGCCCGCCGACCCACCTTCTGACGAAGGCAAAGTAGGCCTGCTCGGCGCCGACTTCGCGATCGAGAACGGACGCTACCGCTTTGCGCATATCTATCAAGGCGAAAACTGGAACCCGCAACTGCGCGCGCCGCTCACTCAGCCGGGCGTCAACGTGCAGGAGGGCGAATACCTGCTGGCGGTGAATGGCCGCGAGCTGCATGGAAGTGACGAGGTCTTTGAGCTCTTCGCCGGGACCGCGGATAAATCCACCGTGCTCAAGATTGGCCCCACCCCCGACGGCAAAAGCGCTCGCAACGTTACTGTGCTGCCCATCGAGAGCGAAATCGGACTGCGCAATCGGGCATGGATCGAGGGCAACCTGCGCAAGACCGAGCTGCTGAGCGGCGGTAAGGTGGCGTACGTCTATCTGCCCGACACCGGCTTTGGCGGATACACCTCATTCAACCGCTACTTCTTCGCCCAGGTGGGACGCGAGGGCGCGGTGATCGATGAGCGATTCAATGGCGGCGGATCGGCGGCGGATTACGTGATCGATTACCTGCGCCGTCCGCTCGAGAACTACTGGATGACTCGCGAAGGCCAGGACTTTACCACGCCGGTAGGCGCGGTCTTCGGTCCCAAGGCTATGATCATCAACATGTTCGCCGGCTCCGGCGGCGATGCGCTGCCCTTGTACTTCCGCGACGCCAAACTCGGCCCGCTCGTAGGTACGCGCACCTGGGGTGGCCTGGTGGGCATTTACGACTATCCTCAGCTCATGGACGGCGGCGGCGTCACCGCGCCGCGCGTGGCCTTCTACAACCGCAACGGCGAGTGGGACGTGGAGAACCACGGCGTGGCCCCGGATGTTGAAGTCGAAATCACGCCCAAAGACTGGATGACCGGTCACGATCCGCAACTGGAGAAAGCGGTTGCGCTGGTGATGGACTCTCTCAAGAAGACTCCGTTACCCGTGGCCAAGCGTCCGACGTTCCCCAACTACCACAACACCCAGCCTGTGGAAGGCGTGCCTGCGGCGGCGGGAAGCGCGGGATCGTCTGGAAAGAAGAGATAGGCAAAAGGGCGGCCTTGGCCGCTCAAAAACCAAACGTCAGCCAGATCCTGGCAACTTGAAAGAGCGTGACAAAGATGCCGAGACAGAAATAGAGGTCCTGGGCGGCGGCGTCGCTGAGAGGCGCGGGAAGATGAATTCCGCGGTGGCGGAAGTAATCGACCAGGGCGCGCTCCTGCTCCATGATCCTGCCGGCGATCGGCCGGTAGAAGACGGCGATAGAGACGCCCAAGAGTAGTCTCAACAGATCCAGCGTCATCATGACCCCGGCACTTTAAGCAGTGGCGGACGCTGGAACCATCGGCGGAAAGACTTAGGGGGAACCGCCGAATGAGGACGGGAAGCAGCGTTCCCGCGTGTTAAAATCAGGGCTAGACCCCGCCATGAATCCTGACCTGGAAAAGCTGATTGAACTCGAAAAAGTCGACCGGGAAACCATCCGCCTGGGCGACGAGGTAGCGGCTTTGCCCAAACGCGTGGCCGCCATCGAGGAAAAACTCGCCGACGACAAGGCTGCGGTCGAGAGAGCCAAGGCTGCGATCAAGTCCAATGAGGCATCGCGGCGCAAGCTGGAAGCAGATATCCAGGCATTCCAGCAGAAGATCGTGAAATATCGCGAGCAGTCCTCCAGCGTCAAGACCAACGACGAGTACCGCGCCCTGATGCATGAAGTCCAGTTTGCGGAAAAAGAGATCAGCGGCTGCGAAGACAAGATCCTGGAGCTGATGATCGCCCTGGAAGCCGAAGAGAAGTCCCTGAAGGCCGCTGAGACCGACTTGAAGGCGGAAGCGGTCGCGGTCGAGAAGGAAAAGGCTGAGGCCCGCACCCGTACCGCCGAAGATGAGACCCTGCTGGCCGCACTGAACCAAAAGCGCGGGGAGTTGCGTTCCGGCGTGGGCGATAGTGCCCTGGCCCACTACGATCGGGTGATGCGCCAACGCAAGTCGGCAATTGCCGAAGCCCGCGAGCAGAAATGCCTGGCCTGCTTCGTGATGATCCGTCCCCAGACCTGGCAAGAACTCCTCAGCAACGAACAGATCATTACCTGTGGCTCCTGCGGACGAATCTTCTACTACGATCCTGCCAACGCGCCAGTGTCCGAGCCTGCTGAACCGGCGAAGAAGAAATCGAAGTCCCGTTCCGCTGAGGCAGAAGCTCAAGACGAGACGCAAACTGCGGCAGCCGCGGAAACTACTCCCGTCCAGTAAGCCGGTCCTTATATCCTGATAGCCCAATGGCGATACCCGTGTCCGTTCCTCAAATTCGGATCAGCGAGCGCGCGGTGGCTCGTCTGCGTGAAGGACACGTGTGGGTTTACGCGTCTGATGTAAGCGATGAAGGCGGCGCCGCGGCCGGCGACCTGGTCCATGTTCTCGGCCCCAAGAACCTTGGCCCCAAGAACAAAGACAAGCTCCTGGGATCGGCCGTCTACAGCTCCGCCTCCCAGATCAAGCTGCGTCTGCTCTCCCGCGAGTTGCTCGGCTTGGAGGACAGCCTGCTCCAGCTTGTGCGCCAGCGCCTGGAAGAAGCCGTCGCCTATCGCAAGCGGGTGGTGCGCGATTCCGATGCTTACCGCCTGGTGTTCAGCGAGGCCGACCTCCTTCCCGGGCTGATTGTGGATCGCTGCAATGAGGTGGTGACGTTTCAAATCCTTACCCAGGCCTGGGACCGGCCGCAGCGCAAGCAGGCCATCGCTGACGGCATTCGCGAGCTCGCCCAGGCCGAGAACATTGTGGAGCGAGTGGACCAGCGTATTCGCGATCTGGAGCAGCTTCCTCAGGGGGCTTCCAGCCTGGTTCACGGCCGCAAGAGCGCGACCATATTCACCATGAACGGCGTGCAGTTCTATTACGACGCCATCGGCGGACAGAAGACCGGGGCCTTTCTCGATCAGCGCGAGAACTATGCGGCGGCAGCCGGCTATGCGCGCGGAGAGGCCCTGGATGTGTGCGCTTACCAGGGTGGTTTTGCCTTGCACCTGGCCCGGGTCTGCGACAAGGTCACGGCGCTCGATATCTCGCGTGAAGCCCTGGAGGTCGCGGAACAGAACGAGAAACTCAATGCCGACGCCAACAAGCAGGAGATCGAGTGGATTGAGGCCAATGCGTTTGATCTCCTCAAAGACTACGCTGCGGCTGGGCGCCAGTACGACGTGATCGTGCTCGACCCGCCGGCTTTTGCCAAGTCCAAGCGCAACCTGCCCGCCGCTCTGCGCGGCTACAAGGAACTCAATCTGCGCGCGTTGCGAATGCTCCGGCCCGCGGGAATCCTGGTGACCTGCTCCTGCTCCTTTGCCGTCAGTGAAGAGGACTTTTTACGAATGCTGACCGCGGCTGCTCAGGACGCGCATCGCTCGGTACGGATCCTGGAGACGCGCGGCCAGTCCAAGGACCATCCTGTCCTGTTAGGCGTTCCCGAGACGCACTATCTCAAGTGCATTATCGCTAGCGTTATTTAAGATTATGAAAATAAAGGATATATATTTGTTGTTATGACTTGACAATAATACACTCAGATTTTATTATTTAGATGCACTAAGAACTGCAAGCATTCATGCAGTCGGTGAAGACCCAATCATTCAAAATCTATTTATGTGGAGGAAGCCATGACAATGATTACAAGAATTGACCCCTTCCGTGAACTGGCAGGTTGGTTTGAGAATTTCGCCGATATCACTGGCGCAACTCCCAAGGAACAGCTCGCTTTCGGAACTTTCGTGCCGGCAGTTGATGTTTATGAGGATGAGCACAACCTGATGCTCAAGCTCGAGGTTCCCGGCGTGAACGAGGAAGACCTCAACGTAAGCGTGGAAAACAACACCTTGATCGTGAGCGGCGAGCGGAAGCTTGAAAAGGAAGAGAAAGAGGAAAACTTCCATCGCATTGAGCGCCGCTATGGTTCTTTTACCCGCACTTTCCGGTTGCCTAC
>CAZFRV010000148.1:0-4066 GCA_964521445.1 uncultured Acidobacteriaceae bacterium
CGTCGATAAACGCATTGGTGTCCAGAAATCTCGCGCCGGGAATATGGCCGGCATCGTACTCCGAGCGCTTGTCGGAAACGTGCAGTATGACGACCTTGGGGTCGTTGAGATGCTGTGCCAGCCATTCGGTGGAAACAACCATCTCGGGATGCGCCGCCTGGGCCCGTACTGCGGGAGACAGCACGGATGCAGCGAGTAGGATCGCCAGGAATGAAAAACATGATCTGCGAAAAACCATAGAGTGCCCTCGTCTAAGAGACTCGCTCAGGTGCGAACGGTGAGCAGGTTGACGATATTTCAACAGGTACGGTTCCCTGAGGGGGACAAGTTGCGCCAGCAGCTCTTCCGCAGTAGAGTTGCGTGAAAATCCTTTCTGCCGACCACGGCGGCTCACAAATGCGAATTTGGAGGAGCAATGATTATCAGAGTTTTCCGCGCCAAAATCCGTGAAGGACGTGTCTCTGATTTCAAGCGCATGGTGCGCCAACAATCGATACCCTGGCTGGAACGAACAAGCGGGATGCTTGGCTATTATGCGGGTGAGCCGCTGGACGATGACAGTCGGGAGTTTGTGATGGTAAGCCTATGGCAAGACACAGAGGCTCTCAAGGCTTTTGTTGGAAAGCACTGGCAAACGCCCGTCGTCACTGAGGAAGAGGCACCGCTGGTGGAAGAGATGTTCGCTCACCACTACACCAGGTTCGACAAGGAGTAGCTGGGCGGCGCCTAGGAATGCCTCCGCTCCGATACCGTTAAAACTGTTGCGAACACCCTTTACACTTAGGACCGGATTGTGAGCGAAATGGCCTCAGTGTCCGGAATCGGGGCCGCGGAGGTTCGCCGTCGCGAGTTCTCCAATCCCTCGAAACAGCAAGGCGGAGATCCCGGCCTGGGTCGAGCGTGAAGAGTCGGGGACGCTGTTCTGTTCCGGGAATGCCGCTTCCAGGTTGCCGTTGCTGAAGCTGAGCGAAGAGGGACTGGCCTCGACGTCGGTACGCAACAGCTTCCACGAGGTTCCTTTCACGCGCAAGTTCCGGGCTTCCAATTGGCCCTTGAGTTGGGGCCCGCCGGCGGATTCGGTGACGAATGCGGTAAAGGTCGCGGTGCCGTACAGATCCAGCTTTTCAAGGGGCTGGGGCTGCCCGGAAGGCGCAGGCGCAGCCCGGAAATTTTCCGCCAGCAGTTCCAACTCATGCAGGTTGGCGGAGTGCAATGACATCTGCAGTTGGGATTTTTCGCCGGCAGTGCCGTCCATGGTGAGCGAGGTTTGCGCTGTCTTGATGTAGCTTTGGCGTAGCGATAGTTGCCGGCCGGCGGCCGCGTACTCGGCGTGGATCACGGCTCGCAGGGGCGTGGAGGGGTTTCGTCCCAGCGCGCCCTGCAGGCTGGCATTGCCGCGGGCCACGAGATCCTCGAGACTGTTGCTGCAGGTGACTTCCACGTCCGCCTGGATGGCGCCGCTCAGGCGGGCGTCCGGCGAGGCGTTGCGCGGGCCGGCGCTCTGGATCTGCTCGAGCGCGGCATTCTTGAGACGCGCTTCCAGCCGCGCGCGCGGGGCGCCGCCAAGATCGCGGATGGACAGGCTGCCGCCCAGGCTTCCACCGAACACCGACGCGTGAATGTTCTCGAACTCCGCGTTGCCGCCGGCCAATTTGTATTTGGCGCCAACATCGAGCATCTGCGTACGCAGACCCGCCGCCGTGACCGCAAGGGCCGGGCTGCTGACGGTCCCATTGACGGAAACCGTTTCCAGCAGGGGACGGCCAGGGTCGGGCCGATAATGGAGAGTTCCGGCAACGCGGACCCCGCCCGCCGCAGGCAAAGCCGTCTTGAGCACGGGTTCGATATCATGGGTTTCCATTTGGGCATCGAAGTCGGCCTGGACTGCGGGATGGTTATAGTCTTCCACCGATCCGGTGAGCGACAGACCGAACTTCCCCGCCGTCAGTCGCAGATGGCTCACGGTCAGCTTCGCCGGCGTGAACTCAAAGTCGGAGTCCAGACTGTGGTCCAGCAGAGCATAACTGCCGGCCTTGATGGTTCCTTGTCCATAACGCAGGAGGGAGCGATAACGCCGGGCGGCGCCGTCAAAATCGGCGGTGAGCCGCAACCGGTGCAGCTCGGCCGCGAACGTGGTCTTGGTGTCATTGTTACTGCGGTCGACTTCGCCGTTGCGGATCACGGCGTGCTCGACGGCGAGATCAAGAATATGGGCCGTGTTCCTTGCGTTGTTCGCCGGCTGGGGCAGGTTGCTCTCGCCCTCCGGGGTTACAACGTAATGGACCACGGGGTGATCCACGACCAGCGCGCGCAGGTTCCATCTGCGATAGCGGAGCGAACTCAACTTGAGTTCCGCTCCCAAGTGGTCGGCGTAGAGCAACGGCTGGCTGAATTGCGGCTCGCTGCCGTGGACGACCACTCCATAGAGGTCCACCTTCGGCGGGAAGAAGCCCAAGGTAAAGTCGCGGGCGGAGACCCGGGCCCCGGTGGAGTCGTAGAAGCTGCGTTCGAATTTGGCCAGAATGCCCTGACGAAATGACGGGCTGCCTTTCACCATCAGCACCAGCGTCACTGCCAGTACAAAAAGCGCTACGGCGAGGAATATGAAGACCCTACTAACGATCTGCTTCCAGTTCCACAGATTCCACAGATCGTCGTCGCTCTTGCGTCTCTTCGACTTCCTACTGTCATCGCTGTCAAAAATCACGATGTCCTCCTTCGGCAACGCGGGGCCCACGAGCGCTTGTGGGAGGCCAGGTTCGGAGAGAGGCCAAACTCCTCGCGCATCGCGCCCGGAAAAGCCAATTCGAAGCGTGAAGCTCACGGTGGGTCAACGTGTCCCCTGGCCGCCTGCGACGGAGAATTCCTGGGGATCGCCGAGCCCTTGCGGCCGTCTCCAAGCAGGGAACGGGGGCCGCACCTCGAAATCCTTGGTTCCATGAGGATTAAGACAGAAGGAGTTAAGGCACCTCGTAGGCCAAACCAACACCTTGGATTTGCAGTAAGTTACGCGGAGGACGCGGGAATCAAAGAATGGTCTGCCGTGTAATTTTTGCCAGGCGCGGCAATCCCTAATGAATCTGCGCCGGAGACTTATGGCTTCGCGCGATTCAATTCCTCGAGCTGCTTCTTGGCCCAGTCGTCTTGCGGATTCAACTCCAGGATCTTCTGGAAATCCGCTTTGGCTTTCTCGGTGTCTTTGTTGGCGGCGTGGGACATGGCCAGCAGGCTGTAGGCCCAACCCGAAGGCGGCGTGTTGACCTCCACGTTCAGCTCCATGATGGCCACCGCTTCCTGGGTCTTCTTCTGTTTCAGCAGGCTCTCGGTCAGGATATTCAGCGGGGTTTCGCCGAAGTCGTACTGGCCGTCTCCGTAGTACTTTTTTCTAAGATCGCGGTACTGGGCTACGGCCGCGGCGATGTCTTTCTTCTCGATGGTCTCGGCCAGGACGGCGTTCATGGTCGCCGGCTTGCCCAGCCCATGATGGCAGGTGACACATTCCACGCGGTGCGCGGCCGGAGGATCGAGCTTCGAGATGTATTGCTGGTTGATGGCATCGACCATCCGCAGCATGGTCCGCGCCTTGCGCTTGGTTTCTTTTTCGTCGGAGGCGAAGTTCGCGTCCTTGATGGGGACGCCCTCTTTTGCCGCATGACAGTACTGGCAACGCACGTTGAGACTGAAAGAGAATCCGCGCATGATGCCAATCAGCTGCTCGCGCGGGATGGTCTTGGGAAAATACTGAAGGTTGGTGAAATCGTTCGCGGGCGACTGGGCGGGAGCGATGCCTGCCGCCAACCGCAGGGCGAATGATAGCGTGAAGGCCCATCTGGCTCCGAGCAAAAGCACCCTGCGAAGCTTTCGAACCATCTTTTGCCTCCTGTGCCGACTTGCCGCGACTCATTTTGGACGCCGCAGCCCGGCAAGAGTCACCAGGGGTATGATGATAGCCCCATGACCGCCAATCTTCCTTTCAGCTGGGACCATCCCGGCGCATGGCCGGCGCCGGTGCGCCTGTGGGTTGCGATCATCCTCGTGAGCTGGCTCGCGAACTGGATCCGACCAC
>CAZFRV010000149.1:0-9976 GCA_964521445.1 uncultured Acidobacteriaceae bacterium
AGCACTTACCCATCGCCAAGGTTACGAACATTGGGCGAGCGATTGAGGAGTTGAAATCACGCAACATCTGGACAGTCGGACTGGATGAGCGCAGCGCCAAACTTTATCACGAACTCGATTATAAGATGGACTGCGCGCTGGTGCTTGGCGCAGAAGGACACGGCCTGCATGAACAGGTTCGCAAGAAGTGCGATTTCCTGGTTTCCATTCCCATGCTGGGAAAGGTAGCGTCGTTGAACGTCTCCGTAGCCGGGGCGGTCGTGATGTATGAGGTCGCACGGCAGCGGCGCGGGTGATCGACTCTACTCTACCGGTCGGAAATTTAGTATAAGGAAGGCCGCGGGGAGCCCCCCAGCAAAGCAGTGTTGACGCTACTGCTGATGTGCGTGCCTTCACGGCCTCCCCACGCAAACAGCAAAAAGATCTGCGGCAGTCCTCCGGCACGGATGTTGAAGCCAGCAGCAAAACTGTGCCGAAGATTTTGAAAGTCGATATCCCCGCGGGACAGCGCTACCTTGCCCTGGTTAGCCATGAGAGTGACCCCAACCGGACCATAAAGTGAATGATCGAATGTTTCTTGCAGGAGCAGGACGTTCGGAGCTCGGAACCGGTAATCCTGGTAGCTGGCCAGGGATTGATTGCCATTAATGTCCCCCCCTCCCAGCGTCTGTTGAAAATAGAACGGAACCACGCTGCCGCTCGAAGCTATCGATTCGGAGATGAGCAGGCGCGCTGTAAGGCTTCCCTCTCTGTTCCTGGAAACCGCGGAACGAACCTCCTTGCACTTACCAGTCTGCGCGTCTTTTACGTCGCAAATAGTCGATTGAATCGTCGGGCAGTCAACATTGGAGTCTTGTGTTCCGCATCCGTTCGGGCTGTTCTTCTTCTGAAGGTCCGGATCCAGGAGATTGACCTTCGCAATCTCTACACGACCGGGGTCCGGGGCCTGGCTGGAGGCCTTGTTCTTGCTGTGCCCGTAGAAGGAAATTTCCTGCGAGACATCCAAGGTGAAGCGACGGAAGGAAAACGTAGAATCGCCGGGAGCAACAAAATGCTGAAACTTTACCTGATAGTTCGAGAGCAAGTATTCAAGTTTGGGCGCAAATCGAAGTCCCGCCCCGTATTGCAGAAAGCCTGGCTGAGTGGCTAGTCCTGGCGCGGTCGCCGGTGTATAAAGGGTCTCGATTGAGGGGCTGGGTTCCCCGTGAGCGCCCCGAATGTCAACAAAGCGGCCGTTCACTTCCGCGAGCAACGAAAGGTTCAGGTTCCCTGCGGCAGGGACCGGAACGATTGCGTTGCCGCCGACGATGTTCTGCTGCATGCCGAAGAATGACCGGCCGGCCGTTGTGGTGTTTGGACCAAGGCCAAAGAAACCAAGCTTATTCAGGGAGATACCCTGCGCGTAAAGAGAAAACAGAGGCCTTGCAACAAGGCTCAGCTTTGATTTGTGCAGTTCTCCGGGCTGATCTTTCTTTACCACCACGATTTTACGAGGGATCACAGGAATGATCTTCATGTAAACGCCGCCTCGCCATGAACCGTTCGACGAAGCGACGGCATCGGCATCCCACTTGAGAAACCACTTCGAGGCATCATAGTGTGTCACCAGCGCCAGGCCGGCTCCAAAACCGTTCTGGGGCGCGATGCTGCCAGTTGCAATATGCAGCGGATGGTCAGTGAACAACGTTTGCATGCAGCCGGCAATCGACAATTTCCCGCAGCTTTCGGAAAACCGGCCTCGCTCCAAACGGAACTCGGCCCCCAGCGCAGTTTCATGTTCGGGCGCGGATTGGGCCAGCGCCGATGTAACCGCCAGAAAAACCACACAGAGAGCCCGCTTCATGATCTTTGCCCTGCTTTCCTTGCTCCTTGGGGATGCAATATTGCCGTGATCTTGCGGATGTAAAGGCCGGCTTCCTCTTCTGTCTTGATTGAATTGATATCAACGCCCGTGCGTGTTTCGGGCCGCAGCTTCATCTCCGCTTCTTTCAAATGCTCAATCTGACTTTTCAGCAGGTCAGAAATAGGGCGATGTTTATGGAATGATCCCGGCGCGGACCTGGGAACCTTGATCTTGCCGCGCAAGTGGAGTCTTGCCGTGACTCGTCGGATATACTCGCTTGCCTGCCCCTCGGTTGTGATCGCTTCAACGTTATGACCCGTGCGATGTTGATGGGGTAGTTGCTTCTCCACCTCATACAGATGTTTCACCTGCGCCTTCAGCAGGTCGGACGCCCGCCGCTCTTTGTTGAAAGAGCCTTTCGCCGGTCTGGGAACAGCAATCTTGGCCATAGAAACCTCCGCTCTCCGTTCTAGACGTCAAAAGAAACGTCGTCCGTTCGCACCGCCGGCAGCGAAAGAAGATCCAGGAACGTCTGCGCGGTTTTTTCCCGCGGGGAGCGCTGGCTCTTCTGATCAAAGCCCGGCAGAAAGAAATTCGTCACGGTTCCTGGAATCGACGCGTGCTCAAATACACGTTCGTTGGCTACGGTTCCGTCGGGATTCAATGGAGAAACGACAGTGCCCCTCGGAACCCAGGGTGAGACCAGAACTGCGGGCACGCGCACGCCCAACCGGTCAAACGCGAAGGGCATTCCCGTTCCTGTGTCCTTGGGCTGAGCCACAAAACCGTCGGGTTGACAGCTTGGCGGAGGAACGTGGTCAAAGATGCCGCCGTGCTCGTCATAAACAATCAGCAGGGCTGTACTCTGCCAAAGCGCCGGGTTTTGACGGATGGCGTTATAGACGGTAGCAATGAAGACTTCTCCCTCCTGCACGTTATGGTCAGGGTGCTGGTCTGAAGCCAGTATTTCCCCGGCGTCGCCGTCATGGTCGCTGTAATTCGGCTCGATGAAGCTGTAGTCAGGGAGTGCTCCGTTCTTGCAATCCTCCAAGAACTGGCTGTAAAGACCAAAGAATTGAGGCTGATTCTGCAGTAGGTTCACTACCTCCATGGTTGAGCTGGCCTGATCGTAGTAATAGATCTTTGCCGTTCGACCCGCCGCCTGCATCCGCTCGTAAATGCTCTTATAAACCGTGTTCGCGTAGAAGACGTCCATGGTCACGTGCCCGAAAGACGTGCCATAGTGGGCAAAAGCACGGTTGCAAATCGTGGGGCCGGGAATGGACGCGAACCAGCGGTTGAACACGGCGAATTCGGAAGCAAGCGTGGACAGCACGGGAAGCTTGTCCGGGGTGAAGTAGTACATGATCTTTTGGGAGTGTGCTGTGTCTTGCCGTTGCTGGAAATAGCTATTGATGAACCCCTGCATGCTTGGCTGCCGCGCACCGCCCGCGCTGCCGTTGAAAATCTGCATATCGACCGCGGCAAAGTGGTGGTCTGGGTCAGGGTCAAGCTGGCCCTGAAAATCTGCAAGCGGCTGTACTGGAACCAAAGTTCCGGTGGAATCAGGGTTCTTTTCGTTTCCTGTAAGACCATCCACCTTAGGATTCTGCTTGTTGACGCCTCCCAGCATGTGGTCAAAAGAACGGTTTTCCATCATCAGCACGACAATGTGTTTGAGAGCATCGATCCCCGGCGGCATACTATCTCCTCCATGTGAATTAATTGCGGCTACAACCAAGAAGAAAGTCTGGTCCTATTAATATAAACGTGAGCTGAAGTGGAAAACCGTTTCACGTTAAGCCCTTTTTTGTCGGGCTTAAGTGCCTAGGGCCGCTTACGCGCCTTGATTTCGATGGAAAGATCACCATTCCGGGTGTTGGTGAACCGCAGCTTGATCCGGCCTTCTTCATCGAGCGAGACCACCGCCGGAGTATTCACCGAGCTCAGCATCCACCCGGCAGGCAAGGTTACATAGTTCAGGGGCCGGCCGAGGGTTCGTGTCCAAACCAGTTCCCCGTCTTTCAGGACGTAGCCAACAGGGTCAGTGTACGTTTCCTGTACGCGGACGCGCGCCGACTGGCCCTCGGCTATCGGATGGAGCAGGTCGCCTTGCACGGCCACCGACTCGGGATCCACTTTGTCCGGGTAATAACCCAGCGTGTTCACGTCCTTGCCGCTCACGGTATATGTCTTGAGTTCCTTGCCGGCATCCAGATCGAACATTTTAGCGTCGGGCGAGACCACGCTTCCTTTGCGCACAAAGCTGTGCACGTATTTCTGGCCCGGACGCGTGACGGTGAAGTCGTGAGAAATGCGGAACTGATGGGTGGATGGTTCAAGGAGCCAATAGCTGATCTCGCGGTCTTGTTCCGCGCGATGAAACGATTCTTGCTGCGCTGCCAGCACCGTCGCCATCGCCGCGAGAAACAAGAGAAACCATCTCTTCACGGCAACCTCCGAGCAACAATCTTTACCGGCAACTGGTCATCGCGATCATTGAGGAAGCTGAGGCGGATGCGGCCATCGGCTCCGGTAGAGACCATGGCCGGCGAAGCGCTCTCCACCAGTTCCCATCCGGCCGGCAGCACAACCACATTGCGTTTGATGCCCAAGGGTCGCTCAAAAACGAGTTGTCCATCTTTGACGTAATACGAAGGCGCGTCGGCGTAAGTCTTGAAGATTCGAATGCGAGTCTCGCCGCCTTTGGGTACCGGCCCGGGCAGATGGACCTTGAGGAACTGAGCATCGTCCGCGGTCTTCGCAGAGGCCAGGCCGTTTGCCTTGGCATCTTTGCCGCTGACAGTTTCGAACTGCAGTTCTTTGCCGGTGCTGCGCTCGATAACGCGCTCCTTGGCTGCCGTGGAGCCTGGACGGATAGGATTCAGGAAGAACTGCGCGCCCGCGCGGGTTTCAGTCACGTCGTAGGTGATGGCGAACTGATGCGTCTCCGGAGCCAGAAGTTCGTAGAGGGTAAACTCGTCGGCGGCAGCAGCAGACGCGCACAACAGCAGCACCAGCGAGATTGTTCTCGTCAGCATCGCGGGAGAAAACCGAGTGTATCACAGGGATACGATGCAGCGGCTGCCAGCGATCACATGTGGCGCACTGCTTCCAGAGGGTCAACCTTCACCCAAGGCCGCGCCGCCAGATAGGCAGTGATCAGTGAAATCGCAGCGGTCACTAGGACTACGCCAACCAGAACCATCGGTTCCACAGGGCGAATTCCAAAGAGCAGAGACCCTAGTAGGGACGACATTCCCACGCCCATCCCAAGACCGAGCGCCAGCCCAATGACAGTGACCAGCGTGGATTGCCGCAAAAGCGAGGCGATGAGATCTCGCGGCTGCGCTCCGAGGGCAATCCGGATACCGATTTCCTTGCGGCGTTCGCTAACAGAGTAAGAAGTCGTGGCATAGAGGCCGGCCATAGAGAGCAGCAGCGCCAACAGTCCAAACCCGCTGACACAGGCAAAGATGATCCGCGGCAGCAGTAGCGCCAGGTCGACCTGGTCTTCCAGGGTTCCCGTCAGGATGCAGAAAGCTGAAGGATGCGCCTTGTAGATGCTGTTAAGGATGGGTTTCACCCACAAGCGCGGCACACCGTTGGTGGCGGCGGTCAAGCCCAGGTCAGCAGCTTCGCTCGGATGCTGGCTGATCGCAAGGTACATGTAGGGAAGCTGCGGCTCGTCCAAATCGTCATACTTGCTGTCAGCAACAACCCCCACAATCTGCACGAGACGGTTCCCGCGCTGGATGCGCAATCGTTTGCCGACGGGCTCCTCGTTGGGCCAATACTTCCTGGCGAAGGTGTAGTTGATGACCACGGCCTCCGGGCTACTCTCGGTGTCCGACGTTGTAAAGGCACGGCCGGTCAAGACGGGCAGGCCCAGCACAGAGAAATAGTTGTTGTCGACGATATTTGAATAGACGGTTGACCATTGATCCTTGGCGTCCTCCTTCCCTTCCGGGACAACGCGATCGGGCGGGCCATTCTGGCTGAGCGGCAAAGAGGTTGAAAGGGTTACAGCTGTTACGCCGGGAAGAGCCGCGGTTTCTCTACGAACTGCATCATAAAACGAGCGCGGCTGCGTATCTTCGGGACCCGAGACGTACGTAAAGACCAGGTTTCTTGCAGAAAAGCCGAGGGGCACTCGCTTAAGGTATTCGATGCTGCGGAGGCACAGCCCCGCGCCGACCAGCACCAGAGTGCATACCGCCGTTTGAATCACTACCAAAATGCTCCTCGCCCGCCGCTTGCGCCTGCCACCTACGGCGATTTCTCCGTTAAGCGCACCGGCCAGATTGGGAATCGAGGAATGCAAGGCCGGCACCATGCCAACCGCGACAGTGAGGATCAGAATCACGGCGACGGTGAGACCCGCAACTGTAAGATCGGGCCGAAAATCGAGCAGCAAAGGAGGCAGACCGTTGAAGAGCACAACCCGGAAGGCCAACAGCCGTCCCAGGCCATACCAGGCCAAGCCAAATCCAATCAGGCCAGCGACCGCACAGATGATGGCGCTTTCCCGGAGCAACTGGCCCATGAGCCTACCGCGGCTCGCGCCCAAAGCGGCCCGGATCAGCATTTCTTGCCGGCGGGCTGTCGCCAAACCCATGAGAAGATTGATCACGTTCGCACAAGCAGCCAGCAGGACCAGGAACACTACCCCCATCACCGTCCAGGAGAACATGCGGGCCAGCTCCAACTGGTCGGTAGGAAGCATAGTGAGCGGACTGACGCCGGCCGTGTAATCTTTGTTCGAGGCGGGAAAGTCGTGAGCTAGCTGCTGCGCCAGCGTGGCCACATCCGCTTGTGCCTGCTGCCGTTTGATCCCTGGCCTCAGGCGGCCCATCGGAGTTAGCCAGCGCACGTCCCGGTTCCTGAGCTCGCCTCTTGGGTCGCCGCCGAGTCTGATCGGGGCCCATAGGTCAATCGAAAAGCCGGCGACGGTTCCGTTGAATCCTTGGGGCGCAACACCCACGATGGCGACCGAGTCTTTATTGATCTTGACTACCCTGCCCACAATGCCAGGGTCGCTGCCGAGTCGCCGCCAAAACGGATAGCTGATAACCACCTCGTTCTTGACAACGGAATCGTCGCCTGCGAAGAACCGGCCAGCCGCAGGGCGAACGCCGAGTACATCGAAGTAATTTTCAGACACAGTCGTATTGACAATGAGCTCTTTTACGCTCCCGTCCTGAAAGGCGTTCATGGTTATGCCGTAGTTAAACGCCGCCAAGCCGGAAAACACGTGGTTGTTTTCACGGTAGAACTTGTACTCAAGAAACGAGACAGGTTGAATCTCGTTGGAAGGCGAACTCTCGTGCAGCGTCACCAGCCGACTCGGTGCGGCGGCCATAGGAGGCCGCAACAGCAAAGCGTTGAAGAAACTCAGCCCGGCGACGCTGGCGGCCATCGCGATGGCCAGGGAAAGCACAGCAACCGCCGTCAGCTTCCAATACTTGATCAAAATTCGCGCGGCAAAAGGAAACCGCCGGCTGAAGAAGGCCCGCGGCGCCGCTTCAACTTCCATCACGCCGAGCGGCAGACGCGCATCGCTTAACTGCGCCAGCGTGCGATGATGGGCGTCCTTCTCGGTGATTCCCCGGCGCAACAGCTCATCGTAGAAGTCGGAAGCGTGTGCAGCCAATTCGTCGACAATGGCCGCCTCTCTGGCCGGATCAAGGTCCAGATGCGCCAGGCGTAAGCGAATCTCTTTTTTCCAGTCAGGCATAGGGCACTCCTGCAATACGGCTGATGGCAGCCACGAACGCCTTCCAATTGCTGCGCTGCGCGCGGAGAACTTTCTTGCCCTGTGCCGTCAGCTGGTAGTAGCGCCGTCGACGCTGGCCGGCTTTATCGACCCAACGTCCTTGAATCCATTTTCGTTTCTCCAGCCGGTACAACAGCGGATACAAAGACGCGACGTTGAAGCTCAGCACGCCGCCGGATTCGCCTTCTATCAGTTTGCTGATCTCGTAACCGTGCCTCGGTCGGGCTTCCAGCAAAGAAAGGATCAGCAGCTCGGCGCTGCCCTTCTTGAGTTCGCGGTCCAGGATGGGAGAAACGGCAAGATTCATGTTGATATATTGCTATGCGATATATAACTGTGTCAAAGGAAATGTATAGCGTGGGGTGCTCCCGGTGTCGCGGCGAAGAAGGGATCGCAGCCGGAGAAAAGCTACTACTGCACCAACCCGATCCGCCGGATCAAGTCCTGGAAACGCGGGTCGGAGCGGACGTCGTCCATCATGGGTTCCACGTTGAGCCAGGTCAGAAGGTCGGCGCGCTCCTGGAAGGCCTTTTCCAGCCAGACGAGAGTCTGATCCTTGTCACCGAGGCCCGCGTACAGAATGCCGAAGTAGGTAGGCGGTATGTAGCGTTTGCGACTGGCAGCCTTGAATACGTCGATTACTTTCTGTGCTTGTTCTTTGTGCCCGCTGACGGCGTATGCCAAGCCGAGTACCGCGTCCACCAATGGCATGTCGCCGGAAGTTCTCTGCGCGGCTTTCAGCTGGGCGATGGCTTTGGCGCTCTGGCCCAGGCGCCGATAGGCACGACCCAGGATGTAGTGCAGCATGAAGTGTTCGGGATCCAGTTGCAGGGCCTTTTTACACTCTTCGATGGCGAGATCGAATTCGCGACCGAAATAGTACGCTTGCGCCCGCGTAGCATGGACGACCACCAGCCGGTGGGGATCGGTCTCCTGAACAATTCCCATTGTCCGCTCGATTTCCTGCAACGCAGCCTCGCGCTTGTTCAGTGCCAGCAACAGCCACGAATACCACAAGTGAGCGGCAGCGTAAGTTGGATTCAGTTCGATCGCCCGCTCGTACTCGGCTTCGGCCGCTTTCCAGTTCCAGTGATAATGATGATTAACCAGGGCCAGGGCAGCGTGCGCCTCCGCCAGACTCTCATCCAGTTCCAGAGCCCTGCGCGCGGCTGCCTCCGCCTTGGGCATGGCCTCGTGCGGCGGAAGAACGTCGAAAGGCGCAATGGCCAGCAGCGCCCATGCGCTGGCCAGACCGGCAAGCGCCGGAGCATAGCTTGGGTCAAGCTGCACGGCGCGCTCAAAGTCCTCGATGCTCTGGCGAATTTCAGCCGGCTTCATGGCATGCAAATGATACCGGGCCTTCAAATAAGCGTCATAGGCCGCGGGATGGACCCGAGCCTGACCGCGTTGCAGGCCGGTAAGCCGCGCGGTCTCGGAAAGGTTCAGCGCCAGATTGATTTCGCGTGCGATGGCCTGGGCAATCTCCGCCTGCACACCAAGAACGTCACTCAAGTCGCGCTCATAGGTTTCCGCCCACATCTGCGTCTGGTCCTGTACTTCACTGAGCCGGGCGGTGATGCGCACCTTTTTCTCCGCGCGACGCACTTTGCCTTCCAGAACGTAATCCACGCCCAGATCGCGCTTCATCTGGTCCAGAGATTTCTTCGTCGAATCGTAGTGTTCTGCGGTCGAGCTGGCAACGACGGCTAATTCGGACGGCTGCAAGCGCGTGAGCTGGGTGGTCATCTCTTCTGTCAGCCCATCGCTGAAGTATGCATCTTCAGCGTTCCCGCTCAGATTCTGGAAGGGCAGAACGGCGAGCTTGATCTTGTCGCTGCTTGCAGCCGGGCTGGATTGCTGGCGGGAGCCGAACCATTCCTCCAACTCGGCGCGAAAGGCGTAAATGGAACCTAGCTTGTCATGTTGGTGACGGTAGACCGGCAGACCTTCTTTCTTCTCCCAGCGCTGGACTGTACGCACGTCGCGGCGCACAAAGGCTGCAATTTCTTTCCAGGAGTCGAGACGGTCTGCGGGATTGCTCGAGGTCATTAATTCATCTTCCGGTGGGTTGCCGGCGATTCCATCATACGCCGGCTCCAGCCGACCGCAAGTTCCTAGTGCGTGAATTGTGCGTCTTGTTCCGCTAGGGGAGGCGTGGTTCGAGGGATCGGCAGGAAAAAGTAAAACGAGGCCGCAATGAGACCCAGGCAACGGGTCATGCGTCTTGCGGCCCTCTGTTTCCTAAGCCATCTCGGCTTGCTTTGCCGCTTCGGTTTCTTCGACGACTTTGCCGTCGAACAGATGGATAGTGCGCTCAGCGTGTTTTGCAAACCGGGAGTCGTGGGTCACCATGCAGA
>CAZFRV010000150.1:0-5651 GCA_964521445.1 uncultured Acidobacteriaceae bacterium
GGCTGCGACGGCCGCGTGGACTGGCTGGGGTTCTTACCCTCGTCCTCTTCGATCTTTTGGATGATTTCGCCTGTGGTGTTGCCTTCTGTGTGTTTGTCCGGATAGGTTCTAAGGTAGTCGAACACCTCTTCCTGCTGAACCTCCACCACCTGCCCCGAGTGCAGGTTGGGGACTTCGGAAGGCTCATTATCGAGAATGCCCTTGATCTTGCTCCCCTTCCAGCTGGTGATCTCCACCCACATCCACTCCCTGCCGCCATCACGAGTCGGGAACGGCGTCTTCACCTCTATGAATTCACCTGGCCTCAGGCCCGCGGCAAAGACCCTCTGCAGCTCCGGGAGTTTGGCCTTTGCCGCGCGGCTTGCCGCGAGTAACTCTTCGTTGTGTTGCACGCGGTGAACCGAGTCTTCCCACCCAAAGAACGAATCAAGCATCTGCTGCTGCCTTGCGTGAAGATCGGGTCCTGGGTATTTGTCGGACGACAATTGGATCAGGCGGTTCTTCGGATCGCCTTCTTCCCACTTACCTTGTTTCAAGGAAAGACACGCCGTCCCGGTGGCATTTGCCTTTAATGACTTCTGCTGCGGATCGCGCACACCGGGGTTCTCAATCGAGCGCAGATCCATTTTGAAAGTACCCGGCTTCTCAAAGGTTGCGCCTTCCGCCATAGCCTGACAGAAAATGTTAATGAGGGTGCCTACATGACCGTTGGATGACCAGGGCATCTCCTCAACGACCACATCCGGCAGCCCAACTTTCGTCATTCCCAACGTTATCGCTCTTTCAAATTCCCCATTGTTATAAACATGGATCGTGGTCTGCCTCGACATGTCCGGTACATCGCTTCCCCTAGATGCCAATCTCTTGTCATGCCAGGCATCGGGAGTGAACACTTCGCGAGTCTCCTCGTCCCAAACCAAACCGCCCGTATTCCGGGCGATATCCTCAACAAGTGAATTCGCTGTCTTCAAGGCCGCCCATACGCTGCCCTTGGGATGCGCAAAATCCAAGATGATTGCTTCTTTGGATTTCTGCAGTGCTTGGGACTCTTGCTCGCTGAGGCCGTGGGCAGAGTACTTAAGGGACTTGAGAGCGGGCGGCGCATATTCATCAGGCACTTTCTTCTGAATGTGCGCGTAAAGCATGGGCTCATTCGGCTGTTTGGGAAGCGCTCCGACCAACTTCAAAGCGCGGTATTTCGTGGCAAGTTCGTTACGCAACACGACCATTGGATCCTTCCTTGCGCCCGGAAGCATGTAAACGGCGTATTGAAA
This sequence comes from uncultured Acidobacteriaceae bacterium, assembly GCA_964521445.1. Classification (GTDB taxonomy): domain Bacteria; phylum Acidobacteriota; class Terriglobia; order Terriglobales; family Acidobacteriaceae; genus Angelobacter. Next base: position 1,275 of record CAZFRV010000150.1, read on the forward strand.
CGAAATGGAATCGGCCATCGGCGAGCCGGCGGGGAACATTTCCTTATCAGTCTTTTCTGCCGTACGAGTCCCTTTGGAACAGGAGCAGAGAAGAGCTATGAGGATCATGAGGGCAGAAAGATACCGCGTGGTGCATGTCGGACTAAGCATTATCTCGCTCCGTGCTCACTCATCTTACGATTCGCGCGGCACATCGTAAACATTCATCTTCCTCCTCTATTGGTTGCTCGGTGCTTACCCCCAGCGCCGCTATAATGAATGCACCCATGCCTGCACAGACTGTGCCGCAGCCTGCTTTCAGCTTGCACAAGAGCGATGCCGTGCCCAGGAGCAAATCGTTTCTGATTCTGATCGTCCTGGTGTGGGCCGTGGTCTATCTGGGCAGCCTCTTTCAGCCCCCGCTGCTCGACGACGCCGACACCGTTCACGCCGAAGCCGCGCGCGAAATGGTGGCCGGCAACGACTGGGTCACACTGCACATCAACAACGGATTTCGCTATCTCGAAAAAGCTCCGCTGATGTATTGGACTGTGGCGGCGAGCTTCAAATTGTTCGGCGTTCACGACTGGTCGGCGCGGCTGCCGATCGCCCTGGGTGTCCTGGCCCTGTTGCTGGTGGTATACCGGCTGGGCCGCCGCGTATACGGAGACGAAGGCGGGCTGTATTCGGCGCTGGCCCTGGCCACCGGTTTCGGACCTTTCATCTTCACGCGCATTCTTATCCCGGACATGGCTGTGGCCCTGTGGCTGGCTCTCGGCTTTGATTTCTTTCTGACGACGCTCGAGCGAGCTGACGCCGGTGAGAAGCCGTCACGCTGGTTGTGCTGGGGCATCGCCGCGACCATGGCACTCAATGTACTGACCAAGGGTTTGATCGGCCTGGTGTTTCCCCTGGGGACTATCTTCATCTTTCTTCTTCTCACCGGGAAGTTGCGTCACCTGCTCCAACTGCGGCTGGTCTCCAGCTTTTTAGTATTTCTGCTGATCGCCGCGCCCTGGCACATGCTGGCCGGTGGTCGCAATCCGGCCCAAGGTCAGGCTCGAGGCTTCTTCTGGTTCTACTTCGTCAACGAACATTTTCTCCGCTACCTGAAGAAACGTTATCCCGAAGACTATGACACCGTTCCGCTATGGCTTTTCTGGGGGTTGAATCTTCTGTGGCTGATGCCCTGGACGGCTTTTCTTCGTCAGGCGGCGGGCCAGGTTCCCTGGCGCTGGCGCACGTGGCGGGCGGGGCTGAGCAAACAGGACCAGGCGACGCTGCTGTTCGCGGTATGGATGCTGTTGGTCATGGTCTTTTTCAGCTTTTCCAGCCGCCAGGAATACTACGTGATCGCCGGAATTCCCGGGCTGGCTCTGCTGCTCGGTGGATGGCTGGCCAAGGAAACGGTTTCGTCGGCGGACAGCCGCGAACGACGCAGCGGAAGAATCTCGTCGGTGGTATTGATGGTGATCGGCGTGAGCGCATGCGTCTTCGCCGTGATGCTGGCACTCGAATCGAAGACACCGCCCGCGAACTATGACATCTCCGAGCTGCTCAAGAAGAATCCTCAGGAGTACGAGCTCTCCTTCGGACATTTCCTGGACCTCACGCCCCAGGCCATGGGCGCTTTCAAGGTCCCACTGTTGATCACAGGATTGGTTTTGGCTGCAGGAACCATCCTGAATTGGCTGCTACGCCGGGGTAATCGCACCTTCCCGGCCAATGTGGTTCTGGGTGTGATGATGGTAGCGGTGCTGCACGAAGCCCACACCGGCTTGGTGATTTTTTCGCCGGTACTCTCGTCTCAAATCCTGGCGCAAACCATTCAGTCGCACTGGAAGCCGGGCGACGTCATCGAAGACAACGGCGACTACGAGGCTGCTTCCAGCATCAACTTCTACACCCATCAGCAAATGCGCATCCTGAACGGCCGGCGCAACAATATCTGGTATGGATCCACTTTTCCTGATGCTCCGCCCATCTTTGACGATGACGCGGCGTTTGAAAAGTCATGGCAGGGCCAGCAGAGGATTTTTCTGGCCACGGACGAAGACGCTATCCCAGCCTACGTGAAGCGTGCAGGATTCTGCCAGTTAGCGAAGTGGGGAGGCAAGCTGGTGCTTACCAATGAGCTGAAACTTTGTCCCGTTCCGGCTCCGCGGTGATGCGCTCGCTCTGGGCATCGGGACGAAGATCCAGGGGACGAATCTTGCCGTCTTCCAAGACAAAGATGTCGCCGCGCCAGCGGACTTTATTGTCGGCAAAGCTCCAAAACCATACTCCGAAGGCGATCAGGTCGCGCAAGGGCACGAGCCAGAGGTGCCGCCAGACGGCCTGGTCATGGACCACTCCCCGACCCACCTGCAGGGCGACGGCGCAACGCAGACCGAGCGCAACCGCCAGCAACACCCACGACCACCACGCCCCCAGCGATAGCGCAACCGCCAGAATGGCCCAAGGCAGGCCGAAGGTAAGAACCAGGCCGATATATCCCATGCGCCGGGAATCGCGGGTGCTGCGCGCCCAACGGAGCTGGTGCTCGAAGAAGCCGCGGAAGCTGTAGGCCGGCAGATGGGTCTCCACCACCACGTCCGCGAGCACCACTTCAAAACCGGCGCGCGACGTGCGGTTGCCAAGCTCAAAATCATCGGCCAGGTAATCCACCAGGGGGCGCAGCCCGCCGATGGCGTCCACGACAGTGCGCGTGATGGCGAGAGTTGACCCCAGCGCGAAGTGGATGCCGTTTTCGATTTGGCGCGCGGCCAGCACTCCGGCGATGAAGTCCGTGCTGATGCCGATGGACTCCAGCTTCGATCCCAGGGTGTTCGCGGCGATGCCCCGATAGGGGCAGGTCACCATCCCAACCTGGGGTCGCTTGAACGGGGCCATGACCCGCCGCAGATAATCGGGGGTGACGTAAATATCGCTGTCGTTGATCAAAAGATGGTCGTACTGAGCTTGCGGGAGCATCTGCACCAGATTGCTGAGCTTGCGATTGTTGCCCAGCACTTCAGGGCAGATCACCAGCTGAATGTGGCACTGCGGGAACTCCGCCATCAGCCGATGGACCGCCTCCACGGCGGGATCGTCGGCATCGCTGACACCGAAAATGATCTCGTATTCCGGGTAGTCCTGGACGCAGTGGCTGCGGAAGCTTTCATACATCTGGGGATCCACGCCGCGCAACGGCTTCAGAATGGAAACCGGCGGGGTAAAGGTCAACCCGCGTTTGCGGCCGCCGCGCATGAATCGGCGCGCGCTCCACACGCATAGCGCATAGAAGCCCACGCCGCACAAGGCCAGAGCGGCGGCAACGATGCTGAGAACTTGATTCAACATCTTACTCGCTTAAGCTTTCTCTATTGTAAGTCACTTTGGGCATCCAGAAACCCTCAACCTGTCTACGGTGATTGCCCTATACACGGATGCCTGCAAAAAGAACCTGTGAAACAGTGCGATCATCATACAAGCTGCGAAAAGAAAATCAATGCAAAACTTTGATGAGGGACGAGGAGAAAACGCCGCTTTTTGTTACGCATCCGTCCTGGCCTCAGCCATCTTATAATAAGAGACAGCTGACGCCGGACCGGATGGTCGCTGTCTTTCCGTGAACGCCGGGATTTATCCCGGGCCGCGCGGGAAGAGAGAGGAAAGTCCGAACTCCGCAGAGCAGTGTGCCGGATAACGTCCGGGAGGATGGATTTAAGTCCATTCGACGGAAAGTGCCACAGAAAACATACCGCCCTGGCTTTGCCGGGGTAAGGGTGAAAAGGTGCGGTAAGAGCGCACCGCACGGGCAGTAATGCTCGTGGCAGGGCAAACCCCACACGGAGCAAGACCAAATAGGAAGGGATTTCCGGTGGCAACACCGGGAAGCGTTTCTGCTCGAAGCGCCCAACCTTCGGGTAGGTCGCTGGAGCCGTCCAGCAATGGACGGCCTAGAGGAATGACCGTCAGCGGCGGCAACGCCGTACAGAATTCGGCTTACAGGTCCGGCACCACTTGTGGCCCTCACGTTCGGAAACGAATGTGGGGGCTTTCAATTTAGCGCCTTACTTCGCTGGGTCCTTCGGCTTCGCTCAGGATTTCGGCTGCTCGGCTCACGTTTGGGTCAATCGATCCCGCTCAGGTTGAAACGACTGATTTTTTGGCTTGTCAAGTCGAGTAGGTAAAGCTCATTGGTATTCTTCTCCACGTTCCACTTCAAGAACATTGCAGTCTTGCCATCCGGAGAAGGGCGGACTCCCGACGCATAGCCAATGCCGTGCGTGAGGGCTTCGGGCTCCCCGCCGGCTGCGCTCATACGGTAGATGTCGTAGTTGAATGTCGGGGAACCGTTACTGGCTGCCTGAAATATGATCGTCCTGCCGTCTGACAGATAGACGGCATCGGCAA
>CAZFRV010000151.1:0-3852 GCA_964521445.1 uncultured Acidobacteriaceae bacterium
TCCTGGGAGGGCGTCAGCATCACGGCAATCGCCGACCAAACGCTTACCGGCCTGGGTTGGGATGCCATGTCCGACAAAGAAGTGGCGTTCGAGGTGGATTTACTGACTGGTAAACACACCGGCGGAGCACGCCCGGGAGACAAAGACGCTCAGGCCAAGACCTAAATGGGTAGAGAAGGTACTCACAGCGCCGAGTATCCGCCGTCCACGGTATACGCCGCGCCGGTGATCCAGGAAGATTCGTCGCTCGCGAGGAAGACGGCCAGGCCGGATATGTCTTCAGGCTGGCCAAAGCGGCCCAGGGGATGCATGGCCAGGCGTTGCTTGCGGGCGGCTTCGTCCATGTTGAAGGCGGCCACCATTTCCGTTTCCACGATCCCCGGGCAGATGCAGTTGACGCGAATCTTATCCGCCGCGTGATCCAGCGCCATGGCTCGGGTCATGGCCAGCACCGCGCCTTTAGAAGCTGCGTACGCTACGCGGTTGCGCGCGCCCACCATGCTCAGCACCGAACCCACATTGATGATCGAGCTGCCGCCAGCTGCCCGCAGATGCGGCAACGCGGCGCGGGCCAGGAGCCACGGTCCGCGCACGTTGATGTTGAAGGTTTGCTCCCATTCATCTTCCTGGAGCGACTCGGCGGTGCCTGCCACCAGCACGCCGGCGTTGTTGACCAAGGTCGTCACGCGGCCAAAACGCTCCACGGTCATGCGCAGCAGCAGCTCCACCTGCTTGGCCGCGCTTACGTCGGCCGCTACGGGAAGGCAGGCGTCGCCGATCTCGGCGGCCACGGCGTCCAACTTCTTGCGGTTGCGACCGCAGATGGCGACGCCGGCGCCCTCGCGGGCCAGGGCCAGGGCGATGCCGCGCCCAATCCCGCTGCCGCCTCCGGTGATAATGGCAACTTTATCGGCCAGACGCATGCAGGAATTCTAAACGCATCCTGTCACGAAGTGGGTTTTGAGGTTGCTGTGCTCTCTAGATATTAGCTGCTTTAGCGGTCATCGCGGTCGTGGTCGCGTCCGCGGGGCACCCGGTTGATGGGAATCTGGCTTGCCGTTGCGAGAACCGTGCCGGACACGGTCCGCACTGCCGGCGCGGGTTCATTCCAACCAAGCTTTTCTTCGCTGGGATCTGCGTCCGGCCGGTTGTTGTCGCTCGCGGTGAGCCGATAGATGGAAGTTTCCTTGAGCGGTGGCCGCACGCGCAGTCCGGTCAGCGAGTCCTGGTCTTCATTTTGCGGCTGTTCCGCGGTGCTAAGGCTGAATGCGTGGTGTGCAACGCGATGGTGCGCGGCCACGGCGTGCACCGGGGTGTGGACCGCCGATGCAGCCGCTGCGGCTACGATCGGCGCTGAGCGTGCGAAGTCCAGAAGAATGGTCAGCGCAGGCGACACCACGCCCACGGCCGCCACCAGAGCCAGAGCCGCTGCTACCCGGGAAATTCTCTTCCACCAAGGCTGGGTTTGCGGGGTTGCCAGGATGGTCCGGATGCGTAATCCCAGCGTCGAAAGAGGAGCGGCGAAATCCACGCCCAGCGAGACGCCTTCCTCAAGCATGCGTAGGCGGACAAAATACGCCAGGCTGTCAGCGTAATCGGCGCGATGCTCCGGCCGGGCGTTGACGACCGCCAGATCGCAGGCCAGTTCGCCCTGCAATCGCAGTTGTTTCCGCGCCTGCCAGGCTGCGGGGTGGAAGAACAAGATGCGGCAGATCAAATCGCTCAGGCCGGACCACAGATAGTCTCGCCGCGCCACGTGGACAAGTTCGTGGTATAGCACGTCAGCCACTTGGGGCGTGGGGCCGAGCTCCTCGCAAACTTCGGGAAGCAGAACGCGCGGGTTCCACCAGCACGCGGTTGCCGGCGATCGCAGACCAGGCAAGACCAACAAGCGGCTGCGGGACAGCTTGAAGTGGCGGGATGTTTCTTGAAACAGGCCGGCCAGTCCCTGGGAGGGCTCGATGCCCCGCCGCAACAGCAGCCGCAGCTGGAGATGCTTCCAAAGAACCTGCCCGGTCAACAGAACCAAGCCGACGGCATAGGCCCCGGCGATAACCTGCCCGGCAACGAGAACGCTCTGGCTCCAACGCAACGGGACCAGGAAAACATGAGTCAACACCGGGGAATCCCCCGCAGGGAGATTGCCTGCAGCTGGAGTCGAAGAGAATGCGCGGATGGCCCACGAGATCGTCAGCAGCCAGTACGTCCCCGCGCCCATTAGAAACACCATCCACACGAAAAACCGCTGCTGGGGCTTGTTCAGAAGGCGATTCACAAGGCAGCATGCGCAATAGGCAACGGCTACTTGCAGAAAGTAGCTTAGGAAGGCACCCGCGAAATGTAAGCCGAACGCTGCACTCATTGCCGAAATGACCCCGTGAACTTTATCGCAATGCCGGCCACATTATTGCGTGACATCTCTTTTTTGGATGCGGAAGTTGCGTATCAGCGCTTCCCATTCCTCAAGCTCCCGCGGATTCACCGGGCCGGCCTCCAGCAGGTTGACCAAGAGTTTGGCCGGCGAACCTCCAAAATTCTGGTCCAACAGAGTGCGGACGGAAAGCCGGTCGACTTCCTCCCGGGTGACACGGGCCGCAAACACGAAAACCCGGCCCCGGCTGGTGTGGCGCGCCAGCCCCTTTTCCTCCATGATGCGCAAAATCGTCTGCGTGGTCTTGTAGTTGGGTGGAGAAGGAAAAGTCTGGTGATGGATGACCTCGTCGATCGTCGCCGGGCCAAGTTCCCAAAGCGCCTGCAGAATACGCAGTTCAGCGCGTGTGGGCGGGCTCGAGTTTTTTCGGGTCGGCATGCCGAAACTCTTCGCATCTGAAGCTATGAGATGTTGGCGTTATTGTCAACAGCTTTCCCTGGGACCGGTCGACCGGCGGGCCGGATCAGCTTGCTGGAGAACAGCACCAGCAACATGGCGGCCGTCCAAAGAAAGTAGCCCTCGCGAGGGTGAAGATGCTCTTTGTAGAAGACGATCCAACAGGCAAGGAACATAATCAGCAGAATGACGCGGAGCGTGCCAGCCAGGCCTCCGTTGGGCCTGATGAGCAACAGAATCGTGGTGATGAGGAACACCGGATTGATCCAGCCGCTGAAGAGGACGGCAAAGTATTCCACCGGCCCCTCACGCAGCATGCGCAACCCATCACTCCCCCAGGGCGACAGGAGCGTGACATAGGCGCAGGTGTAGCCACGCATGCCAGGGTCACCTGGCCCGGCGCCGCCTTGTCTGACCGCGACAAGGCGAAAACTGACCGCGAAGAGAACCAGCCCAAGAAATATGAGAATCCAGTATGTTTTCACGATGTTTGGACCGCCTCCTGGTCCACTTTCCCCTCCATGAGCCAGACTTCAGTTCCAACAGGGGCGTCTTCCTTCTCCACTCGCAAAAGCAACTCCATCGCGGTTCATTCTACCCGAGAGCCGGTTGCACGTTCAGAGCAAGTGCAGGCTGGCACCGGCCATCCCACCGGTAATCGCAGGTAACCGCCGGCCCGCCATCTATAATGGCCCGGATCGTTCATTCCTTGCTGGAGCGTTCTCATGTTGCAACGCATCGCCATCGCCATCGCCCTGATTTCGACCGCCTCCTGTTTCGCGCAAAACAAGGCGCAGACGGACAACGTCGCGCGCATGGAGCAGGTTGTCCAGTCTTACCTGCCCCACAACCAGTTCATGGGGACGGTGCTGGTAGCGCAAGACGGCAAGATCCTGTTGGACAAGGGCTACGGCTTCGCCAACCTGGAGTGGAAGGTCCCCAACACGCCCACCACCAAGTTCCGTCTGGGATCGATCACCAAGCAGTTCACGGCGGCCTCGATTTTGCTGCTGGAGGAGCAGGGC
>CAZFRV010000152.1:0-13792 GCA_964521445.1 uncultured Acidobacteriaceae bacterium
GATGAGATCCCTCGGACTGTGGTTTCGCTCTCCGAAGAACTTCTTTCTCGCTTGATACAATCTCGATAGGCCCGCTTTAAGGCTAATTGCCAATTGCTATTTGCTAATTGCTCCCCATGAAAACCGGAATCATCGGCTTGCCCCAGGTGGGCAAGACCTCGCTGTTCAAAATCCTGACCAAGGCCGACGTCTCCAGCCGCGCTTTCGCCAACCCGCGCGAAGCGCACTTGGGGATCGCCAAGGTGCCCGACGACCGCCTCGACCGGCTGGCCGCGCTCTACAACCCGAAGAAACTGACGCACGCCTCGGTCGAATACGTGGACGTGGCCGCAATCGGCCAGGAGGCGCTCAAAGAGACTGCCTTCCTCGCCAACCTCCGCACCGTGGACGCGCTGGCCCACGTCCTGCGCGCCTTTGACGATCCCTCGCTCCCCCACGTGGGCGAGATCAATCCGCTGCGCGATGCCAAGACCGTGGACTTCGACTTGATCGTCAGCGACCTGGGCCAGGTGGAAAAGCGCCTGGAGCGGGTGGAAAAAGATCTGAAGAAGATGAAAGGTCCGGAGCTGGAGCGCGAGTTCGATCTGCTCAAGCGGGCCAAGGCGCATCTGGAGACGGAATCGCCTCTGCGCGAGATGGAGATCAACGCGGACGACGAAAAGCGCATTCGTGGTTTCATGTTCCTGAGCCAGAAACCGATTTTGTACGTGCTCAACGTGAACGAATCCACCAGCTTGGGAGACGACCTGGAAAATGCGGGCGGGAAATACAATCTCCAGGAGCTGGCATCGCGCAAGGACGCCGGCGTCACCGCCATCTGCGGAAAGGTCGAGGCCGAACTGGCTGACATGAGTGATGAAGAAGCGCAGGAATTCCTATCCAGCTACGGACTCAAAGAAAGCGGCCTCACGCGGCTGATCCGCAAGACGTACGCACTGCTGGGCGTGATTTCCTTTTTCACCATCGGCGAGGACGAGTGCCGCGCCTGGACCGTACCCCGCAACTCGCGCGCCCAGGCGGCGGCCGGCGCCATCCACTCGGATCTGGAAAAACATTTCATCCGCGCCGAGACCATTCACTGGGACAAGCTGCTGGAGTCGGGATCGGAGGCCAACGCCCGCGCCAAAGGCCTGCTGCGCCTGGAAGGCAAGGAATACATCGTGCAGGATGGCGACGTGATGCACATTCGCCACAGCGGTTAGTGGGTCATTTTCAACGAAAATGATCCACTACCGGCATCAGGGTCTAGCGATTCGCTTGCGAAACGGGGGTCCCCAACGCGCCCGGTTTTGGCGCGGTGGGGTGCAATCGCGGGGTCCCCAACCCGCGGGTTTTGGCGCGGTGGGGTCAATCGCGGGCCTTTAAGCAGATGGATTCTGTTATGCTGCCTCATCCCGCATGAGCCCGATCACCATCAGCCTGCTGCTGGGTTTGGCCGCAGCCGGCGCCAACGCGCTGGGCGGCGCCATCGTCGTTCACCGGGACTGGCACCCGAAGTATTTGCAGTATTTCATCGCCCTGGGCGCGGGGTTCATGCTGGGCACGGCCCTGCTGGAGATGCTGCCGGAGAGCATCCGTCTCGCCGGTCCCAACGCTCCGCTGCTGGTGCTGGCCGGATACTTCCTGGTCCACTTCTTCGAGCACACGGTTACCTCGCACTTCCATTTCGGGGAAGAGACGCACGCGGAGGAGTTCGTCAGCCCGCACCGCGGCTATTCGGTGCTCTTCGGGTTGGTGATTCACACGTTCTTTGACGGAATCGCCATTGCCTCCGGCTTTCTGGTTTCGCGGTTTCTGGGCTGGATCATTTTCTTGGCGGTAATTCTGCACAAACTCCCTGAAGGATTCACGGCGTCGTCGGTCATGCTGGCCAGCGGGCGCAGCCGGGCGGTGGCGTGGTCGGCATCGGCATTGCTGGGGCTGGCGACTCTCGGCGGCGTGCTGACTGTTTCCGCATTTACGCGATCGGTGAGCGCAGGCTTGCCGCTGGCCGCGGGAGTGACTCTCTACGTGGCTGCTTCCGACCTGATTCCGGAAGTCAATCGCGAACCGGACATACGAAAAGCCCTGGTGGTCTTTGCCGGAGTGGGACTGCTGCTGGCGCTGCAGTACCTGTTTCACTAGCGGAGGCCGACCGGATGGTCCGATGGCCCGATGGTCAGATCACCCGATCTCCCGATTGCCTTATTCCACTTCTCTCTTGGCGTTGTATCCCTCGCGGGAGACGACCTGGTATTTCAGGTCATGATTCTTCTCGTCCCTGATGATCAGTGGCTTGCCGTCCGGACCCACTACTTCCACCTTGATCTTGCGGTACGTGCCGTCTTGTGCGGGGTTGGTGGGGTGGTAGGCCAGGCTGTACTGGTTGCGGATGGTGTTGGCAACGTCCATAAACGCGTCTTTAAACGACGCCTGGAACAACGGGAAATAAGCCCGGCCTCCGGTCATTCTGGCGAAGCTTCGCATCTGGTTATCGGCCTGCGCCCACTCGGTGCTGCAAGCGAAGCTGGTCATGGGACAGAGCGCCGCCATCATTCCGTGCGACTCGGCGTAGTTGCGCAGCGCCTGCCCTGTGCCGATGGAGTAGATGGCGATGTCCTTGGAGCCCTTGATCTTTTTCAGGATCTGGTCCAGGGTGCGCTTGCTGAAAGTATCGCGGCCGCTGGCGATGAGGATGATGTATTTGCGTCCCTCCACCGTCTCCAGCCGGTCGATGGTGTCATAAAGCGCGTCGAAGAGATTGGTTTCTGACGACATCGGGATCTGCAGGCTGCGGATGCCTTCGAACACCTCCCGCTTGTCCTGGGTGAAGTCGGCCAGGATGCGCGCGCGAATGTCAAAGCTGATCAGCGCGATCCAATCGTCTTTTTTCAGAGTTTGCGCAAAAACATAGGAAGCGCCGATGGCGTCGTATTCGAATGCGTAGAAGTTGCTCGCGAATTCTACCAGCATCACCGCGGTGATAGGCGCCTGCGTCTGGTTGAAGCTGGTCACGGTCTGGGGGACGTTGTCCTCATACACGCGGAAGTTTTCTTTTTTGAGTCCGGGAACGAACATCCCTTCCTTGGTGAGGACGCCCACATCCAGCGTGACCAGTTGCGAGCTAACACGCATGGTGAAGCTGGGCATGGTGTCCGTTTTTTGCGCCGGCTTGGGGGTATCGTCTTTCTTGGGCTCCTCTTCTTTCTTCTTGGGCACGGCGATGGGACCGATGTCCCCGGTGGGGCCGCCGGCCTCCCCTCCTGGGTTTTGTTGATTCTGGCCGCCTTGCTGGCCACTGCTCTGCGGTGCGGGCGTAGGCGTGGGCGATTGGGCTGAGAGCTTGGCGACCCCGGAGGCCCACAAAACCGCGATCAGGGCCAACGCCAGCAACCGCGCACCGGTTTTTACCTTAGAAATGAAGGACGAATGGTCGAATCGTATTAAGCGCATTTCAAGCTGCCCTTTTATGAAGTTCTACATTAGTATAGATGCACTCACTCACTTTTTCAGAAGTCAATTTCGATCTCTGTAAGGGGGTGTGGCGCTTTGGCCGTGTTCGTAAGCGCACTTGGTGGTATGCAAAAATCTGTCTTTTTCGCTCTCTTCGTCGTCCTGGGCCTGGGCACTCTCCCGGTCCGCGCTGGTGACATCCCTGCCCCGCCCAAACCATCTGCAGCGACGCAGATCATGACCGTGGACGAAGTGCGTCCTGGCATGCAGGGTGTGGCCTATACAGTTTTTCAAGGCACCCAGCCCGAATCCATGGGCGTGGAAGTGCTGGGCGTTCTCAAGAACATGCTCGGCCCCAAGAGTGACCTGATCCTGGTGCGCCTGCACGGAGAGAAGGCTGAGTACACGGGCGTGGTGGCCGGGATGAGCGGCAGTCCGGTTTACATCAACGGCAAAATGCTGGGCGCGATTTCCTATCGCATCGGCTCGTTCTCCAAGGAGGCGATCGCCGGAGTAACGCCCATTACGCAGATGCTCGAGATCAACGAATTCGACAAAAGTGTTCCCGGACAGGACCCCATCTCTTCCGCCAAGCCCGCCACGGCGGAGAAGACCAGCGGACCCGGGCTGGGTGCGGGCGATCTCAAGAATTACGCGCAGTACCTCCAGCCCATCGATGCTCCTTTCGTCTTCAACGGATTCAGCGAAGAGACCATAAAGCAATTTGCTTCCAAGCTGTCTGCAGCCGGCATTGTTCCGGTGATGGGCGTGGGCGCGGCCAGCGATGCCAAGCAACCGGAGCCTCTGGTACCCGGATCGGCGGTAAGCGCGGTTCTGGTGCGCGGCGACATGGACGTAGCCGCCACCTGCACCGTCACCTACATCGACAAAGAACACCTGCTGGCCTGCGGCCATCCGCTGACGCAGTACGGCATGGTAGACCTGCCCATGACCAAGGCCAACGTGGTGGCCACGCTGGCTTCGCCACTCAACGCTTTCAAGATCATCAACACCACCGAGCCGGTGGGGGCTTTCGTTCAGGACCGCCACACGGGAATTCTCGGCCGGTTTGACCGCGAGCCGCAGATGATTCCGGTTACGCTCAGCATTCATAGCGCCAGCGGGCCGCGAGAATATCATTACGAAGTCCTGAACAACGCCAAGCTCACGCCGGTGATGATGATGACTACGGTGTTCAATGCCTTGATGGGTATGAACCAGTACGGCGAGGAGACCACGTATCGCATGAACGGGCGCATTCACGTGAACGGATATCCTGACGTGCGCCTCAACAACGTGTTTTCTCCCGTGGACACCGCACCCACCGCGTACTCGGTCGCCCAGGAACTGGGCGAGCACTTCGGCCGCATCTACGACAACCCGCTGCAGGCCCCGACCATCGGCGGCGTGAATCTGGAATTCGACCTGGAACATGATCGCCATTCCGCCGTGCTGGAAAACGCCCGCACGGACGTAACCGAGGCGCGTCCGGGCGACGAAATCACCATCGAGGCGGTTCTGCGTCCCTATCGCGGTGACCGCATTGTGCGCCGCATCCCGGTGCGCGTGCCCACGTCAGTGCCCAAAGGTACGTTGCGCATCCTGGTGAGCGATGCCGAGACTTTGGATCGCGCTCGCCACGTGAATCCTGCCGTTAACCGGCAGCTGGATCTGAATTCCACCATCGAGCTGCTCAACAAGGAACACCTCAACGATCACCTCTACGTCTCCCTGCTGGAGGCCAACCCGCAGGCCACGGTCGAAGATAAGGTCATGCCGGCGGTGCCTCTCTCGGTGATGAACGTGATGGAGGGACTGCGCGCCACGCAGGAGATGGTGGTGTACAACGAATCGGCCGTAAACGAATCGTCCACTCCGGTCGGCTACGTTGTAAGCGGCTCCCAGGTCATCAGCCTGACCATTAAATAACCCACGAAGTAACCCACAGCGATATTCTTGGATTGTGATGAAGAAACTTTGTTCTGCCTTTTTTGTATTTGCTCTTGCCGCTCTAGCCTTCGCCGAAGGCACGCGCGTATGGAGAGAAACCGCTTACGAAGATTTTGAGCGCGGCACTGCCCGGGGCGTGGCCATCCGCAGCACGGGACAATTGGAACTTGCGCCGGCTTTCAAAGCCCTGTACACGAGCCCCTCCACGTTTATCTGGGGCATCGCTGCCGATAAAGATGGCACGGTGTACGCCGCCACCGGCGCGCCAGCGCGCGTCTACCGCATCACACCGGACGGCAAGGCGACCGTCATCTTCGAGCCCAAAGAGCTGCAGGTCCAGGCGGTTGCTCTCAGTAAAGATGGCGGCGCCATTTATGCAGCCACCTCGCCAGACGGTAAGGTCTACAAGCTCACGCACTCGTCCGCCAAGCCTGAATACACGGCGGAACCCTTCTTCGATCCCAAAACGAAATATATCTGGGACCTCGCTCTGGACGACGAAGGACGCTTGTACATCGCTACCGGAGACAACGGCGAAATCTACCGTGTCGACAAGACCGGCCACGGCTCGGTGTTTTTCAAATCCGATGAGGCCCACATCCGTGTGCTGGCCTTGGACCCCAAAGGCAACCTGATCGCCGGCTCAGACGGCAGCGGCCTGGTGTACCGCATTACGCCTGCGGGCGAAGGATTCGTTCTGTACAGTGCGCCGCGGAAGGAGATTACGGCGCTGGCGGTGGACGCCGCCGGAAATATCTACGCGGCGGGCACGGGAGAAAAACGCGGTGCGGGCGCTGGCCCTAGCGTGCCTCAGCCTGTCCCAGTGCCTCCGCCGGGCCCGGCTGCCGCCGGCGTGCCATTTGTAGGCAGCGTCAACCTGGCCGGCTCTGACGTCTTTCAGATTGCACCTGACGGCTCTCCCGAGAAACTCTGGTCCTCGCGCGAAGATATTGTGTATGCCCTGGCCTTTGACGGGTCTGGGCGGCTGTTGGCCGGCACTGGAAATAAAGGACGGATCTACGCAATCGAAAAAAACGGCGACTTCTCCGCTCTCTTGAAGGCCAGCGCCAGCCAGATCACGGCATTTGCCAAAGCTCCGGGCGGAGGGCTCTATTGTTCCAGCAGTAATCTGGGCAAAGTGTTCTTGATGAGCAACACGCTGGAAGCGGAAGGCGTTTTTGAGAGCGACGTTCAAGACGCCAAGATCTTTTCCCGTTGGGGACGCGCCGAGGTCAGGGGTCGCGGCAACTTCGAACTATTTGCCCGCAGTGGCAACGTCGACAATCCCGATCGCAACTGGAGCCCGTGGACACCCATTGACGTGGGCAAGGAGAGGGACAAAGACAAAAACGCGCGTCTCGAGGTCCCGGCCGCCCGCTTCATTCAGTGGCGCGCCGTGCTGAAGCCGGCCAGTCCTCCTACCCAGATCGACGAGGTTGCCATCAACTACCTGCCCAAGAACGTAGCTCCGGTGGTGGATGAGGTGGTGGTGCAGACAGGAGCGCGCTTTCAGCCGCAACCGCACATGACCGCGTCGGAAACATTCGTTGTGAATGCCGGCCCGTCACAGCCGGCGGCGCCTCGCATCGAGCCGGCGCCGGTCGCAACCAAGGACCGCTCCTCGATCGCGGTGCGCTGGAACGCACACGACGAAAACGACGATACTCTGATCTACTCGCTGTACTATCGCGGCGAAAACGAGCGCGAATGGAAGCTGCTCAAGTCCGGCATCTCCGACAAGTTCTACTCCTTCGACTCAGGCCTGCTGCCCGACGGCGGATACACAGTCAAGGTCGTAGCCAGTGATGCGCCCTCGCACACGCCCGAAGAAGCCCTGACGCACGAAAAAGAGAGCCAGCGTTTCGATATCGACAATACCCCTCCGCGCATCGAGCACCTCTCCGCAACCCTTGAAGGTCGGCAGATGCACGTGACCTTTCAGGCCACCGACGATGCCTCTCCCATCGCGCGAGCGGAATACTCGGTGGACGCCGGCGACTGGCAGTACCTGGAACCGGTGGGCCAGATCTCCGATTCAAAAACAGAAAACTACGACTTCAACGTACTCTTGACCTCACCCCCGGAACAAGCGGCTGAGCAAAAACGGGGACGCGGCAAGGCTGACGCCGCACCGCATACGGAGCATGTGGTGGTGGTCCGCGTCTACGATCGGCATGACAACATGGCCACGGCGAAGTACGTGGTGAAGTAGGGGTCACCGCGGAGGCGCGGAGACGCGGGAAATCGCGTAACTGAGTAACCCTGAAAACTGGATCACTTCACTGGCAGGTCACCCTTCTAACCTGTCTTGGTGTCGCCTTGACAGGGATTCCACTCTTCATTCACTCGCGTTTTTCGCGCTGGGTTGCGGTTGGTTTTTCGCCTTTCTCCGCGTCTCCGCGCCTCCGTGGTGGGTTTTGGGGGGTACTCCCCACTGAAATCCCACCTTCCGCACTTTCGCGATGTTGTCCACCACATAATCCGGTTCTTCTTCCGGCGATTCCGGCTCCTGCACGGCAAATTCTCCGCGGCGGATGCGCACGGTGTGCATGCCCAGTTCGTTCCCGGCACGAATTTCGCTCATCGGCCGGTCACCCACGATCAGCATTTGTTTCGCCGGAAGGCCTAGCTCCCGCTGAATCTGCCGGAAGGCAGCTTCCTTGGTCAAGAGCTTGTCGCGGTCGGCGTACAGAATACGCTCGATCAGGGGATGGTTCTCCAGTCCGAGCGCGCGGATCTTGGCGTGCTGGATCTTTGGCTCGCCGAAGCTGACGACAAAACTGCGCACGCCGTGGCGGTGCAGGTGGCGCAACAGCGGCATGGTTCCCGGAAACAACGTGAGCTTGCCGACCGGACAGTGGAAGTACGCCTCGCGGGCGGCGTGGCTGATGGCTTCCGGGTCAGTGGCTTGAAATCGCAGGCAGACTTCCGCATCAATGTGCCGCAACATGGGGTCTCGCCGAAACGCCTGCATGCGTGCCCGGTAGACGGCTTCCACGCTGGCATCGAGTCCCGCTTCCACCATGGCACGAGCAGCGTGGCGGTGCGTGACGCGAACCCGCTGGCGGAAACAGTCATAGAGGGTGTCGTCCAAATCGAAGATGACGCACCGGATCACCGGCTTCCGAGCAGGTTTTGTGTTTCGTGAAGGGGCCATGGGAACCACTCATTGTATTTCGGCATCGTGCAGAGCCCCAAGTCAGGCCACCCCAGGGCCCCAGGCAGTGCCTATCCGCTAAACTGTTACTGCCATGACTGAGCATGACATCTGGTCAAAGTGGCTTCTGGAATCCCGCTTCGGCAATCGCCAGAACGCCCAGCCTGAAATGACTCACTTGAAAGAGTTACGCGACAAGCTGCTGCAAAATGCGAAGCTCAAGGGGGATGAAACACTTCTCGATGTGGGTGCGGGAGACGGGCTGATCGCCTTTGGCGCTCTGGAACTCCTGGGCCCGTCGGGTCGGGTGATTTTCGCCGACATCTCTCAACCATTGCTGGACGAAGCATGCTCCATCGCTCAACGAATGGATGTCCTCGAGCGCTGCCAGTTTGTACACTCATCTGCGGAAGACCTTTCATTTTTTCCAGACGAGTCAATCGATGTGATCACTACTCGTTCCGTCCTCATTTATGTGAAAGATAAGCAGCGTGCTCTGCGGGAGTTTTGCCGTGTGCTTAAACGCGGCGGACGTATCTCATTGTTTGAAACCGTGACTCTTCCTGCTTTGCGGCGGAGCGGAGAAAAATGGCCTGGGGTGGGAACGAGCGTCTATCCCGCAGCCGATCTTGAGCCCGTTAGCGACCTCGTCACTCGGTTTGTATCCGGGCTTAATTTTGCTGCGTCTCAAAGCATGTCGAATACGGACCACATCGGGTACCTTCATCTTTGCGAAGATGCCGGCTTCAAAGCTGCCAAAGTTGAGTTGCATCTGGGAACGCGCAGACGCCGCGCCGACTTACAAACGCTTCTCAATCAATCTTTGAACCCGCATTTCCCCACCCCGGCGGAACACATGGACAGAATGTTCACCCCGCTGGAACGCGAACGGTTCGTTGCGCACCTCGAAGAGCTAACGCAAACCGATGCAGGAGTTAGCCGCCTGTCCAGCGTTTTCATTTCGGCGGTCAAAGAGTGAATTTGCTGATCGCTAGCGGAGCTGCGGAGGCTGAAGCTGCTGCTACAATCAAGTTGATGGAAGCCAACCTGTTGCTCATCCCCTGGGTGGTGATTGTTTCTCGCGCCCAGATTCCTTTGTTCAGGTTCTCCATCCATCCTTTTGCCGGCCGAGAGCAGCCGTGAGGTTTGAACTCTTTGTTGCCGCCCGCTACCTTCGCGCCAAGCGCCGGCAGGCGGTGATCAGCGTGATCACAGTGATCTCTGTCATCGGTGTGGCGGCCGGAGTGGCTTCGCTGATTATTGCCCTTTCCATCAACGCCGGCTTCCAGCGGGACATGCAGAACCAGCTGCTGGGATCAACTGCGCACGTGCAGCTTGAGCTGACACAGGCCACCACGGGGATGACCGATTGGCGTGCACTGCTGGCGCACATGGAGAAACAGCCGCACGTGGTGGCGGCAGCGCCGGGGCTCTACGACGAGGTCATGGTTTCCCGCGGCTCGCGCGCCAGCGGCATGCTGCTCAAGGGCGTAGTACCACAATATGAGAATCGGGTAAGCGAGTTGCTGAAAACCGTGAAGTTCGGTTCGGCCGCTCCATTGAGTTCGCCTCCGCCTGCTCCGTGCACGGAGAAGCCTGAAAACTGTCCGGTCTCAGGCGAGCTGCCGCCGATCGTGCTCGGCAAAGATCTCGCCGAGACCATCGGCGCCAACGTGGGATCTGTCGTCCTGGCGAGCAGCCCGCAAGGCGAGTTGACGCCATTCGGCGTGGTTCCCAAGTTTGAGCGCTTCAAAGTGGTGGGGATTTTCACCTCCGGCTTCTACCCTTACGACAGCACCTGGGGCTTCATCCGCCTGGCGGACGCCCAGCAGCTGGTTTCCCTGGGCGATGTGATCTCCGTGATTGATTTCAAGATCGACGATCTCTATCAAGCCGAACAGGTGGCCCGTGAATTACAGGATGCGGCAGGCAAAGGTTACATGGCCACCAACTGGATGGAACAGAATCGGGCTCTGTTCCGCGCCCTGCGCCTGGAACGCGTGGTCACCTTCCTGACGATCGGGCTGATCGTCTTCGTGGCCGCACTCAACATCCTGATCTCGCTCATTATGATGGTCATGGAGAAAACGAAGGACGTAGCCGTTCTGCTCTCCATGGGCGCTCGGCGCAGACAGGTGCGCTGGATCTTCGTTTTCCAGGGAATGCTGATCGGAGCCATCGGCACCATTGTGGGTCTGATTGTGGGCTATAGCATTGCTTTCGCCGGCGCCAGGTACCATTTTGTTCCGCTCTCGGCTGAAGTCTATTCCATCTCTTATCTGCCATTTGCGCCCCGCATTCTGGATGGAGTGGAAGTGGCCATCGCCGCTCTGTTCATCTCTTTTGTGGCGACGCTTTATCCCTCGTGGTCGGCGGCGAGGGTTCTTCCCGCGGAGGCCCTGCGCTATGAGTGAAAGACCCCATTGCAAAGGAATACCAACAGCCGCAACATGTTGCAGCTCTGTCAAGTTTTGTTACTCAAAAGACGGTTCGGCTAAGCAATTCTTATGGACTTTGGCACCGGAAGTGATGGAGTCTAAACAGGGCCTTCCGGGTTCTAATGTACTAGCTGGATTCTCCCGCAAAACGGCCATGAAAATGCAGGGAGATACAGCCAGTTGCACCGTAGGAGTAGGGTCATGCATCCAATAGAGCAGAGACCTGAAATCCTTCGTGCAGTTGGACTTAAGAAGGCTTACAGGTCCGGACAATCGGACCTGGTGCTCTTTGAAAATTTGTCCTTCCAGGTGAGGAAGGGAGAAATGTTGGCGATCGTGGGCGAGTCCGGCTCCGGAAAAAGCAGCCTGCTCCATATACTCGGAACGCTTGATCGTGCTTCAGAAGGTGACGTATACTGCGCCCAGATTGATGTTGCCAAATTAAGCGATGATGCGGCTGCGGATTTCCGCAATCGCGAAATTGGCTTCGTATGGCAATTTCATTACCTGTTGCCGGAGTTTACGGCCCGTGAGAATGTTGCTATGCCGCTTCTGATGAGGGGTTCCGCGTACGGCTCGGCCATGGACAAGGCCGGCGGCTGGCTGCGCGAGGTGGGTCTGGAAGATCGTGGCCACCACCGCGCGGGCGAACTTTCCGGAGGCGAACAGCAACGGGTGGCTTTGGCAAGAGCTCTGGTTACGGGACCACAGATTCTCATGGCTGACGAGCCGACCGGCGATCTCGACAATCGCACCGCTGATTTGGTTTTTGGCTTGGTCCAGAAACTGCATCGCGAGCACCAACTCACTTCTCTCGTGGTCACCCACAATCTTGATTTCGCGCGGCGCTGCGATCGTGCGCTGTGGCTGCATCAAGGCAAAGTGGAGGAGGTGGCGCCCCAGTCGCTGCGGAATTAGGCGACGCGGGGTGAAGGACATTTTGGTTTTGTCTGCCTGGCGCAGACCCTTTGCCAGAGCGCCGGCGGACGGAAAGGCTTCTTCCTGGAAGTACGCGGGATCGTACCGGGGGAAGAGAGAGATGCTGACCGGCTGAGGTGACTGGGAAGCATCTGGGTGAGGGGAACATGTTCGAGCGGTATACAGAAAAGGCGAGGCGCGTAATCTTTTTCGCGCGGTACGAAGCCAGCCAGTTCGGTTCTCCGTACATTGAGACGGAGCACTTGCTGCTGGGATTGCTCCGCGAAGACAAGGCTTTGACGAACCGCTTTCTGCGCTCTCATGCTTCGGTCGAATCCATCCGCAAGCAGATTGAAGGGCACACCACCATACGGGAAAAAGTCTCTACGTCCGTCGATCTTCCCTTGAGCAATGAGTGCAAGCGGGTGCTAGCCTACGCCGCCGAAGAGGCGGAACGGCTCAGCCACCGCCACATTGGCACCGAACATTTGCTTCTGGGATTATTGCGCGAAGAGAAATGCTTTGCCGCGGAGATCCTGCACGAACGCGGGCTGCGCCTGAGCGCGATCCGCGAAGAACTGGCGCGCAGTACCCAGGAAAAGGCCCAGCCCCAACGTGGATCGTCGCGCGAATCTTCCTTGCTCGCCGAATTCTCCCGCGATCTCACCCAGGCCGCCATGGACTCGCAACTGGATCCGCTGGTGGGGCGTGAAGGCGAAGTCGAACGCGTGGTCCAGATCCTGTGCCGCCGCACCAAGAACAATCCGGTGCTGATCGGCGAGCCGGGCGTGGGCAAGACCGCGATCGTCGAAGGCCTGGCCCAGCGCATTGCTGACGGCGACGTACCGTCGTTCTTGGCCGACAAACGAATTCTCGGACTCGATCTTTCGCTCATCGTAGCCGGAACCAAATATCGCGGCCAGTTCGAAGAGCGGCTGAAGACCATCATGAAGGAATTGATGGAGAGCCAGAACTGCATCATCTTCATCGATGAATTGCACACCCTGGTGGGTGCGGGCTCGGCCGAAGGTTCGCTGGACGCGGCCAATATCCTCAAACCCGCGCTCTCCCGCGGCGAGATCCAGTGCATCGGCGCCACCACCCCGGGCGAATATCGCAAGTCGATTGAAAAAGACCGTTCCCTCGAACGTCGTTTCCAGGCCGTCAAGGTCCCGCCTCCGAACGAGGTTGAGGCGGTCAAGATCATCTATGGGATCAAGGAACGTTACGAAAAGTTCCACGCGGTGAGCTATACCGATGACGCCATCCAGTATGCCGTCTATCACTCCAACCGCTATATCCCGGACCGCTTCCTGCCGGACAAGGCCATTGACCTGCTGGATGAGGCCGGCGCGCGCGTGAAACTGCGCCAGACCTCGTTGCCGGACGAGATCACGGAAGTCCAGAAGCGGATCAAGTTCATCGCTCACAGAATGGAAAACGCCATCGCCAACCACGAGTTTGAGAAGGCGCGCTTCTATTCCGATGAAGAGCGCAAGGAGCGCGAGAACCTGCGCGCCCTGCGCGAGAAATATCACCTGGACGAGTCTTCCACCGGCGTGGTCAGCCGCGAGGACATTGAGGAAGTGGTCAGCCGCTGGACCGGCGTGCCCGTCACTTCCATCAAGGAAGAAGAGACGCAGAAGCTGCTGCGCGTGGAAGAAGAGCTGCACAAGCGCGTGATCTCGCAAGACAGAGCCATCAGCGCGCTGGCTCGCTCGATTCGCCGGTCGCGTGCCGGCCTGAAGTCGCCCAACCGGCCCATCGGCTCGTTCCTGTTCCTGGGGCCCACCGGAGTCGGCAAGACGGAGGTCGCGCGTACCCTGGCCCAGTTCCTGTTTGGCAGCGAGAAGTCGCTGATCCGCTTCGACATGTCGGAATTCATGGAGAAGCACTC
>CAZFRV010000153.1:0-5777 GCA_964521445.1 uncultured Acidobacteriaceae bacterium
CGTGGACCGTGAGCCTAGTCGCGGCTATAGTGATCCCTCGCTTCGCTTCGGGACAAAGAAAAACATCCGGTTCTGATCCGCACCTATCCGTGTAAAATCCGCGGTAAGGGTTTTCGCTATCCCGGCGGCCGACCCGGCGCGGCGTTTTCGTCGTCCTGCGGCGGAGGCGGTGGCGGCAGCGGCGCTTCGATCGGTTTACGAGGGAATTTTTCGTCGCGCTGCGCGGCCATATAAACAAATGACGCCACGATCACCGCCATCTGCTTCAGGTCTTCCGGCTGCAGGCGGTCATAGACGTCCATGTTGGAGTGGTGGGTGCGCGTGTCGTACTCCATGGGGTCCTGGATGAACTGGAAGCCGGGGATGCCGACGGCGTCAAACGACAGATGGTCGGTGCCGCCGGTGTTGCGCATGGTGAGCGTGTCCATGCCCAGATCGTGGAAGGGCTTCATCCAGGCCTCAAAGATAGGCGCGGCAGCGGCGTTCTCTTGCAGATAGACGCCGCGGATCTTGCCGGTGCCGTTATCCACGTTGAAATAGACGGATACTTTGGCCGCTTCCGGCTTGGGGGTGATGGGGCCGGAGTCGCGGCGGATGATCGTGGGGTCGCCCTTGCGCTCGGGATCGGTGGATTCCGGGCGGGTACCGAAATACCTGGAGACATACCACTGCGAACCCAGCAGTCCCTGCTCCTCGCCGGTCCACAGCCCGATGCGGATGGTGCGCCGCGGCTTCACGCCCAGGGCCTTGAGGATGCGCACGGCTTCCATCATCACGATCGAGCCGGCGCCGTTGTCGGTGGCGCCTGTGCCGGCGTGCCAGGAATCAAGGTGTGCGCCGAGCATGACCAGTTCGTCTTTCTTGTCGGTGCCGAGGATTTCGGCGGTGGTGTCCCACTGGGTCATGGCGTCGTCATAGAAGACGTTCTTGACGTTGATTTCGAGCTCCACCGATTTCTTATCGGCCAGGATGCGGGCGATGCGGTCCCATTGCTCGGTGGCCATGGTGAGCGCCGGCGTGCCTACCGTCTGCCCGACTTTGTACGATCCGCCCTGCTGAACGAAAACCGTGCCGCCGTTGATGGCGCCGCGGCTGTGGTCGATGACGGCGACGACCTTCTCGTCGTCCCAAAACTTGGCGATCTGCCGGCCAATGCGGGCGCGCTGCTGAAACTCGCGGAATTGCGCAAGGTTGCGCTCGCCGGGAATCTGGTATTGCTCCAGCTCTTCAAGTTGCTTCTCGCTGTAGCGCGAGAAGAGCGGCTCGGCGGAGGGCTTTACGTCGCCATCGTCGCCGAAGAGGACGATCTTGCCCGCCAGCTTGCCTTTGTAACGGTTGAGGTCCTGCGGCGTGCGGACGTTGCTCACGCGGACCACCTCGGCGCGCTTGGGACCATCGGTGCCCGGAGTCCAAGCCTTGGGGTAGGCGATCATGGTGGCGATGTCA
The DNA here is from genome assembly GCA_964521445.1 of uncultured Acidobacteriaceae bacterium. Taxonomy (GTDB): domain Bacteria; phylum Acidobacteriota; class Terriglobia; order Terriglobales; family Acidobacteriaceae; genus Angelobacter. The sequence continues at coordinate 1,447 of CAZFRV010000153.1, forward strand.
GGAACCACCATGCGCACGTTGGAGTATTCGTTGGCCCAGCCGCGGCCGAAGGGGCTCCACGGCTCCAGCTTGGCGTTGACCAGGCCGAAGTCTTCGAGCTTCTGGCGCGTCCAGTCGTTGGCCTTCTTCACGTTGGGCGAGCCGGTGAGTCGCGGGCCAATCTCTTCCATCAGGCCAGTGGCGATCTCCATGATCTTGGAGTTGTGGAAGCCTTCGTACCGGATCTTGCCGATCATGTCCAGGGTCTGCTGGTCGACCTTCTCCCTTTCCCCTTCTTTTCCCTGGGCCCATACGGGACTGGAGGTAAGAACGAAGATGACGGACAGAAAAATGGCCGTGATACGTCGCGACGTTTTCATTGGGTCTCCTTTTTGCATGCTGGTTGGGGCAACAAAGTCTAAATGCAAGCGGAGTGAGGGTCAACCGTTGTGGGTGTTAAGAATTGTGGAGGACGAGATGAAACCTACCACGGAGGCACGGAGAAGAATTGGGCGGGTGAGGAATTTGGTAATTGGGTAAATGGAGGAACGGGAGAAATTTCAAGGCGATTACCGATCCCACTCCATTCCCATTCTCCGTGTCTCCGTGCCTCCGTGGTAGGTGTTTCTACGACCGCACGACTATCGGTGCGCCAAGGCTGAGCGCACCCCGCGGACCAGGGTGATGGTAAAGCCGGTGACCGCAGCCAGGATAGCCACTGGCGCGGCGACTTTGAAAGTCAGCGTCATGTCCGGACGGCTGTGGCTCACGGCGCCGGCAATCAGCAGCACAAAGCACAGAAAGGCGATAGAGATGAAGAAGCAGATCACACCGGCGGCCAGGCCGATGACCACGCTGAAGAAGAGAGTACGCATGAGAGAAACCAACCCGGGACCGCTCGGGAAGCGGCCCTACGTTAGAATAATACCGTGAACCAGACAGTGAACGCATCTGCATCCATGCGCACCGCGCAGGACATCATCCGCGACGTGCGCGTGACCCAGGCGCCCAACGGCATCTGTTACGCCGTGGTGGGCGAGGTCACGCTGCCCTCGGCCGAGGTCGAACGGATGGTCGAAGCCGTGCCCCGGGCCGTGGCGGGCGCGCTGGACCGCAAGGCGTTCTATTTCGTCCCGCTCGCCATCAGCGACGGCGACAAGACGCTGGTGGCGGAACGGTTTGACAGCGCTTACATGGAACGCGCGGTTTGCCATCGTGACATCGACAGCGGCGATTCGCAATGCGTCTTCATCTCCACCCGGCTGCTCGACGACCGCTTCTCCGTGGCCTTTGAGTTCTACATCCACGTGGGACACAGCTTTGTGGACAAGGCCGGCATGTCGCCCGACTTCGCCGACCTGGTGTGGTCGCAGGCCACCAGCAACACGCGCGGTGAAACCAGCCTGGACGCGTTCGAATTCCGTAAGCACGCCTTGAACGATGGGGCGGGCGCGATCAACGAGAAAGCCAAATCCGATTATCTGGCCACGGCTTTTTCTGACGCCATTGCCATCTACCTGCTCTCGCTCTGCCTGGACGTTGACTACCCCGAGCTGCGCGAGCGCGAGTATCCGCTGCTGGCGCCGGCGGCGCTGGGCGCGCGACTGAAGAAAGTGGCCGAGCTCTTCCCACCCAGCCCGGGTTTCGAGTTCAGCATCTTGCATCGGCGGCGCGCATAATGGCAGCTCATCCATGATCGCCCACCTGCGCGGCAAGTTGATCGCCAAGCATCCCAACCAGGCCATTGTGGAGGCCGGGGGCGTAGGCTACGACGTGAATATCAGCGTCTCAACTTTTTCCGAGCTGCCGGCGTTAGGTGCGGACGTGGCGATGTTTATCCACACCCACGTGCGCGAGGATGCGTTCACGCTTTTCGGGTTTCTACGCGCGCAGGAAAAACAGCTCTTCGAAAAATTGATCAGCGTGAGCGGCATTGGACCACGCTTGGCCATCACTATCCTGAGCGGCATGCAGGCGGACGCGGCGGTCGCGGCCATCAAGGGCAACAACGTGGCCGCGCTAACCCGCGTGCCAGGGATCGGCAAGAAAACCGCGGAGCGCATGGTGCTGGAGCTGCGCGACAAGCTGGAGGCGTTCGGCGTTCCTGCGGCCGCAGCGTCGTCGCCGGTAGAAGACGATGTACTCTCCGCGCTCGTGAACCTCGGCTACAACCGCTCCCTGGCGGAAAAAGCCTTGGCGCGGCTGGGCAGCACGGCCGCCGATGGGTTTGACGCTTTGTTTCGCAAGGTTCTGGCGGCCTTGGCGAAGTGAGAACCTCGGGTGAAAAGCCTGGGTCGTAGCAGTCGTCAGCGAGGATACACTGGGGCCTGAGATGCGCCGCATTTCCCAACTCGCGTGGTTCATTCTGCTCATCGCCCTTTCCCTGCACGCGGGCGACAAGAAAAAACAGCAGCAGTACTACCTCAAGCCGGGCCAGACAGCCGACCTTCGCGAAATAAAAGTAGTCACGGCCAAGCAGAACTGTGCCAACTGGGGTCTGGCCGCGGGCCTGGAGACCATGCTGGCCAAACAGAAAGTCGCGCTGGACCAAAGCTTCTGGGTCATGCGCCTGAACTACGGCGAGACTTGCGTGGATCATGTGCCCGCGATGGAGCTGCTGGCCAAAGTCGTGGACCAGGAATTTGTTCTCGATGACGGCCGCCACGTGCGTCTGGAGCTGCACTTTGTTCCCGGCGCGCCCAGGAATATTGACGGCGTGCTGGCCGGAATCAAGAACAACCAGCCGTCACTGCTGCTGTGGCATGGCCATCCTTATTACCTGACGGGCGTGACCTACGACGAACACATTGGCGGCAATGGCAGCCGGCTTTTTGAAGTCAAGGAACTTCGCCTGGCCGATACCTTCACCGGCCAACCCGCATCGACGTTTCAGACCGGACGCGATAACGCGGACGAGATCGACGGGATTGTGACAGTGACCGCGACCCAGCGCTGATCATTTTCCAATACAGAAGCTGCTGAAGATCAGATTGAGAATGTCGTCAGTCGTGGTTTCGCCGGTGATGGCGTCCAGCGGACGCAGGGCGCCGTAGAGGTCGAGCACGATCATCTCGTGCGGCACCTTGCGCTCGACCGCGTGTCGTGCGGCGTCGAGCGCGTTGAGGGACTCTTCCACCAGGCGCTGCTGACGAATGTTGGTGAGGAAGCCCGTCTCCTGCTCGACGCCTGCGCCGCCCGCAACCTGGTGAAGGATTTCCTGGCGCAGGCCGTCCATGCCTTCGCCGGTGAGGGCCGAGGTCCTAAAAACGGGCATACCGTCGAGCGCCAACGAGTTCGCGCCAGGCAGGTCGGCTTTGTTGGCCACAGCCAGCGCGCGACGGTTTTGGCAGGCGCGGACCAGTTCGTGGTCCTCCGGCGAGAGCTCGCACGAGCAATCCAGGACCACCAGGACCATATCGGCCTCGCTGAGCGCCTCATACGACTTGCGAATGCCGATGCTTTCGGCCTCGTCGCTGGAGTGGCGAATGCCGGCGGTGTCGATGAGCTTGAGAGGAATCCCGCCCAGCGCGACGGTTTCAGTAACCAGGTCGCGAGTGGTGCCGGGCGTAGCCGTCACGATGGCTCTCTCACGCTCCACCAGCCGGTTGAACAGGCTGGATTTACCCACGTTGGGCCGGCCGACGATGGCCAGCGTCATGCCCTCGTGCACGATCTTGCCGTAGGCGAACGACGCGCGCAGTCGTTCCAGAGGTTCGCGAACTGCGGCGATGCGAGAAAGGATCTCAGGGGACGGGAGCACGGCGACATCGTCTTCGGCGAAGTCGATGCCGGCCTCCATGACCGCAATCAGCTCTACTAATTTCTTCTTGACCGGCTGCAGCCGCCGCGCGAGCGCGCCCTCCAGTTGCTGCCCGGCAACTTTGGCCTGGTACAGCGTTTGCGATTCGATCAGGTCGCGCACCGCCTCAGCCTGGGTGAGATCGATGCGGCCGTTGAGGAAGGCGCGCATGGTGAACTCGCCGGGTTCGGCCAGGCGCGCGCCGGCCAGCGTGGCCATCTCCACGATATGCCGCAAAACCACCGGCGACCCGTGCGCGGAGATTTCGACCACATCATCAGATGTATACGAGTGGGGCTTGGCGAAGTAAGTGACCACGGCTTCATCAATGCGCTCGCCGGTGGCAGGCTCGACCAGCTCGGCGAAGACGGCCCGGCCCGCTTCCAGTTCATGTTTCAGGCGGAGCATAGATCCCGCAATCGTGGGCGCCGCCGGACCGGAGAGACGCACCACGCCGATGCCGCCGCGTCCCGGCGGCGTGGCCATGGCGACAATCGTGTCGTCCAGATTCATTCCTGCTATTCTGACGCGCCGATGCGCGTTCGGTCACGGC
>CAZFRV010000154.1:0-11665 GCA_964521445.1 uncultured Acidobacteriaceae bacterium
CCCAGGTCTCGAGCGGCGTCTGCGGTTCACCGGCCTCAGGAAAGTCGGTGTTGATGCCGAGCGACACAACTGCGTCATCGCCTAAGACCTGGGCATCGCCCAGGCTGCCCGCGGTAACAGAATTGGCCGGGCCGCAGAAGGATTCGGAATTATTCACGCAGGCATTGCAGTGCTCCTGGTCCGGACAGGTCGAGTAGTGGGCGTATACCAGATAGTGATATGCCAGCGCGTCACGCGCTCCGGGCCCAAGATGAATCTCTTTGAGCGCGTGCATGGATACGACTCCGCCCGTGGTGGCGTCCCCGCCGCACTTGGGATCAACGGCCCAATTCGCGCTCGGACCGCCGGTTAGATTGGTGACGACCAGAGCGCCGTCTGGGCCGCACTCGGGAATAGCGTCATGTCGCGGATCGATGTGCAGGGTCGCGCCGTGCGCCGCGAACGCCGCCTTGATCATGGCTATTGCTTCAGGCGGTGGGTTGTGGTCATGTGCGTGCGGACTCACGCCATTGGGAGCGCAACTGCCATCGTTGAAGAAGTAATCGTAGTGAAGGTAAACGTCTGGTTTGTTTGGGTCAGGCGGGCCGTCAACATTCAAGGGCACATCGATGCCTTCGTCATATACGCCATTGCCGTTGACGTCGATGTAGCCTTGTATCTCCGCGGCGTCGGACAGACCGTCGCCATCGCTGTCCAGCCACTCCCCCTTTCCCGAAGCACCGCAGCTGAAAAAGTTGGGATCAGGGCCACTGCCTCCGTAAATTCCAAGGCCGGCCAGTTGACAGTACGGCTTAGCCGTGGCGCTGGCGTTCACGCGCAAGCAACCCAGTCTTGCATTACAGACGTTTTGCGTGCAGGCGTCGCCACTGTCGCATGAGAGCCCGCAGCTCTGGCACTTGGCTACGGTTGGAGCCACGATCGTCGCGGTCCCCCGGCCCCGGGTCACAATGGCGTCCACCGGATCAATCAGGTTCAGATGGAAGGTCTTGCTGGGACCGGGAATCAGAACGTCCTTTACGGGAACGGTGACGCTCTGCGAGACTTTCGAACCCCTGCGAAACTGGAGAGTGCCGGCAACCGGCGTGTAATCGGTCCCGGCAATCGCGCTTCCATTCGCTGTGGTGTACGCAACGGTAGCATTCTTCCCGTAGGGCGGGCTGACGCTGACGGTGAACGTCGCGACCTGGCTGCTGCAGCTGCTTTCTGAAACCGTTACATCGGAAACGGACAGCCTGGGCAGCGCCTGGCTACGCGCATCGGAAGGCCAAGCCCCAGCCCAAATCAAGGCCTGGAAGAAAGCCAGCCCTGCAAAAAACATTCTCGGCATGTGACACCTCCATGCACCGGACGGACCGTGGTTTCTCGCCTTTCCCTACGGTGGCCGGCGAATTTGCGGTTTCTACTTCCGGCACTCCGCCGGCTGTGTGCTCATATCGTTCACGATCGTCACCGGTGCTGAAGCCACGAAGCGCTGGCTGTTCTTCAGCCAGCCGGTGAGACGTACTTCTTTCCTTTGCGGACCCAGATGAAGTTGCGCCGTGTCAAACATCAAGACCAGATCAGGAGGGCCGTCGCCATTGGCGTCAACGATCGTTGCGCTCAGCGGCTTTATTCCATGGAGATTCAGACTGGAGAGGTCTACTTGGCTCACATCCAGCGAGCCCGTTCCCGGAATAGTGATAGTGACGGTGCCCGGCTGTCCCGGGGCAAGCGGCGCACTCGACAACGAACATCCTGGATGAACCACGATTTCCGCCGGTCGCGGCGGATACAACAGGTGCTTTTGCCGGAGGGTTTCCATCTCCATCTCAACGGCAACCGGCCGCGGCGCTCCGCTGTTGGCCTGGTTCTCAGCCTCGGTGGCGTCCAAATTGCCAGTCAACGCTTCCCAGTCGTTGAAGCCGGGGAGTGTGAGACGGAAGCTGGTTGGGCAGACGAGGTCCGCGGTCACGTGCGCGGACGCGTGCTCGTTGGTAGGGCTTCCGTCGCCGTCCCAATCAACAGGGCCGGTGCTGGGGGCCCCCTGGAAGTTGCACTGCCCGTCGGTGAAAAAGAACATGTCAGACGTCCCTGAACCCAGTCCGGCTACTTCATTCAGGTCGCTTTCGTTCAGCGCCCCGGGAGTATTGCCGCCCGTGGGAAGCAGTTGGCTGGAATAGTCGAGACGGAGGCAGGACTTGGCAGGCGCATCCAGAAGTCCGAGGTCGATGCACGATCCGCCGTCGCCGCTGCAATCACGATCACGGTTGCAACTGCGCAAGTTCGCGGAACCTACGGCATCCGCTTCCGGGATCCCGCTAAAAATGTGGTTGTAGTTCATTACGCTGAGGTAGTTGGGTTTGAAGTTCGTGTCGTCTCCAAAGACTCCAGACCCTCCTCCGTGATGCAGTCCCAAGTTGTGGCCAAGCTCATGCATGACGGCGCTGGCCACGACAAATCTCTGAAACGAAGCAGGTGCGCCCACGAACACGAGTTGGCCCATCGCAATCACAAAGTTCTGTCCCGGGAGTTCCGCATAGCCGGAGAAAGCAGAGGGGTCGCACGCACCCTCCCCAACAGTGTCCGCAATGGTGTGACCGAAGACTACGTAGTGAGTTCGTTGCCGCTTGGAATGGAAGTAGGCGGCCTTCAGATCATAGAAATTCACGAAGCCCGGCTTGCCACCGCAGTTCCCGGCGCCAAGCACGATGGTCGGGTCATAAATCGGAGACAGCACGGATTCCGGAATCGCCGTGTGATGGGGATCGATGATCAGTGCGATTCCATGGTCGGCAAAAGCCTTTACAACTTCCTGAATGGCTCCCGGCGCCACCACTTCGGGATCGTGTGTATGGTTGTCCGCAACCAGGTAGTCGTAATGCAATATGACGACGTTATGAAGAATCCCGACCCCGGTCCCCGTCAGCCTGAAGATTTGTGGCCCCATCGGGTCTTTGGGGTCGATGACCAGCGATCCCACATCCGGCCCGTCCAATGTAGGACGGAAAGTGGTGGAGATGGTGCAGGACTCCCCGGCATGGAGACGGCGCGGGCAATCGTCCTTATTGTCGAAACCGCTGCCGGTCGTGGAGATGCTGTTGATCGTCAGCGGCTGGCTGGAAACGTTGGTGAGCATGACCTGGATTGGATCTGAGGGAGTCCCGAGGTCCTGCGTGCCAAAATCAAACGTGGGGCTCTGGATTGGAAACGGAGTCAATTTCACCGCCGACCCCGTCCCTTGCAGGGTGGCCACAAGCGGGTTACCCGACGCTGGCACCGGGACGGTCAGCGTACCCGAAAACGGCCCGACTACCGTTGGCATGAAGCTGACAGAGATGTTGCAGGTACTCTGCGGCTGGGCCACGCCTGCGCAATCGTTGGTCTGAGAAAAACCGGGGCTGGTCTGGATCTCACCGAGCGGAACTGGCGTGCCGGCCACGTTGATCAAGCTGATTCCGACGGAAGCAGACGTTCCGTCCGGCTGAGGCTGGGGGAAGGTGAAGTTCGAGGGCTCCAGCGCAATGCTTGACCCAACGCCGCTCAACGGCAGGACCTGCTGCGCCGACTGACCCACGAGATCCGTCTCATTGAAGGTGATCGTGCCGCTCGCCGGCCCCAGGCTAGCCGGTGTGAAGACCACAGTTGCCACGCACGTGACGCCTGGTGTGACCAACACTTCCGTGGTGATACCCAGCCGCGGAAATCCGGTGCACGAGTCATCGATGGCGGCAAAATCTCCAGTCAGGACCGGCGTGTGGTAAAAGAAAGCGCTCTTGCCGGTGTTGGCAACCGAGATGGTCAGGCTCGAGCTGTTATGGTTCAGGGCAACAACCCCGAAGGACAGTTGCTTCGGGCTGACGGTAATGGAAAGCGGCGCCGGCGTGGTGATGACCGCGGCGGTGGAGTTGTTCGCCGGATTGGGATCGCTGCTGGCCCCGCTGACGGAGAAGCTTGCGCTATAAACCGTGCCGCCGTTGGCCGCCGACGGCGTCAACGTGGCATCCAGGTCCAGAAAGTATTGTTGGGCGGAATTCGCGAGACCGAGACTCTGAGGAATGGTCCCGGTGACCGACTGTCCAACGATCACGCAGGTTCCGGGAATGTCCTCGAACGGTCCACCCCATCCCGCGACGCAATGGGTCGGCGTGACCCCTGCGGGGAGCGTGCCGGTAATAACTGCTGGCCCCTGCGCGCTACCAGGCCCCAGGTTTGAGACAAAGACATGGTAGGTAAAGCTGGCTCCGGGCAGCTCTGGGGTCGCGGCGAGCGCACTGATGGAGAGATCCGCCGCGTTGCTCTGCGCGGAAGCCGGCATGCATACGAACGCCACTGCGACGAGCAGGACAGCGAACGAAGCTAACGATTCTCTGTATGTCATGAATGGCACCTTCGAGCGGAAACCTTGATCGATCCAGTTCCTGCAATCAGCCTTTCGCGGTGTCCCATGCGCGATCTCCGAGCTCTCATGGCCAAAGCCTGGGTTCACGCAGCCAATCGCGTCTGGGTTCGTTTGACGGGGCAGAATTTTGGGGATTCACAAAACGCACGTTGGTGTTTGACATCCACAACGCAGCCGGCTGGGCCTTCGACGCCCCTAGCCACGCTTCGCGAAGCACTCGCTCAAACCCAGTCCCGCGTGATGCCTGATTCGGAATACCATCGTTGAAGTCTGGCGAGCATTGATAAGCAAAGTGCAGGTTTTTGAATTGTGCGCGGCCCGAAGAATCGGTGGTCGTCTCCCAATCGTTCTGCGCGGCGAGCACCGTCTTCTGGCCGTCGCGGTTGATCTCTTCGACAACGCCGCTCGCGATGGTGCCGTCGCCATTCCAGTCAATAGGCGAGCCGTTGGTGGGCACGCGTACAAAGCTGCTGCCTTTGGGGTCACGGGCGAAGGAGACGTCCGTATTGTCTGCGCCGCCTTGCAGGCCAATCGCCTCATTCAGCCCGTTTTCATCGAGATCATTGAATTGGCGATCGCTGTAGTCGATACGGAAGCAGGTGTGAGTCGTAATGGAGCAATGTGCCTTCGATCCATGCCCTTGGACACAATCCGAATCCACGTTGCATGATTGGGGAACAGTATCGCCGGGCGAAGCGGCTACCGGGATACCGCTCAGGTAGAAGCTGTAGCTCATGACGCTTAAGTAATTCGGCTTGTTGTTGAAGCAGTCTTGTCCGCCATGCAGAAGTCCTAGATTGTGTCCGAACTCATGCATTCCAAGTCCGGCCCACCATTCCAGAGGAATGGATCCTATGCCGGGTACGATTGCGGCGTCGACGAAGGGCTGAGTGGCAACGATGGAATCGTTTCCTCCGATCTCCGCTGTGCCTGTGTTGCCTGGCTGGGGCGGCCCGGAAACAACAGATCCGCAGGCCGGGGTTTCACGATCGCTGGGACAGGTGTACGGTCCTCCGCTGCTCGGAGTGGAGGCGTAATGCGCGAACACCATGTAGTGATACGCGGGCTTAAGCACCGCGAGAGCCGGATACTTCGCACGCAATTCCTTCACGCTGATGGCGCTGGGACCGGCGCAGGCAGGATCGGTATCTCCACTTCCCGGCGCGCCGAGCGTTACCACTTGCGCGGTGGTTTCGTCGATGGCGTTGTGCTGGGGGTCAATGTGCAGATTGATACCGTGGGCGGCAAAGGCATCCACGATGTACTGGATGGCCTCGGGTGGAGGATTATGATCGTGATCGGCGGCCGCCACGTAGTCATAATGAAGATAAACGTCGGCCTTGTTGGGATTGGCGCCGGGCAACGGGACATCGACGCCAGGATCGTAGACGCCGTTGGCGTTGACATCGATATAGCCTTGGGCTTCGGCTGCGTCGGATAAGCCGTCGCCATCACTGTCGCGCCACAAGCCCGCTGCGCTACAAGCCGCGAAGTCTTCTCCCGTGGAGAGCTGGCAAAAAGGCGTAGCATTCGCGCTGCGATTTACATTCTTGCAGGCGGTTGTCGCCCCACAAAAATTCACGAAGCACTGACTGTTCTGTGACGCCGCGCAACTTGTGGCTGCGTCGCGCAATGTGCCTACGCCTTGGGCTTTGCTGATCGTCGCGTTGGCCGCGCCACTCAAGGTTACTGTGAATGCTCGTCCGTCGTTGCCGCCGGTCGAGACCACGTAATTGCCCAGCGGCACTTCGATGGTCAGCACGCGCGCGCCTCCGTGCCCTTCCCGCCCTGCGTCATGCGTGAAGACCAGAGTCCCGGAAACCGGAGCGTAGTCCTGGTTGGCCACTGCTGCCGTTCCTACTTGGCTGGGTGTGCCATCCGAGGTTGCGTAGTTCACGGTCACTTCTCTCCCGTGAAGGTGGGAGAGCGTGACCGTGAAGATGAATTGCTTGTGGTCACACTTGCTCTCATCCAACTGGACGTCGTCGATGGAAAGCTCCGGCAGGCGCTGCGCCAGTAACCGGGAAGGAGGTTGCGCGGCGAGCGCCAGGAACAACGTCATCGCAGCCATAAGCCGCACTTTGAATTCGTTTTGTCGATCCGCCATGTTTTCCTCCACGCAGCCAATGGCTTGGCCGCCAAAAACCCGGAGCTATTCCACAATCACTCTGTCCGCCCATTCCACCAATGCGACGAAGATGGCCGGACTGCCATATTTCGCTCCCCAATAACTCAAGTCTGTTTCCGTGACCCCACGGGCCCGGGAACAAGCGCCTCAAGAGAACACCTTGATCTGTTTGGCTACGATTTTTTCCCGTGTCTCCTTGAGCGACGGCCAGCCCACCGGCTGGATTGCGTCGGCAGCCGTCTGGCGCATCAGGTAGGTGGCTTCGCCGGTGAGAAAAATCTGCACTTCGTGTCCGGCATCGGCCAGCGCGAGCCCGTGCAGGAACGCGAACGACGCCCGGTAGGATCGTCCGATCCCCAGGCGCTCTTCATCATGATCTTGAGTGGTTTCTTGCTGGTCTCTGCGCTTTGGACGACTGCGCCGAACAAAGGCAGGGCCGCCAGCCGGGACAAAAACAATCTGCGCAACATAAACTACTCCTCTCTATTCGCAGCCGGTTGCTGCGTGGCCCCAGAAGGACTGGCTGTTCTTCATGAAGCCGGTTAAAGTCATGCGGTTTGCGTTGGGGTGCAGCTTCAATGTTGCGGTCGGGAAGGTCAGCACCAAGTCGGGGAATCCGTCACCGTTCACATCCACGACTGTCACGTTGGCCGGAGTTGCTCCGTGGAGCTTGAGGCTGTTGATGTCTATCTGTGACACATCCAGATCGCTCGCGCCGAGCAACTGCAGGGTGATGGAAGAGGGCTTGGCTGTGATAGCGGAAGACTGCGAACAAATGGGCTGGGCCAGGACCGTCACCTGCCTCGGCGGCAAGAGAATGTGCCTGGCCTTGGCTTCTTCGAACGTCAGCTCGTGGTGGCGTTGAGGATTCGGATTTGACTTCCAAGAGTGGCCAGAGTTTGGACGTTCCTGGAGCGCGGCCAAATCGCCCCAGTCATCGTGACCCAGCAACGGAACGTAGATGCCCGATGGGCAGGTGCCTATATAGGAAAGGCTCGACCACCAGAGAAAATCCAGATCTACGGTCAAGCCTGTGCCCGTAGTATCACCGTCTCCGTCCCAGTCCACCGGCCCATCGCTCGGCGCGAGGCGCTGGGAACAATTTGCGTCGCTGTAGAAGAACAGATCGGATCGGCCTGAGCCCAATCCGGCCGGTTCGCTCAGTTGCCCGCGTTCGTCCAGCACTCCGGGTGTCGGGCCTCCCGTGGGCAGCAGCCGGTCCGAGTAGTCGTAGCGAGTGCAGAACTTGTGATTGATCCCGGTACATAGCGCCGCCGGGCCGCAATCCTTGTCGCGAAAGCAGGCTTTTCCCTGCTCCGATCCCACGGCATCTGTCTGCTGGATGCCGGGCTGGTCGTAGTAGTTCATGACGCTGATGAAGTTGGGCTTGTAGTTGGTGAAGTCACCCTGGTCGAAGAGACCGCCACCGTGGTTCAATCCCAGGTTGTGTCCCAGTTCGTGCATGAACGTACCAGCCTGCCAGCGCAACACGGTGTCCGACACAAAAGTCAGGTCCGTGAGATTGCCCAAAGCCACGACGAAGTTCTGTCCGGTCCCAAGGAACGGCGGCAGCTCAGCCACACCAGTTCTGAAAAGGCAGTCGTCTTCCTGTGTGTCCTGGGCGAAGTGGCCAAAAATGGTGTAGTGCTCAAATTTATGGCTGGGCTGGTAGTACTGATCGCGGAGATCGTAAAAGTTGACCGGGTCATAGTTGACTGGTTCGAGCGCATTGTCGCAGTCGAAGCCGCGCGGCCCGAACTCGATAACAGCGTGTTCGGGGATGGCGGTGTGATGCGGGTCAATATGCAACTCCGATCCGTGCTGCCGGAAGGCCTCGACAATCGCATCGATCGCACGCTGGTCGGGCGCGTGGCTGTGACCGCGGCATACATTGTCAAGGCAGCTCTGAGACTGCGCGCAGTCCGGGCTGTAGAAATCGCCGGGGAATTCATTCCGAGGCGTGCACGCCGTGCCTTGGTCGGGGAGAACCATGTAGTCGTAGTGCACATAGATATGCTTGATGGGCGCTACGCCGTAACCCGACAGCTCAACCGACTGCGGGCTGGATGGATCTTTCTCGTTCAGGACGAGCGTCCCCTCCCTGGGTCCCAGATCTGTGGGAGAAAAGGCAACGGTGATACTGCAGGACGAGTTGGGCGCGAGCGAGCGGCCGCAGTCGTTCTTCTGGCTGTAGTCGCCCGAGGCGCTGATTCCGCCGACTGCCAGGGGCGTGGTATAGACGTTGGTCAGAGTAACGATCTGGGAGCTGGTGACGCCGACCATCTGGATGGGATACCCAAGAGTTGTAGTTGAGACCACCACAGCCGATCCCGTCCCGTTGAGCGGGATTACCTGGGGGCTGGTGACATCGTCGTCGAAGATGGTGAGGGTACCGGTGTGCGGACCCGGCGTCGTCGGCGTGAAACTCACAACGAGAGAGCACCCGCCTCCCGGCGGAATGACATCTGCGAAGTCAGTAGCGCACCCGTCGGTAAGAGAAAAGTCTCCGGTGACCGTGGCACCCTTAAACTTCACAGGCCTGGTGCCATAGTTGTTCAGACCGACAGCTCCCCCTCCGCTCGTGTTCACCACTTGGACGGGAAGAGACAATGACGGTGGACCCACAAAAAGGGGATGGCCATTTGCGCTGAGAGATACCGTTTGCGGCGAGTCCGGAGCAGAATCGGCGATGCTCAACGTTGCCGATCGCAGCCCTTCGTCCTGCGGATTCACGTATACGGCAATGGTGCAGGAGTTACCGACGGCGAGCGCCGCGCCAAACTTAGGGCAATTGTCACTTTCGTTGAATTCGTATAGAACGCCTTGGATCGAGATACCCGTCAGTAAGAGCGGGCTGGGCCCAACGCTGGTGATGGTGATCTGCTTCGTGGGAGTAGAGCTGCGTTCCAGCTGTAAACCGAAATCGAGCGATGTGACCGAGAGGACGACCGAGGACGGCGGGATGATGGCAATCCCTCCGTTGACTGTGTTATTGCTCGGCATCGGATCGGCGGTCGATGACGTGGCCGACACCGTGTAAGCCATCGGCGTCAAAGACGAGCCGCCCGTCGCAGACGTCTGCGTTCCGACGCTGATGGGCACTTTGACCACAGCGTTCATCCCGACGCCTGTGAAGGCCGGCATTGACGCCACCGTAATGGAAGGCGAGGCGCCGCCGTTGTCACAGGGTAGAAGCGTGGACGCGTTGTTGCAGGAAACCAGGGTGTACCCGCTGGGGATGGCCAGCGAGACCACCGCGCCGGTAGCCGCATCGGGCCCCCAATTGGTCATCCCGGCTTGCAGCGTCACGGTGCCGCCCTCCGGCACCGGATTGGGGAAGGCTCCGCCGAATGCCGCCTGCAGATCGGCGCTTGGTGGTGGTTTAAGGCCAGTTCCGCTGAGCAGGACGCTGGGCTGGTTCACGAAGTTGGAGGCCTGATCGGTCACATAGAGACTGAGCGTGGCCTTCAGCGGGCCGGTCGCAAACGGCGCGAACTGTATCTGGATCGTGCACGTCGCACCGGCGGCCAGAATCCCGCCTCCACCTGCTGCGTTCTGAATGGGACAATCCGATTGCGAGACGCCAAAGCCACCTGCATCAAAGTTTGGACCGAACAGTAGGACGGGCGATGCGCCGTTGTTTGTCACCAAGAAGGATTGCGGCGGCGAGGTAGTTCCCTGCATCGTATCGGGAAACACCAATTGACTGGCAGAAAAAACCACCTGCGCGGACAGACAGCATGGCGCCAGCACCATCCAGAAACCGAGAAACAATCTGCCTGGAATTCCCCTCAAACTCATACGCGGCGCCCTTTCAGTCATCAGGCTGCCTCCCTGACTGAGCGGAGTCTCCCCTTATGCCCTCACTCAGGCAATGGAGGCCGCATGACTTTTGTGTGACTTTTAGGTGATTTTCGTAAGCTGTTGAGACCGCGAGAGATAAGCCGGCAGCGCAAATCAGCGTTATACTTGCTCCCCATGGCGTTGGAGACCCAGGCCGGCAGGCCCCGTATCGACGTTTCCCGGTATGAACTGACGCTGAACGGCCAGCGCGTAAAGCTGGAGCGCCAGCCCATGGACCTTCTCATTTTCTTCGTCCGCAAGAAGGGCGAACTGGTCACCCGCGACGAGATCATCGACAAGCTTTGGGGCAAAGACGTGTTTGTTGATGTAGACCGGGGCATCAACAGCGCCGTACGCAAGATTCGCACCGTCCTCGGCGATGACCCGGCGCAACCTCATTATCTGGAGACCGTGGTCGGCAAGGGCTACCGTTTTGTCGGCGATGTTGAAATCGTGGGGCTGGCCCCGGACCCAGCAAGTGACAAAACTCAAACTCTACCGGCGCCGCTGGTAGCACCTGCGAGAAGATTTGGCCGCCTGCTACTGGCCGCCTGTCTGATGGCTATCGCGGTGGCTGCTGTTTGGGGCTGGCTGCGCTGGCGCCAGAGAGCGGAAGGCGCATCAGCCCCGATTCGTTCTATCGTCGTGCTGCCGCTGGCCAATCTCTCCGGCGACCCGGCGCAAGAGTACTTCGCCGACGGCATGACTGACGAGCTCACCACCGACTTGGCCAAGATCGGCGCCTTGCGCGTGATCTCCCGCACCTCGGCCACGCACTATCGCGACACGCAGGAACCGCTCCCGCAAATTGCCCAGGAACTCAAAGTGGACGCAGTGATTGAAGGCTCGGTCGCCAGATCCGGCAACCGCGTGCGCATTACCGCGCAGTTGATTGATGCCCGGAACGACCGCCACCTCTGGGCGGAGAGTTACGAGCGTGACGTCAGCGACGTCCTCAATGTGCAAAACTCGGTGGCCCTGGAGATCGCCCACCAGGTGCGGGCGACACTCACTCCGGCGGAACGCGAGTCGTTGGCGGCGCACAGCACCGTGGTTCCGGAAGCCTACGATGCTTACCTGCGCGGCCGCAAAGAGCTCGGCAAACAGCGGCAGGAAGCGTTGCGCAACGTGGAAGCGGCGCTCGCCCCGATCCTGCACGGCTTCCACTGGCTCGGCCTCGAATGGGACGAGGGCCCCGAGGTGGGCGGCCCGCACGCGCCCTATTTCCAATCGCAGCGCGGCGCGCGCTACCAGGCCGCCGTCGACAAACTGCTGAAAGAGGGATTCGCCTACCGCGATTACGCCACCGCCGAGGA
>CAZFRV010000155.1:0-5538 GCA_964521445.1 uncultured Acidobacteriaceae bacterium
ATTCTGCGCCTGGGTTAAGGTATTCTGCGCGTCGACGACCTCCAGGACGGTCGCTTCTCCGCCCTGGTAGCGCAAAGTCGTAAGGTGCAGGCTCTCTGCGGCGAGTTCAGATGAACTCCTCAGCAAGTCCAGTTCGGATCGCGCGGCCTCCGCCTCATGGTATAGAGAACGTATTTCCGCAAGCAGCTTGCGCTGGGCGAGAGAAAGCTCTCGCTGCGCCTGCTGTCGCTTGAGGTCCGCTTGGACCACCTTGCTGCGATTGGCGCCCCAGTTCCATATGGGAATGTTCAAGGTTGCGGTCGCGGCATAGCCCAGGTTCTGGACGCCGTCCGTGCGCGTGGCAAAGCGGTTGGCGTCAATCCCATAGAAGTAGTCCACGGTCAGCGTGGGAAAGAACCCTCCGCGCGCCGCCGAGACCTCGAAACCCGCGGCCTGGACTGAGCCAGACGCAGCCCGCAGCTCCGGATTCTTGACTTCGGCGGCGCGAGCCACTTCCTCAAAGCTCACTAGTGGTGGCGCCAGTTGCGTGTCATCCACAACGGTGAAGTTCTCGTTGAAATTAGGAAACAGCAGCACCGCAAGATCCAGCCGGCTTTTTTCCATCCCCAATTGCGCTTCCCGCAGGTCGCGCTGGCGGTCCTGGTATTGGAGCTGGGCTTTGATCACGTCGGCGCGAGCCACCTCGCCGCCGTTTTCAAGCTTCTGGCTGAGGTGCAGAAATTTTTCCGCTTCGAGAGCCGCCTGCTGGACATTGGCATAACGATGCTGGGCTGCGATCAGACCGTAGTAACTTTGGACTACCGTCACTACCAGTCCTCGCGCGGCGATCTCCGCCCTGGCGCGGGCTACCGCTTCAAGCGCACGGGCGCGTCGGTAATCGGCTATCTGGGAATATCCCACGACCTGGTGCAAATCTCCCTGGCTCAGGTACTCGTGCACGCCGTTGTTCGCGAGAAAGACGCCGCTTGGCGTGCCGTTGCCTTCCGTGTAGATGTAGCCGGTGTTGTAGTTCACCGAGGGCAGCATCGCGGCGCGGGCCTGAACGTTGTCCTGACGCGCCAGCCCCTGATCGGTCAGCGCCGACTGGAATTGAACGCTATTGACCTTGGCGCGCGCCAGGGCGTCTTGCAACGTCAACGTTAACGGCGGCTGAGTAGAAGCGTCTTGCCCGTGAAGGCAAATTCCGGCAAGCAGCAAACCTGCGGCAGACAGACGAAATACTGCGAGCATTCTTTGAAACAAGGCCGGCCTCCTGACGATTTCTGGCGCTGACTAGTATAAGTATTCTTGACGTTCCGTGGACGCCTCCGGGCACAAGCTCATGGGTTATCATGGGAAAACAAACCCATATGATGCGATGGGGACAATCCGGACTGCGGTTGGCGGCGCTGGCGCTGCTCTCTTCGGTGATCGTTCAAGTTTTCTGCCCGGCGGGGCTTCCGGCGATGGAAACACCCACCCAGATCGCCACTCACCACTCCGGATGCCATGACTCCATGCCGGCGGCGCCGAGCTCACCCTCGCCGCGGCAAACATGCTGCGCGCCATCGCCCGCCGCGCAGGCTTCCCTCTCGGCGCGCTACGTATTGCCGGTGCCGTTGACTGTCGCGCTTGGCGACGACGCGCTCGTTGTCCCTGCGACCGTCTTCCCGGCCGTTGCACCGGCCGCGACCCTCGACACTTCCCCGCCCGGGCGGCATGTGTTGCGCATCTAGCTCCTCTCAACCGAAGCTCTCTTTTGTTCCCGTTCTGGCGTTCCCTCGCGGGCGCGGAAGGTTTCTTTCGTCAAGGTTCTCGGTCCACGGCTAGAGGTTGTATGCACCGGCACGTTCTTCATTTCGCACTCATATTTCTGATGGGAACACTCTTCTCGCGCGCGGCAGCCCAGCCAGCCGCGGATCTGGACCACCACCACGGTCCCGCCTCTGCCACGGGGCCTTCGCCTTCGTCTGAGAACGATCACGACATGCAGATGCCCGGCATGGCAGGACGGACGAGACCCCAGGTTCCGGCCGGGTTCATCGACGCAATCCTCGAGCACTCAACTTCCGGCACCAGCGCCCAGCCCAACTCTGTCCCCCAGCCCATGATCATGCTCGGCGCGGGCAAATGGATGTTCATGTTCCACAACGAGATCTTTCTCAACGTCGAACAGCAAAGCGGCCCCAGCGGCGGCGACAAACTGTTTTCCACCAACTGGTTCATGCCCATGATCCAACGCCCCCTTGGCCCGGGACAGCTGAGCCTGCGCACCATGCTCAGCCTGGAGCCGGGAACGGTGACCGGCCGTTTCTATCCCGAACTTTTCCAGCAGGGCGAGACCGCCTTTGGCAGGCCACTGGTCAACGGCCAGCATCCCCACAACTTCTTCATGGAGCTGGCCGCGATCTACGACTGGAAGCTCGGCACACGCACTCTTCTGTCCTTCTATGCGGCGCCGGTGGGCGATCCCGCGATGGGGCCGCCCGCATACGCGCATCGCGCTTCCGCGTCAGAAGATCCGCTCGCGCCGCTGGGACATCATCTCCAGGACTCGACTCACATCGCGTACGATGTGTTGACCGCGGGCCTGGCGCACCGATGGTTTCGCATCGAGGCTTCCGGTTTCCACGGACAGGAGCCGGGCGAATTCCGCTGGGGAATCTCCGCCGGAGCGATTGACTCGTGGTCCACGCGCGTAACCCTGCAGCCGGGACAGAACTGGAGCGCCCAGTATTCCTTCGCCCACCTCGCCAGCCCGGAAGCGCTGCAGGCGCGGAATGACGTCCAGCGGATGACGGCGTCGGTCGCCTACAATCGTCCGCTCGCTAAAGGCAACTGGGCCAGCACCGTTCTCTGGGGGAGAAATCACATTCTGCCCTCCGGCGAAAACTTCAACAGCTACCTGGCGGAATCCACTCTGCGCTTTGCCACGCGCGAGAGCGTGTGGGGACGGATCGAGAATGTGGATCGCACCAACGAATTGTTACTCGGCGGCCAGCTGGAGCCTCCCGGATTTCAAGAGCGATTCCTCGCCCGCATCCAGGCCTACACGATCGGCTACGATCACGACTTTCATCTTATTCCCGGCCTGGCCACGGCTCTGGGCGCCCAAGTGACGTTCTACGGCAAACCCGCGTTTTTGGATCCCATTTACGGGCAGCACCCCATGGGAGCAATATTGTTTGTGCGCCTTCGCCCCACGGGCAGCGCACATTCATCGCACTGAGGAAAGGTGGAAGCATGCCAACGCCGCGTCGCAGTTTTCTTGTAGGAACCTCCGCCCTAGTCACGTCCAGCCTGGTCCGGCCTTTGTCATCTCTTGCCGAACAAGCCAAAACTGCGAAGAAGCAAGAAGAAGAGGAAGACGTTTCCACCAACGAGGACCTGATGCGCGAGCACGGTGTGCTCAATCGCGTGTTGCTGATCTACGACGAGGGTATCCGCCGCCTTCACGGCAACGAAAAGTTCGACACCGGCGTGATCACGAAGTCCGCCGAGCTCATCAAGCGCTTCATCGAGGACTATCACGAGAAGCTGGAAGAAAACCATCTCTTTCCGCGCTTTGAAAAAGCGGGCAAGCTGGTGGACTTAGTGAAGACTCTGCGTGCGCAACACGCGGCCGGACGCAACGTCACCGACAGCATTCTGGCATCGGTGAAAGCCGGCGACCTGCAGGCCACCAGCACGTCGCTCGCGGCTTTTGTGCGCATGTATCGTCCCCATGAAGCGCGGGAAGACACCGTGCTCTTCCCCGCCCTGCATGACATTGTCAGCCGCCATGAGTACGATGCGCTGGGCGAGCAGTTCGAAGCCATCGAGCGCAAGACCTTCGGTGGCGACGGTTTCGACATGGCTGTGGACCAGGTAACGGCGCTCGAGAAACAACTGGGTATCTACGACCTTGCCCAATTCACGCCGAAATGACCGGCATCGCGCTAGCTCGCGACGCCCCGGCGTGTGAGCAGGTAAACCGCGAACGTCCCCAGCCAGTGTGAGCCCACGTAGTGACCGCTGCTGATCGCCGCCAGCCCGGCTACGGCATGGGCTTCTGCCAGCGAGCGCAACGCCGCAACCCGCGAATCGCTCTCCGGCAAGCCGGATGCAATGCCTTCCAGCATCCATGCCCGGCTGAGATTCAGGCCATCGAGATGGGAAAACTTGGGATCGCCGCGATCGGGTGAAAGCACCGGCTGCAGCTTAACGGAGGATTCAGGAAAGAATCCGCCGAGCCAGGCCGCAAAATCTGCGGGGCCGAGCAAGCGGCGCATCACGTCGGCTTCGGCCAGTCCCGGAGATAGAAAGTCTTCACCTGAGGGTTCGTAATCGAGTGGGCAATTCTTGTCGTTGAGATAAAAATCTCGCGCCCGCCTTTTTAACAGCTCCGGAAGGGCCGCATCCTTAGTTGCGTGGGCGTAATCGATCATGAGCGCCAAAGCGAACGCTGTCTGGCTGTGTTCACCCGAGCGAACCGGATGCTGCAATTTCGGGAGCCATTCACTCAGCCGCTGCTTCGCTCTCTGCTCCAAAGGCAACAGCTTCTGGGCCAGATCCTCGGCCAACGGATGAGTCCACTCGTGCAGCTCTTGCGCCAGTTGCAGCAGCCAAGCCAGACCGTAGGGACGTTCGAAGCTCTGTTTCCCCTCTCCCTCCAGGTACGCGACCTCGCCTGCGATGTTGTTCCGCGTCAGGCTTCGCCGCAGCGCGGCCCGCGCCGCAAACGCAAACGACGCGTCCGGCAAAAGCCGGGCCAGACGCGCCAGCAGCCAATGATTGTGGACCGCGGAATGCCAGTCGTAGCAGCCGTAAAATGCGGGGGTCAGCCGGTGCGGCGGCAAGGCATCAGCGTCCGAGGAGAGCACATGGCTGATTTTGTTGGGATACTCGCGATGCACGGAGTCCAGTGCAAGAGCGGCGATCCGCTTCGCCAAACCCGGATCCAGCGCGTTCCCAGTCATGTCCCGTGGCTCCCTCGGTCATAACCTATAGCACACGCTTCGGCTTGGTATTTCCCAAAAAAGGGTTTTCGGGTTAGCCTGAATGACCTGAGGCGGCTCGTGCCGGACCGAGCGCACAACCACGCTTATGGACTTCGACCAACTCAACACGTTTATCGAAGTAGCCAAGCTGGGAAACTTTTCCCGGGCCGCCGAGAAAGTTCTGCGCTCGCAGCCCGCCGTCAGTGCGCAGATTCGGCAACTGGAACAGGAGTACGGACAGAAGCTGTTTGACCGCAGCGCCAAGCGCGTGCGTCTGACTCCGGCCGGCGAAGTGGTGCTGGACTATGCCCGGCAGATGCTGGCGCTGCGCGGCCACTCCCTGCACGCGGTTTCGGACCGCCACGGCACGCCCGCGGGAACACTGTCCATCGGCGCCAACGAAGGCACGTTTCTCTACGTACTGCCCAACGTCTTCGCCAAGTACCACCGCAAGTTTCCCAAGGTACGCATCAGCGTGTACCGGAGCTTTACGCACAAGGTCACGGAAAAGGTGGAAGAGGGCGCTGTGGACCTCGGCGTGGTCACGCTTCCGGTGAAGTCTCCCAGCCTGGAGGTCACG
>CAZFRV010000156.1:0-10801 GCA_964521445.1 uncultured Acidobacteriaceae bacterium
CCGTAGTTGCCCTGGAAGCCAAAACGAGCGCGGCGAATCACGAAGGTGTTCGCCGGCGCGCCATCGCCGTCGTAGGCGCGATAGTCGGTTTGAATGTACCCATACGGCTGCAGTTGGAATTTGCCGTCGGCGCTGCGGATGAAGAAGTGGTCATTGTTCCATCCCGCGACGATCGGCGCGCCGCCCTCTTTTTTCTCTGCCTGCTTGGCGGGTTGAGTGGCTTGTGCCGGCGTGGCTCCATTGGCGGGTTGTGTGAGCGTGGCGTTGACCACCTGGGCGCCGTCGTTTGCGGCGCTTGCAGCCGGCTGCGTCTTGGCATCCACGAGTTGCTGCACCAGCGCCTTCAACTGCTCGATGGTCTGGCGCTGCTCAGCGACCTCCTGGCGCAACTGGTCGACCTCCTGCTTGCTGGCGGCGCCGGAACCGGGTCCGGTCGGTGGGTCGGCGGGGGCCGCCGCCTGTGCGCCGGCGAACAACCCCGGCGCCATCATGAACAGTGTGAGCACAAGGCATTTCGTGAGCGAGCGCATGTTTTTTCCTCTCCCAGGAAGATTTGTGAAGGCGTTGCCATTCCGGTAGGTAACGGATGTGAAGTCAAGGCAGCGCATTGGAGGCAGCCATAACAATCGAGCGACTTTCTAGCGAGGACGGATTTCCTCGTCTGGTATGAAAAGCGGACCTTCATCCGCAGGGGAGCCGGTATATCACCCTGTGGAAAACTCTGTCAAGCTGGGCTCTTGGACACTGTCCCATGGTCCGCATGCAGACGTGACAAGAGGACGAAGGGGGTACCTTCCGAAAAACCCAGCTACTCTGGATGCCGTGGCGGGTACTCGGGATGTCCAGAAAATATCGCTATTTCCTGCTTGTCTGGGAGGAGCTGAGCTTCAAGTGCCGCTTCCGCACCGCAATCCGAATGCACCAGCATTGGTGCGATTTTTTTTCGCGGTGCCAGCGTTGAATGTGCTTGACGAACGGAATAGACTAACTATAATTCTGGTCCGGTTAGCGGACCACTTTGGGGGATGATGTTGCAGTCGGCGGTCAAGCCCGAGTTCGAAGCCATCCGCAAGAACCGCGTTCACGAGGAAGTCGCCAAGCAGATTGAGCGGTTGATTGTGCAGAAGCTGCAGCCGGGCGACAAGCTTCCCGGGGAGCGCGAACTGGCCGAGATGCTGGGAGTAAGCCGGAGCTCGATCCGCGATGCGATACGGCGTTTGGAAATCGTTGGGCTGGTGGAACCGCGGCAGGGCGCAGGAACTGTGGTTCGCGAGATTTCCACGGCGACTCTGGTCAGCCCGCTGGCGAACGTGATTGCCCATCGCCGGCAGTTAGTGGGCGAGTTGCTGGATTTCCGCAGGATGCTGGAGCCGCCGCTGGCGGCACGCGCTGCAACCCATGCATCGAACGGCGAGATCGCGGGCATGGATGAGATCCTGCGCCGGCAAGATAAAAAGGTACGCCGGGGAGAGTTGGCGGTAGAAGAGGATACGGAATTCCATTACCGCATTGCCCTGGCTTCAGGCAACAGCGTAGTTCTGAAAGTAATGGACGTGGTAATGGATTTACTGCGGGAGACGCGTTCGCGGTCATTGCAAACTGAAGGACGCCCGCAAAAATCGCTGGCCGGTCACAAACGGATTCTGGCGGCGATGAAACGGCGCGACGCCGCGGCTGCGGAGACCGCCATGCGGGTACATATACAGGACGTTGAAAAAATGGTGTTTGACAAGCTCTAACACTCACGGAGGTTTTCCATGGGCCGGCTATTTGCCATCGAAATCATCTATCGGGGAATTTATCAAAAGACCCTGGCCAGGAACATCAGCCGCGCGATCGTGCTGGCCGCGCACAAAGAAGGCAAACCGGGCATCTCTTTTGGGCGCTATGGTGACAGCCCGGAGCGCAACGGCATTCCCGCCAAGAGTTTCGCCATTGTGGCCACCGACGACGTGACCCTGGAAGAAGGAATGGCCAAGTACGAGCCCAAAGAAGTGGACATCACCATTTCCGTGGATGACACCCTGTGCAAAGGCGTGGAGTCCTGGGCCTGGTATGGTTTGCAGCCCGTCAATCGCCTGTTGAAGCCCGGCGGCACCCTGATCGTGACCTCGCGCGAAGGCCCGGATGCGATCATCGCCATGGCGCATCGCAAAGACCATCCTTATCAGCTGGCCATTCTCAAAGGCATTCCCAGTTTCTCCGGTCTGTGGGTCTATAAGGACGATCACACCGATGTGCGCATCCTGGGAATGATTTCCAAGATATTGCCGGAACTGTTCAGCCTGAAGTCAGTGCAGGCGGCCATCATGGACGAATGGCATGATCCGGTGAAGGCAACGTCGGCGGAGAAGTCTTATGCTCATACCTCGGCGGTTACCGTCCAGCCAAACCAGGGCAATCCCGAGGTGCCGTACAAGTTCGACTTCCCCAAGTGGCACGAGATGGGCGAAGGCATCGCCATACCCTCGATTCCGCAGGGCAAGACCGTGGAAGACCCCAACACTCACGTGATGGGCGGATACCGACCCGACCGCAATCCCACCTTCAAGAAGTACACCACGCGCACCATGCGTCCGGTGGTGAACTTTGATACCTGCATCAAGTGCACGCTGTGTTGGTTGCAGTGTCCGGATTCCTGTTTTGACGTGACGCCGGAAGGCCTCTATGACGCCAACATGCAAGCCTGCTGCGGTTGCGGTGTATGCGAAGCCGTATGCCCGGTGAAGGAATGCGTCACCATGGTGAACGAGACCGAGTTCAAAGACAACGCCAGCCAGTGGGAAGCCTGGAGAAAAGACCAGAAAGGCTACGAGGCCTGGTTGCAGGACAAGATCAAGTCGCACGGAGACCGGTCGCACGGCTTCCGCTACAAAGGACAATACGAGGAGCAGGTCCCGGAGATGCTGGAGATCGCTCGCAAAGGATAACAACCATCAGGGAGGAAGGTCGTTATGGCGCAACTAGCCACAGTGGTTGATGAACAGCAGGGCAAGAAGATAGAAGAAGAAGCTCTTATCACCGGCAGCGAAGCCATTGCGGTGGCTTGCAAGCTGGCCGACGTTGATGTAGTCACGGCCTACCCCATCCGGCCCTACGACACGGTCATGCAATACGTGTGCAAGCTGGTGGCCAACGGCGAACTCGACTGCGAATACATCGTGGCCGAGGGCGAACATTCCCAATTCGAGATCGTGAAACACGCTTCCGCCTGCGGCGCGCGCGTGTTCTGCGGCTCCAGCGGCGTAGGATGGATGTATGCCATGGAGGCGCTCACGGTCACACCGGCGCTGCGCATCCCCATGGTCGCGATGGTAGGCAATCGCGCTCTCGATGATCCCGGCGCCTTCGGCGTGGAACACAACGACGCGCTGGCGGTCCGCGATCTGGGCTGGCAGCTGGTCTGGGTGGATAGCGCCCAGGAAGCTCTGGACACGGCGCTCATCGCCTATCGCGTGGCCGAAGACCGCAGAGTCTTCCTGCCCTGCGCGATCAGTTGCGACGGCGCGTTCTTGACCCACTCGCAGGCGCTGGTAAAAATTCCGACCCAGGAACAAGTCAACAAGTTCCTGCCTCGCTACGACCGCAAAGAGTTACTGCTGCATCCGGACAACCCCATCACCGTCGCCCCGCAAGGCAACGAAGATTGGGTGATGGAGATTCGGCGCCAGAATTATGCCGCTATCGAACGGAGTTACGGCGTGCTGAAGGAGGCCTACACTGATTTTGAGCGTATCTTCGGACGCTCTTACGGCAACCCGTTCTTCGAGGAATACATGACCGCCGATGCCGATGTGGTGCTGATGGGCATGGGCACGCTCTCCACGCCGGTGAAGGTCGCCATCCGCAAGATGCGTGAAGCCGGGAAGAAAGTGGGCTTCGTACGCATGCGCTGGTTCCGGCCGTTTGCCGCCGAAGAGCTGGCCAAGAGCCTGAGCCGCTTCAAGGCTGTGGGCGTGATCGACCGCGATTACTCATTCGGCTCGTCGTACAACAGCGGCGTGGTTACCGGAGAAGTTCGCTCCGCGTTGTACGCGTCGCCGGGAAACAAACCGCCGGTGCTCGGCTTTATCGCCGGCCTTGGCGGACGCGAAGTCACCGTACCGGACGTCGAAAGAATAACCGAGTCCGTCTTCCAGGCTGCTGCCGGTAAATCACAGCCGCTCACGCAATGGATTGGGCTGCGTGAATAACGCCGCTGCGCGAATAACGCGTTTTTTCGCTGATGCGCCGCAATGCATCAGAAAGGATTAGAGGAAGCCATGGCTACTTTCGTACAAATCGACGCAACGCAGAAGCTTGATCCTTTCAAGTCGGTCAAGAAGCTCCCGTTGGAGGAGTTTTTTACCTCCGGCCATCGGACGTGCCAGGGCTGCGAGTCAGCGCTGCTGATGAAACTAATGGCCAAAGCCGCGGGCCCGCGGACCATCGTCTTGGGCAGCACAGGTTGCATGTACGTCGCCAACACCACCTACTACAGCACTTCCTGGGTGGTGCCGTGGATGCACACGCAGCTGGGCAGCAGCGGTTCTGCCGCCCTGGGGACAGCCGCGGCCCTGAAGGCCTTGATGCGCAAAGGCAAGATGAAGAAAGAGCCCATCAATGTGGTCGCCTTCTGCGGCGATGGCGGCGGAGCGGACATGGGTGTGGGCGCAATTTCCGCCACCTTGACCCATCCCGACTACAACTGCCTCATCTTGATGTATGACAACGAGTCCTACGCCAACACCGACATCCAGCTTTCCGGCAGCACTCCCTGGGGCGCCAACACTACTTTCAGCAGCCCGGGCAAGGTGAAGCGGATCATGCACCATCGCTGGAAGAAGAACATGGCGGGGATGATGGCGGCAGGACATCCGGAATGCAAATACGTCGCTACTATTTGCATGTCCTACGGACTGCATGCCATGAACTCTATGCGCAAGGCGCTGGCCATCGGCGGGCCCACCTTCGTTCACTCGCTGGATCCATGCCCTAAAGGCTGGGACTACGATCCTTATCTGTCGCACGAGATGGGTGAGCTGGCGGTGAATACCGGCGTCTGGCCGCTTTACGAAGTGGAGAACGGAGTGCTTCGTTTGACCAGCCGCACCGAGCAGATCGCAGCTGGCCGTATCCGCCGGTTGCCGGTGCGCGACTACCTGCTCAAGCAGGGAAGGTTCGCGCACTTTACGAGTGACGATATCGATTACTTCCAGAGCAAGATCGATGAAATGTGGACTAAGTGGCTGATTCCAGGCGTGATCCCATTCCACAGGGAACTGGAGGCCGATAAGGCGCCCGCTTAGCCGCAAACAATGTATGTAATCTTATGCACATTTTGAGCATAAGAAAGCCAAAATTCTTTGTTGCAAGTGAAGGCTCGAAGGGCTAGAGTGTTGCTCCCTAGAACCTAGGAGGTCCCCCATGGCCGCATTACCTGCATCGCCAGCCTCTGCAGTTGCTGACACCCGAGTTCCAAACCGCTGGATCATCCTACTGGCCAGTATCGTCAGCATGGTAGCAGTAGCGAACTTCCAATATGGTTGGACGTTGTTTGTCCCGCCTCTTCAAAAGCATTTCCGAGTAGACCTAGCCGTCATTCAGGTCACCTTTACCATCTTTGTTCTCCTGGAAACCTGGCTCGTGCCTTTCGAGGGCAGCCTAGTGGACCGATTCGGTCCCCGGTTGCTGGTGATGCTGGGAGGTGTGCTCGCCGGCCTCGGCTGGTTCGGTAGCGGAAAGGCAGAGACCCTTACGGCACTCTACCTCAGCTATGCCGTAGCCGGAATCGGCGCAGGTATTGTTTACGGGACCGCCGTGGGCAGCGCTATGAAGTGGTTTCCCGATCATCGTGGGCTTGCCGCGGGACTGACCGCCGCCGGGTTTGGAGCTGGATCGGCTTTCACGGTAGCTCCCATCGCCAACCTGATCGCTAGTGCGGGATACCAGACGGCGTTCATTCGTTGGGGCATCATTCAGGGAGCAGTGGTGGTTGTAGCAGCCCTTTTTCTCAAGGCGCCGCCCGACGGCTGGCTGCCCAAGACCTGGAGAAGCAAAGGCAGCGAAGAGGTGAGGACACGCCAGCGGGCGGTGTCGTTCACTTCCGGGCAAATGGCCGCGACCCCTCACTTCTGGTTGATGTATACGATGATGGCTTTGGTCGCAACCGGCGGGTTGATGGCTACGGCTCAGCTTGCGCCCATGGCGATCTCTTTCGGTGTGGACAAAACTGCCATCCGGATTCCTCTCTTCGGATTGTCAGTGGTGGCGCTCACTTTTGCGCTTCAAGCTGACCGCCTGGTTAACGGATTTTGCCGTCCTTTCTGGGGCTGGATTTCTGACCACATCGGCCGTGAAAACACCATGACCCTGGCCTTCGGGCTGGAAGCGCTCGCCAAGGTCGCGCTTATCATGTACGCTTCTCATCCCGTCGCCTTTGTGGTGTTGACGGCCTTTACCTTCTTTGGCTGGGGCGAGATATTCTCGTTGTTTCCGGCGCTATGCGGCGACTTCTTCGGACGCAAGAATGCCACGGCAAACTACGGCTACCTGTACACCGCCAAAGGCACAGCCTCCGTGTTTATCCCCATCGGTTCGGCGCTGGCTGTCGGCAAAGCCTTTGATTTCCGCGCGGACATTATGCTCCTGATCGGCGGGGTCATCATGCTTTTCGTTTTGTTCCTCGGGCCCCAGCTGTTCCAGTGGAAGGTCAGTGGCGCAGTCAGAAACACAATCATCGGGGTGGCCGGAGCGATTGTTGTTTATGCCCTGGTGCTCACCGTAATCCCTGGGGTTTGGACACCGTTTAACGCCAAGTTCTCCGTACCCAAGATTGGGTGGGGCGGAGTGTTCGGCATTTCCATTATCTTCGACTTAATCGCAGCCGGGCTCGCTTTCTTCGTTCTGAAGCGCCTCAAAGCTCCAGAACTGGCCAGCGTACAAGAGCAGGCGGCAGCTCAAGTCAAAGTACAGGTGCCGGGAGCGGCTTAAGCTTCGGTCTCGGTTTCGGTCCATCAAGGCCCCCACATAAAAGTGGGGGCCTTTTTTGTCGCCCAGGACACTCTCGTCAGATTAGCCGGCAAGTTGACGATCTAAGCTTTGGCTGACGCTACAAGTAGTTTTTCGAAGCCTCTTGTACGCGGTCTTGCAACCCGTTCAGACCAGAGCGCATAATCAGCTATAGTTTGCGGCAGGAACGTTGCTCTATGAGAACGAAGAAACAACCATGAAGCTGACGAAATGGCTGGCCGCCGGCTTTCTCTGCGCGACCGCGGCGGCCTGGGACGCTCCCAAAGGCACCGTTCCGCTTTCCGCCCCCGATAAATACAGCGCTCATGCGGCGGAAGGCGGCGTCGGCATCGGCGCCACGCTGCTCACGCCAAGCCAGGCAAAGAAGGTCTTCGCCGCAGACATGGATCGCTGCTGCATGGTGGTGGAAGTAGCGTTCTATCCGCAGAAGGACGGCCTCGTCGAGATATCGGTTAGCGACTTTGCCCTGCGCATCGCCGGTCAGGACATTGCTACCAGACCCGCCAGCCCGGAACTGGTGGCCAGCAGGCTGCAAAAGCCGACGGAAGCTAAGTCGGATGGCCATGATGTTGTTATCACGCAGTCGTCCGGGATTGGCTATCAGACAGCAGGCGTCGATCCGGTAACCGGTCAACGGCGCCCAGGCGGCGTGGTCATGAGCAGCGGCGCGGGCGTTGGCGTGGGTGTGGGAGGATCTCGCCAGCCTAAGACGGAATCGACCGATCCCGACCCCAGGACAATAGAGCTCGAGCTTCGCGAGAAGGGTCTGCCCGAGGGCAACACCGCCGCGCCGGTGTCCGGCTATCTCTACTTCTCAATGCCGCGCAAAAAGAACGCGAAGTATCAACTGGAGTACATGCTGAACGGCAATAAGATCACATTGGCGTTGCCGTAGAGCTCGCAATATTCAAGCAACGGCCGGCATGGGCGAACGTTGTCCCTGCCGGCCGTTGGCGTCTTGAGAGTCCTGCCTTTCGCCTTACTCTTCCAGGGTTGAAAGATCTCCTACTTCGCGGCCCAGTTCTTGCGCTTTCAGCAACCGGCGGATGATCTTGCCGCTGCGCGTCTTGGGCAGCTTGTCGGGGAAGGCGATGTCGGCGGGCACGGCAATCGCACCCAGCGTGTGACGCACGTGGTCTTTGAGCTTTCGCTCGAGCTCCGGCGAGGCAGTATGGCCCACGCGCAGGATCACAAAGGCCTTGATGTTCTCGCCCTTGATCTCGTCGGGACGACCGATCACCGCGGCCTCGGCCACGGCGGGATGGCTGACCAGCGCGCCTTCCACGTCCGCAGTGCCAATGCGATGGCCGGCGACGTTGAGTACATCGTCGGCGCGGCCCACCACGGTGAAGTAGCCGTCCTGATCGCAGATGGCCACGTCGCCGGTGGTGTAGGCATTCGGCACTTTGCCCCAGTCCTGCGCGTAACGCGCCGGGTCGCCATAGACGGTGCGGAACATATGCGGGAACGGCTTGCGCAATACAAGCAAACCGCCCTTGTTCGGCGGCATCTTGTTGCCCTGCTGGTCCACCACCTCCGCCACCACGCCGGGCAGTGCCTTGCCGGCCTTCGCCGGACGCTGTGGGAACGTGCACATGGTGCCCAGGCAGGGACCGCCGGTTTCGGTTTGCCACCAGTTATCGGCGACGAAGCCGGTCTTGCCGTTGTCACAGATCACGCGGTTCGTCCACGTCAGGGCCTCCGGGTTGAGCGGCTCGCCGGCGCAGGTGAACAGGCGGATGGTGCGCAGGTCGTACTTTTTCGGCAGCTCATCGCCGTGGCGCATGAACATCCGCACCGCGGTGGGCGCCGTGAAAATCACCGAGGCGCGGTATTTCTCCACCAGCTCCCAGGCAATCGCCGGGTGCGGGTAGTCAATCGCGCCTTCGCGAAACAAAGTTGTTGCTCCCGCCAGCAGCGGCGCATAAACAATGTAGGAGTGGCCGACGACCCAGCCGATGTCGGAGGTGCAGAAGAAGACGTCGTCATCGCGGATGTCCCAGAAGCGAGTCATGTGGTAGTAAATGCCCACCATGTAGCCGCCATGGACGTGGACCACGCCCTTCGGTTTGCCGGTGGTGCCGCTGGTATAAAGGATGTAGAGCGGATCTTCGGCTTCCATTACTTCGGCGGGACATTCGGCTTTTTGCTGGCGCACCAGCTCATGGAAATCGACTTCGCGCCCGCTCAGCTCGACCTGGGGATGGTTGCGCCGCAACACCACTACTTTCTCCACCAGCTCCAGCCCGGCGATTGATTCTTCGACGATGGCGCGCAAGGGCACCAGTTTGCCGCGGCGATAGGTGACGTCGGCAGTCAGGATCACCCGGGCCTGCGCGTCTTCAATTCGGCTGCGCAGCGCTTGCACGCTGAAACCGGCATACACTACCGAATGCACTGCGCCGATCCGGGCGCAGGCCAGCATGGCGATTACGCCCTCGAGCGAGAGCGGCATATAGACGATGACCCGGTCGCCCTTTTTTACGCCCAGCGACTTCAGTCCGTTCGCGGTGCGGCAGACCGCATCCAGCAGTTGACCGTAGGTGATCTGCCGTTCCGTGCCGTCCTCACCAGCCCAGATGTACGCCACTTTGTTCTTGCGTCCGGATTTCACCTGACGGTCGAGAGCGTTGTGCGTGATGTTGCACTTGCCGCCCTGGAACCACTCGAAGGTCGGGTATTTCCATTCGAAGACCTGCTTCCACGGCGCGAACCATTCGAGTTCCTTGGCGATCCCCGCCCAGAAGACTTCCGGATGCTCCACCGAGCGCTTATATTCAGCGGCATAATCGGGCAGGCGGGCCTGCTCTACGAGAAACTTGGGCGGGTGAAACTCGGTTTCCGCACGCAAAAGCTGTTCAATTCCGCTTTCCGTCTGGACCGTGGGCGGCATAAGTCCTCCTTCGATGAGGTTTCCGCGACAGGACACAATGGCAAGGTCCGCTGGCCCGCTGGCCCGCAGATCTTATGATGCGCGATGATACCACCTGCCGTGGGCGCGCGGGCTGTGACGCCGCTCACAGGCATGCGGTGCGTGTCATTCGGTACCGTGGGACGGGGTGACAAGGCCTGTTACTCTTACACCATGCGCGTTCTCATTGCCGGCGGCGGCACCGGCGGACACGTCATCCCGGCGCTGGCCATCGCCCGCGAATTGAAGTCGCGCTACGCCGCCGAGGTGTTGTTCGTCGGCACGGCACGGGGCATTGAGAACCGGCTGGTGCCGCAGGCCGGCTTTGGCCTGATGCGGATCAAAGTCGGCGCGCTCAAGAACGTTGGCCTGCATACCCGGGTGCGCACATTGCTGGGCCTGCCGCTGGCGATTCTTGAGGCGCGCAAGATCGTCAGAGCGTTCGCGCCCGATGTTGTGGTCGGCGTAGGCGGTTACGCTTCCGGTCCGGCGATGGCTGCGGCCATCCTGGCCAAAATTCCCACACTGGCGTTTGAGCCTAATCTGGTTCCTGGGTTCGCCAACAAGATGGTGGGGCGCCGCGTTTCTGCCGCAGCGGTTCATTTTGAAGAGACAAAAAAGTTCTTTCGCAACGCGCAAGTTGTTGGTGTGCCGGTGCGCGCAGAGTTTTTCGCGGCGCCGGACGCAAGCGGAGGATCAGCTCAAGCGCATCCCCCGACGCTGCTGGTTTTTGGCGGCAGCCAGGGCGCCCATGCCATCAATGAAGCCGTGACCGGCGCGCTCCCGGAGGTATTAAGGCGAGTACCCGGCTTGCGTGTGATCCACCAGACCGGCGAGCGCGACTATAATGACGTGCAAGCAGCCTACGCGCGCGCGGGA
>CAZFRV010000157.1:0-7406 GCA_964521445.1 uncultured Acidobacteriaceae bacterium
GGGTCAACGAGTGAAATGGCGATATTACACCAAGTATCGTCAGTGCTAAGATGTCTGCCACTATGAAACCGATAGTGTGGGCGGTTCTGTTTCTATTGGTTGTCGCTCTGTGGTCCTGGTTACGTGCCGGCCAAAAGCAAAGTCCGCCGAATGCATCTGCGCCAGCGGATGACAAACGTTCGGGGGCTGAGGTGTATCTAGGGTTGCGCAATCTGGCATTACAGAATCCTCCTGCGAAAACGCCCGTCGATAGGTCTGGTCAGCCATTCGCGGTGCTCATGGATTGGCGTATTGACTCAGGGACAGCCACTGTGGCCGCGTATGCCGACGGAACTGCCAGCGTCTACTTGAGCAGCGGGGGCGGGTTTTTAGGCGGTGGTCAGTCGCGCGAGTCTATCCGTAAGGCCGCAATGAAGACTGTAGAGATCGCCGGCGAGATGAAGTCTTTCCTGCACCCCACGACGACTTATCCATTGCCCGAGAGTGGCCAGGTTACCTTCTACGTCCGTACCGATGCTGGCGTCCTTACCGCGACCGTACTGGTAGCGGACTTGCGCAGTCATCGAAGTCCCCTTTACAAGCTAGGCGATTCCGCCCAGAACATTATTACTGAATACCGGCTGATGCAAGAACACAGATGAAACCGGCCACACTCGCAAACGAGCGGTGGGTCGCGCCTCAATCAGAAAAGACTCCAGGCATCATAACTGTTGTTGGCAGGCGTGGTTGTTGAAAAACTCGCTCCCGCGAAATTGGCAAAAATAAAATCGCGTCAGGATGCCCTACAAGCTGCTTTCTCGATTTTCTTAGACATTTTCTATGCCCCGAATTTGGGTTGTTTTCAGGAAAATGCACTTTTTCAACAGCCACAGGCGATTTCACTAGTAATTCGATCGCTTAAAAGTGGGCGAGGGCCCAAGTGTGGTCACTCGCTACGCAGGGCCTCCACCGGATCCACACCAGCAGCGCGGCGTGAAGGCAGATAGCTGGCGAGGCAAGCGGTCGCAATCAGAGCGAAGGATACGGCGCCGTAGGTGAGCCAGTCGGTGGGGCTCACCTTATAGAGCAGCGACGCCAGCAAGCGCATGGAGGCAAACGCGACGATCAGTCCAACTCCTACGC
Organism: uncultured Acidobacteriaceae bacterium; assembly: GCA_964521445.1. Classification (GTDB taxonomy): domain Bacteria; phylum Acidobacteriota; class Terriglobia; order Terriglobales; family Acidobacteriaceae; genus Angelobacter. The sequence continues at coordinate 1,123 of CAZFRV010000157.1, forward strand.
CTATCGCGGTCAGTGCCAGGCCATGCCGCACGAACAATCCTGTCAGCTCGTGGCGCTGTGCGCCCAGGGCCATGCGAATGCCGATCTCCCGTGTCCGCTGTGACACGGAGTAAGCGATCACGCCGTAGATCCCGACCGTCCCCAGCAGCAGCGCCATCGCGCCGGCAATGCCCAGCATGAGCAGCGTGAATGAAGTTCGCGCCATGGAGGCGCGATAGTAATACCCCGCGGTACGGACGTCTGCCAGAGGAAGGTCCGGGTCGACCGACCACACGGCCTGGCGGACGTCTTTCATCAGGCTCTCGGAGCCGGCGCGGGGCGAGCGAAGTGCGAAGGCCAGGCCTCGCGTCACGTGCAGATCTTCACCCTCGAATTTGCTCGCCATGATGGGCCAGTAGGCGCTTTTGGAGGGTTCTTTGTTCAGCCCATCGTCATGAACATCCGCCACCACGCCGACAACCTCGCGCCAGTCGTCGGTATTGGCCACACGCACACGTTTGCCCAGTGCGTTGCCCGGACTCTGCCACAGTTCCCGGGCCAGACCATCCGAGATCATGGCTACGGCGGTCTTGTTATCGATGTCAGCCCAGGTGAAATCGCGGCCGGCGATGAGAGGAGTTCCCATCGTCGCCAGAAATCCAGGGGAGATGAATTTGAAGCGGCGAAGGGCGGCAAGCTCGCCGGTTTTGTACGAGCGATCTTCCACAAATACCGGATCCACCCAGTTGTTGCCATCCATGGGAATGGTGGTGGCGAGACCGGCGGAGGAAACACCAGGCACAGCCGCTACCTTCCCGAGGATTTCTTCGAAGGTCCGGGTAACGCTCTCGTCAGCAATGTGGCTCTTCGGGATGTTGACGACGAAGGTCTGAACCTGCCCTGGTTGGGCGAATCCGGGCTCGACTTTGGTCAAAGCCACAAAAGTTCGCGCCATCAGGCCCGAGCAAATCAGAAGGACCAGAGCCAGCGCCACCTGGGCCACCACCAGGACACTGCGCGCGCGATGCTGCTCACGGCTTTGGCTGAGACCGCGTGCGCCTTCGCGCAGGCCCGTACCCAGCCCGGCGCCGGCATATTTGAAGATGGGAATGCTGCCGAACAAGAGACCTGAGAGCACGGCCAAACCAAGCGTGAACAGCAGCACCGAACCATCGATGCCGACTTCGCTGAGGCGGGGCAGGTTGCTGGGCGCAACCGCCAGGAGAATGCGCAACGCGCCATAGGCCAGGCCCAGACCCACCACGCTTCCCAGCAAGCCGAGAATCGTACTCTCCAACAACAGCTCGGCAGCAATGCGCGTCCAGCGGGCGCCGAGCGCGGCGCGAATCGCCAGCTCCTGGCGGCGGCCTTCCACGCGCACCAGCACCAGGTTAGCCACGTTGGCACAGGCGATCAGCAGCACCATCCCGATCGACCCCATCAGCACCCACAGCACCTTGCCTACGTCCCCAACCACCACGTTCTTGAGCGGCCTGATGCGGGGCCCGAATTGCGCATCCGCGAACATGCTGAGACTGAATCCGGGCGGCGGTGGAAAACTACGCTCCACAATCGGCAGCATCCTTGCCACGTCCGCGCTGGCCTGCGCGATGGTGACACCCGGCTTGAGCCGGGCCACCGCCGTATAACTGAAGTTGCCGAGAAAAAGCTTCGCCCGGTCGAACTGAAAAGGATAGAGCAGCGCGGGATCTTCCTGGTCGTACAGATGGAAGTTCTTGGGCATGACCCCGATCACAGTGCGCGGCTTGCCGTCCACCTGGATGGTCCGGCCGATGACTCCGCGATCGCCGCCGAACTTGTGCTGCCAGTATCCGTACATCAGAATCGCGGTTTCCGGACTGCCGGGCAGATCGTCCTCACGTGTGAACCCGCGCCCCAGCATCGGGGACGCTCCCAGCACGGAAAGCAAACCATCGGTCACACGCTCGGCCGGCACTTGTTCAGGCTCAGCTACGCCGGTAATGCTCACCGAGTCAGCGGTGAACATGCCGATGTCCTGGAAGGTGCGGTTCTGTTCGCGATAAATGAGGTAGGTGGAGGGCGAACCCGGCAACTCATTCACCTTGATCCCCGGCGCGGTATGGGCGACTACGACCAGTTGTTCAGCCTGGGGAAACGACAGCGGCTTCAGCAAAATCCCTTCCAGAACACTGAAAACCACGATGTTGGCTGCGATCCCTCCGGCTAGCGTGATGAGAGTGACGGCGGTGAACATCGGCGCGCGGCTCAGTCGGCGCAGAACCTGCCTGACCTGGCCTGTGAAACTCCCCATAACCTGCCTCTTGAAAACGCTGGTTTGCGAATGCGTACAGACCCATGTATCTTGACGTGCTTGGGGAATAATACGTTAGCAAGCAAAAAAAGTTGCAGTCGCGTTTGCTTGCCACATCCGCGTCGCCGGCCATCGATGCTACCGTCAAGCCACCGGCGGACGCGAAACTTTCCGGTCCCAGCGGGTTCTACTTGAGCATTCAGCATTTTTCTTGAGAGGAAAAAGCGAATGAAGAAGTTTATGACAGTGGTATTCGCAATGTTTCTGGCAGGCAGCCTGGCGTTCGCCCAGGACACCGGCGGCGACAAGGCAAAACAGTTGAACCCGCAGCCGCTACCGCCTCGAAAGACGCCCACGGCAACAGCGAACGCTGACTCAGGCAAAAAGGCCACGAAGACAAGCAAGACCCACAAAGGGGGCAAGACGAGCAAGGCCCCGCAGCCTGCGGCTTCTCCCGCGCCTACGCCCTCGCCTGCGAAGTAGAGTCGACGATTCTTCAATTGCGATTGCGATGGTTCTGATCCGCGCCTATCCGCGCGGCCTATCCCGCCCGCCGAGTACTGATATCTCGCTCACAGTTTCGCGCCTGCCTACCCGGCCTGGGCCTGATATCTGCTCCCTGTTGTGCGCGGAATGAAGGAGACGGCTCCTGCTGTGAGTTGCAACACGCGAGAGAGAGCTCTCTCTGCGACATAGGTAAACTCGATGCCGGCCTGGTTCTCTTTATGCGCGAGCCAGCGCACCACGCCCTGACCTGAGAGAACGTATCGATCACCTTTGAAATCCAGCTCGATGTTCACCGGCCCTTCCTCCGGCAATTCGCCTGCCTCAATGCAGAAGCCTCCACGGCCGAAGGCAATCCGATGTTCCTGGAAGGCTGCGGCCAGGCTCGCAAACCCGCGGCGAAGGGCCGGGTAAGCGGACAGATCGCGCGGAGTCTGCCAGAGCTCGCCGCGTTCCGCCAGGCAGCACTCGACTGCATGGATGAGATCGTCGGTTTCGATTGGCTTCTCCAAGAGGGCCTCCGCGCCCAAATCAAAAGCGTCGCGTAACTGAATGTCCGCGAAGCCGGTGATAAGGATGAAACCGGGAGCGTGGCCCCCATTCGTTTTGATTTTTTTGAGCAGGCTGATGCCATCCAGCACGGGCATACGAACATCCGTAATCACCAGGTCAATTTTCTGGGCGGCTAGAACGTGCAGGGCTTGCGCCCCATCGGCCGCGCAAAACACCCGGCCGGCGAGCCGCTGAAACCAGTCAGCCATGATCTCCAGCAAGATAGGTTCATCGTCTACCAGGAGAATTGATGCTTCTTTCACTTGCATGCGGGCTCCGTTTGTTGCGCCAGGGCAAGACGAAAGGAAAAACAGTTGTGGCCGGCCACTTCCGTGAGCTCAAGCGTGCCCCCGTGTTCTTCCACGATCGTTCGCGAGAGGCTGAGTCCCAATCCGGCGCCTTTGCCCACCTCTTTCGTGGTAAAGAAAGGCTCCATGATGCGCGTCCTTAGTTCCGGCGGAATCCCCGGCCCGCTATCGATCACTGAAAACGCGACCGATCCATCTTGCACGGCGACATCCAGACGGACCCATCTTTCTCCTGCCTGCTCCACAACGGCATCGAAGGCATTCTGCAGCAAGTTCAGCAGCACCTGCTCGATCTGCACCTCTCGGCAGGAGACGCATAACGCCGGATCGATGTTCGGCAGGAGCAAATTCACGGAATGGTTTTTGAAGCGTTCTTTGCAAATCTCCAGGGTCTCTTCCACGATTTTGGCGACCGAGGTCGGAGACGGCCTGTCTCGTGAACCCTCGCGGGCCAGATGACGCATGCTCTTGATGATCTTGGTGATTCGGTTGGCCGTCTGCAAAATTCGTTCGCCGGTCCGCACGACGATTTCCACCGGCACAGCGCCCTCTTCCCTGGCCCTGCGAAGAAGATCGCCCGCCGAAGCGTGAATGATCGCGAGAGGATTGTTGATTTCGTGGGCCACGCCTCCCGCCATCATGCCCAGTGCTGAGAGCCGCGCGGAAGCTTCGATCTGCGCTTCCATCTCTTTGCGCACGGTGATATCCACCGCGGTGCCAACCAGCCTGACCGCATTGCCGAGCTCATCCAGGACGGCTCTCTCGATTGTGGAAACGTGACGCATAGAGCCGTCTGGACGGATGATGCGAAATTCCACGGACTCCTGCGTCTTTTCCTGGACCGCGCGCTGCCTGGCAGCCTGCACCGCGGGAAGATCTTCGGGATGGACCCGCCGGGCGAACTCCCCCTGTGGCAAGGGAACCACTCTCGGGATATCGAAGATCGCAAACGTAGTATCGTCCCATACCACCCGATTCGTTCTCAGGTCCAGGTCCCAGATACCGATGGATGCGGTGCGCGTGGCCAGGGACAACCGTTCGCTCAGGCTGCGCAGTTCCTCTTCCACGCGCTTGCGTTCGGTAATGTCTTCAACCAGGCCCAGACCGTGCAGCGGCCTGCCTTCGCGGTCGCGAATCACGGAAGCTGTCAGGCTGATCCAGATGATTTCGCCGTTCTTCTTGACATAACGCTTGTCCAACTTGCAGACGGGAATCTCGCCTGAGTCGAGACGTCCCAGCACCTCCCCACATGATTCGCGATCGTCCGGAAGCGTGATGTCAAGCGGCGTCATCTTCGTCATTTCCGCTTCCGAGTACCCCAGCATGCGGCAGAACGCCGGGTTGGCTTTGCTCATCCGGTGATCGGATCCCAGCAGGGCCGCTCCAATGGGAGCTTGCTCAAAGAGGCCGCGGAAGCGCTCTTCGCTCACGCGCAAAGCCTCCTGTTCCTGCTTGCGTTCGGTGATGTCCTGGGCCATGGAAAGAATGCCGTAGACCTTTCCGTCGGCCCCTCGCAAGGGAGTGTTGGTCCATTCACAGGTAATTCGGCGGCCATCCTTGGTGAGGTTCTCATTCGTGCTGTGGGCGGTTTCATCGCCCTCCACCAACCGCGCAAAAACGGCATCAAGCTGCGGCTGGAGGTCCGGTGGAACGATGCAATCGTTAAGATGCCGCCCCACGACTTCCTCCTCGCTGAATCCAAAAATCCGTTCCGCCGCAGGGTTCCAGGATTGGATGCGAGAGTCTTTGCTGAACACCATGCAGCCGATCGGCATGCGATCAATCTGCAGCTGCAACCGGGCCTCGCTCTCCAGCAGTTCCTGCTCGGCCCGCTTCAGATCGTCGATATCGGTGCAGGTTCCAAACCATTTGACGACATTGCCTGCAGCGTCCTGCAAGGGCAGGCCCCTCATGAGAAACCAGCGATAGCTACCGTTGGCGGCTCGCAGGCGACTCTCCACCCGGTACGCTTCACCCGTTGCTGTCGCTTGGTTCCAGGCGTCCCACGCAGCCTGCTTGTCATCTGGGTGGAAGGGAGTGTTCCAACCTCTTCCGTAGCTCTCTTCCAGAGTCATCCCCGTGTACTCTACCCAGCGTTGGTTGAAATACACGTTCAACCCGTCGGGTGTGCACATCCACACCATCTGAGGCACACAGTTGGCCAGCGTGACAAAGGCCGTTTCACTCTCACGCAGAGCGGCCTCCGCCTGCTGGCGTTTGGTGATGTCCCGGGGCACCGCCAGCACGTGCAATTCCCTTCCTGACTGCACAGGGCTCAGCGAGACATCCACAGGAAATTCGCTGCCGTTCTTGTGTCTGGCTTGCAGTTCCAACCCCTGTCCCATGGGCCGCGTTGCGGGCACGGCATAGTAGGCTTCACGATGGGCTTTGTGCAGCGCGTGGACCTTATCCGGAATAAGAGTTTCTATGGATTGCCCGAGAAGTTCATCGCGCGTGTAGCCAAAAGTGGTTTCGACCCTCTGGTTCGTCTGGATGATGCGGCCCTGGCGGTCTGTCAAGAGCAGAGTGTCCGGAGAAGCCTCAAACAACCTTTCCAGCATCTCTTTACTTTCTTGGAACTCCCGGCTTCGTTTCCGGGCCCGCTGCGTCTGGGCGACAGCAATGGCCACAAGCAAAGACCCCAGAAT
>CAZFRV010000158.1:0-2569 GCA_964521445.1 uncultured Acidobacteriaceae bacterium
GCCATGCCTTCCTGGGTGGTCTTCTGGAGATCGTCAAGTCTCGCTTTGTGGCTCCGCAGTGCGTTTTCCGCGTTCGGCCAACGTGCATCACGGCACTTTTCTGCGCTGGCGGCGAAGTTGACTCTCTGCAGGAAAGCAGTCACCAGGAGATGGTCCGCGCGCGCCATGGCTTGGAGCACCACGGTTCCATCAGGCCGCTGCTGCGATTGCCAGGGAGAGGGCCCGGGATCGAACTCCAAAGCACCCTGGATTCCCGGAACGGCAATCCTTGCCTTGTTGGGCATTATCGCCTGGAGCTGAGGGTACGCGGCGCAACCTGGTCCCCGATTGATTTGCGACTCGTAGTCGAAATTGACTTGTTTCGGTTCATTCGCCTTTAATTCGAACGGTGAGCTTTGCGCAAAAGAGTTGTACTTCCCGGTTCTATCCTTTTGAGAGCCCGCACGTATCACCCAGTTCGAGGCCCAACATGTGATGCCCGCGCCGGGCCAGGTAGGATCCATGAACCATAAGAAGCGAATGTCGTACCACCCGGGCGCGAGGTCCGCGTAAGAGTAGTTGCCGTGCTCGCCCGTGTTTATCCAAGGCAAGTCTTCGGTGCACGATTCCAGGCGGCGCGCTTCTTTTGGCGAGAGATTCCGCGCGGCGAACAATCTGGCGCACTGCTCATCCTTGACGCGCTGCAGCACCACAAGTCCTCCGGCAACGGGCTTGCCCTGATCAGAGAGGACACCGCTCACGGTCAGATTGTCTTGGGTTCGGCCGGAAAGGGACGCGAGCAGGAACGACGCGATGGCGAGAATTGTAACGAGGTGTTTCATGGTTTCATTCCTTTTACCGCGCAACCTCGATTCGTGGGGGTGCGCCGCCCGATTCTCGTCCAAAACCCGCGGAGTCAGTCTCATCGGACGCTCAAATCTTCCTCATTTCTTTCGCAATCGCCACCCGGTGCGCCGTTTTTCGCTATCATTCGTACCTGCTAGAAATGTTTTCGGAGACGACAAATTGACCTCCAGGCATCTTCAACAGGACGTTATCCGTTCCGCCGATCTCATTGAAGCCGAGATGCGGCGCATCGGCTACTGGCAAAGCGACCCGCTGCGGCCCGAGCAGATGGAGTTCACCCAGGCCTTTGCCATGGACACTATGAACTTCGCGCAATGGCTGCAGTTCATCTTCCTGCCGCGCGTGCGCGAGGCTGCCGCGTCCAATCAGTTCCCTTCGGGCAGCAGCGTCGGCGCCCAGGCGGTCCGCGAGTTCGACGGCGATCCCCATGCCGGTGATCTGGTCACGCTCCTCGCCGAGTTCGATGCGCTCTTCGACTAGCGCTCGACATGTCCAGTCAAGGTAACTGCGTCCCCAATTCCCAAGCATCAGGCCACATTGCGTCTTGCGGCGTCCTTCTCCATGGTCCTGGATCCAGCCCACAGCACTGCGGCCAACGCAAGAGAGAGCATGGGAACGGTCATCAGAGCCTGTTGCAGACCGATGGCTTTGAAAGCTTCGTTAATGTTGGCGGCGCCGGCCAGGTGTGCCGCGCGCAGGGCGAAGCCGTCGCTCAACTTGCCGATGATGACCGTGCCCCAGGAGGCGCCTCCCAGATACATCACCAGGAAGTACATGGCCATGCTGGTGCCGCGCAGAGCCGGAGGAACAATGTCCTGGATGGAGGCGTACACCAGGCCGTAATACATATTGAGCAATCCGTAGGCGACAGTAAGCAAAGTCACCGCCAGCGCCACCTGACCGTAACCTTGATGGATTCCAAAGTACGAGAGCGGAGCGGACAGCAGCGTAGCCCCGGCTGCGACCAACATGCGTCCGCCGCGGCTGCGCCGGACAATACGATCGCCCCAGATGCCGGCCAGCAACCCGCCCAGCACTCCTCCGACCGCGTAGATCACCCCGGTCGCGATTCCCGCGCGAGCGACGCCCAGGCGATGAATGCGGCCAAAAAGAGGCGGGAAGAATGTGGCCACAGCATACAGGTTGAAGTTCACCAGGGCGCCGGAGATTGCAATCCACCAGAAGCTGGGAATGCGCAACACCTGCCACATGGAACCGCCACCGGCCGGGCTCTTCAAGCCGGGTTCTGAAGCCCCGCGCGCCGGCTCGCGAAGCATGAGCAACAACGGCACCAGGAGCAGCGCGGGCGCGGCGGCCGCGACCATGGCGGCCCGCCACCCGAATCGCTGCGCAATGGAGCCGCTGAAGAAAAGACTCAAGGCCCCGCCCACGGGAACGCCCAGCATGAACAACGCCAGCGGCTTGGACCGGCGTTCGGGCGGATAGAGGTCGCCGATCCAGCTGGTTGCCGTGGGAGCGGCCGTGGCTTCACCTACGCCGACTCCCAGCCGCGTGAAAACCAGAAATGGATAGCTGTGGACCCACCTGACGCTGGCCGTAAGCGCCGCCCACACCGTAATTCCAACGGCCAGAAGCTTCTTGCGGCTGACACGGTCCGCCAAGCGCCCCAGCGGAAGCCCAACAATGCCATAGAGCAAGGTGAACGCTGTGTTGAGCGCTCCGATTTGCGTGTCCGACAACAGGAATTCTTTGCGGACCGGCT